>NZ_CP049888.1:971328-1295104 GCF_011304355.1 Weissella coleopterorum | reverse complement strand
GAACTTGTGCCAAAATTAGGGGCAGGATTTATTGTGGCCTTAACTGGTTCAATTTTAACGATGCCTGGGTTACCAAAAGTACCAGCAGCCAACCGGATTGATATTGATGAAAATGGAGTTATATCTGGATTGGACTAGTTTGGCTAGCTGGAAGGGAAGATACGACGGATTAGGTGAAGTAATGTCCAGCGGATAGATGATTTTTTAAAATTAAAAGTAAATAGATAGAATGTTTGAGGAGTAGGAAAGATGCAGATTGAAGAAATTAAAGATTATGTTCGTGAGGTAACAAGCCAGGAGTTTTCGGGGCATGATTATTTACATTTGGAACGAGTATTACAAAACGCGGAATTGTTAATGCAGTCTGAGGAGAATATGAACCAAGACGTAATCGTAGCAGCAGTTTTACTGCATGATTTAATTGATGACAAATTAACTGATACGGTGAATGAAACTATTGATGAACTTCGGATTAAGATGCGTGAATGGGGACTAACGGATGTAGATAGGGCTGAAGTCTTGAATATTATGACACACATGTCCTATTCTAAAAATTTGGAACAACATTATAAGCTCAGCTTGGAAGGTGAAATTGTTCAAGATGCAGATCGGTTAGACGCTTTAGGCGCAATTGGAATTGGTCGTGCTTTTGCCTATGGTGGTCATGCGAATAATTTAATGTATAATCCCAATGAAATAGTGCGTGAAAATATGTCTGAGATTGAATATCGACAGCATAGCACTGTGATTAATCATTTTTATGAAAAACTATTGAAATTAGAGAGTACTATGAACACAAAAACAGCGCAGACGATTGCGGCGCGCCGAACAGCGTTTATGCGTTTTTATTTAGATGAATTTATGGCGGAAATCCAGGGTGAAAAGTAATCGCTTTCAATCCGTGAGATTTAATTGATGATTTAGTTGAAAAAATTTACCAGTGTGGTATTATAGAAAGTGTTAATTAGCACTGAGTGTCAAAGAGTGCTAAAAAATAAGGAGGAAATCATATTATGTTAAAACCATTAGGGGATCGGATTCTATTACAAGTCAATGATGAAAAAGAGCAAACGGTCGGTAGCATTGTGATCGCTTCAAATGCGCAAGAAAAATCTGCCACAGGAACTATCGTAGCAGTTTCTGACACCACGGTTGGTGATTTGGAGGCTCCGAAGGCTGTCAAAGTTGGGGATGAAGTTATTTATGACCAATATGCCGGCAAAGAGATAAAAAATGGTGGCGAGACATATTTGGTTTTGCATGAACGTGATATCATCGCCGTTCTATAAAAATATAAAATTCAATTAATAATATAAGGTAAAGGAGTTATCAAATGGCAAAAGAATTAAAGTTCTCTGAAGATGCGCGAGCAAAAATGAAGGCTGGGGTTGATCAACTAGCTGATACTGTAAAAACAACCATTGGACCTAAAGGCCGAAATGTAGTGATTGAACAAAGTTATGGAGCTCCGACAATTACTAATGATGGTGTAACAATTGCTAAAGCTATTGAATTGGAAGACCATTTCGAGGATATGGGAGCTAAGTTGGTTGCTGAAGTGGCTTCTAAGACGAATGATATTGCTGGTGATGGAACGACAACCGCAACCGTATTAGCACAAGCCATAATTAACGAAGGCTTGAAGAACGTCACGGCTGGAGCAAATCCAGTTGGTGTCCGTCGTGGAATTGAATTAGCTACGAATGCTGCCGTTAAATCATTACATGAAATGTCTAAGACCGTTTCAACAAAAGAAGAAATTGCGCAAATTGCGTCAATTTCAGCGGCTAACGAAGAGGTGGGTGCTTTAATTGCAGAAGCCATGGACAAGGTTGGTCATGACGGTGTAATTACCATCGAAGAGTCAAAGGGAATTGAAACAACCTTGGATGTTGTTGAAGGAATGCAATTTGACCGTGGATATATGTCACAATATATGGTTACTGATAATGAAAAAATGGAAGCTAATTTGGATAATCCATTTATCATGATTACTGATAAGAAAATCGGCAATATTCAAGATATTTTACCAGTTCTACAACAGGTCGTAGAGCAAGGCCGGGCGCTTATGATTGTGGCAGACGATATTACAGGTGAGGCACTACCAACCTTGGTTTTGAATAAGATGCGTGGAACCTTCAACGTGGTAGCTGTTAAGGCTCCGGGGTTTGGAGATCGACGTAAAGCCATGTTAGAGGATTTGGCCGTGTTAACTGGTGGAACCGTTATTACTGATGACCTTGGGTTAAATTTGAAGGATGTAACCATTGAGAATTTGGGACAAGCGGCAAAGGTTACGATCACAAAAGATAGCACAACGGTGGTAGAAGGTGCTGGAGATAAGCAATTGCTTACGGAACGAGTTGCTTTGATTAAGAGTCAAATTGATGAAACAACATCTGACTTTGATCGTGAAAAGTTACAAGAACGGCTAGCAAAATTGGCTGGAGGAGTTGCAGTTATTAATGTTGGGGCAGCGACTGAAACCGAATTAAAAGAACGTAAGTATCGAATTGAAGATGCTTTGAATGCCACTCGTGCAGCGGTTGAAGAAGGTTTCGTCGCCGGTGGTGGAACAGCATTGGTCAACGTGATTCCAGCGGTTTCAGCCTTAAAGGCTGAAGGGGATATTCAAACTGGAATTAACATTGTTGAACGCGCACTTGAGGCACCGGTTCGTCAAATTGCTGAGAATGCTGGACTTGAAGGATCTGTGATCGTCAACAAGTTGAAGGAGCAAACTCTAGGGACTGGTTATAATGCTGCTGATGATACTTGGGTTGATATGATTGCAGCTGGAATTGTGGATCCTACTAAGGTGACACGGTCAGCCTTACAAAATGCCGCATCTGTATCAGCATTGTTATTGACGACTGAGGCAGTGGTAGCTGAACAACCAAAGGATGAAGTACCTATGCCAGCCCCACAAGGTGGCATGAATGGTATGATGTAATTTAAATAATTGATTGAGAAAACCGACTACAATGAATTTGTAGTTGGTTTTTTGATTTAAAAAGAATAGGTACAAAATTTTTTGGATGATAGAGCAATATACTGGATATTTATCAAATAGCTGATTTATGGGTTAATTCAATGTGGTAAAATGAAGGTTAAGTATAAAAACACATTTTTTTGCAAAAGTCTGAAATCAAAGGAATTTAAAATGCAACTAACAGGAAATGAAGTAATTGAGGTTTTAAAGAATGAGGAAATTGAACAACGTATTTGGACGGCGGAAGACCAGACGTTGATTAAATTAGACCCGCTATTTACGTTTTTGAAGCAAAAAATTCAAGAGAATAAATTAGTGAGCGGCGAAATTATCATCAGTGGTGATGAACCAATCCACTTAAGTGTAGAAACAAATTTGATTAATTTACCGCTCCGCTATATCAATCAAATAAGCAAGATTATTATTAATGATCCCGCAAATGAAGTGAATTTATATATGTTTGTTGATCATCCAGATGTGACAAAGTCAGGGATGCGAATTGAATTAGCAGCTTCGGTTCAATCGTTTTTAGACGATTCAGAATCTGTTATGGGTAAAATTGCGCTCTTTTTTGATCGTGAGCTTAAAAATATTATAGAAAACCAAAAGCTCAAAGCAGAGCAAAAAGCTGATGATAATTCAGCCGAGACAGAATTGAAGGATTAGAGGGGATGCGCCCATGCGTTTTAAAAAAATTAAATGGATCTTTGCCCTTAGTGTGAGCATCTTATTTTTTGCATGGTTGATGCGAACTTTTCATGCTCCTCTGGGCGTTATGCATACCCAGATTAATATTGCGATGGCCTGGTTGGCCTTTGTGACATCAATTTTTGGACCAATTTTTGGACTCATGGTGGGATTATTAGGGCACGCCTTACAAGATTATTTATTATTGGATAATGCTTGGTGGTCATGGGTGATTGCCGATGGCCTGTTTGGATTATTATTAGGTTTGGTGACACAACGATTACAGTTGATTTTTAGCCCATTGACTTGGCAAAAAATTATCGCTTTTAATGTTTGGCAAGGATTAGCAAATATTATTGCATGGATCGTAATTGCTCCACTGGGTGATATTTTAATTTATGGTTCAAAGGCTAAGCTAGTATTCCAACAAGGCCTTTACGCCGGAATTGCCAATTTCATAGTTATTGCAATTGGTGGAACTTTGTTAATTATGATAGCTAATTCATTAGTTAAACTATTGAAACGATAAAATAGTAAATAGGAGGTGCACATGGGGCAAGATATCATTGAATTATCGGAAACTTTAGCAAACCAAATTGCCGCTGGTGAAGTGATTGAGCGACCCGCATCGGTTGTAAAGGAATTGGTTGAAAATGCGATTGATGCGGGAGCAACCAAAGTCGATATACTAATTGAGGCAGCTGGAATTCAATTAATTCAAGTGATTGACGATGGACAAGGGATTCGAGCTGACCAGTTAGAACGAGCTTTTTTGCGACATGCCACTTCTAAAATCAAAACCAAACAGGATTTATTTCAAATTCATTCTCTTGGTTTTCGAGGCGAAGCCTTGCCATCGATTGCTTCAGTTGCTGATGTTTTTTTGGAAACAGCTGTGGCAAATGCAGAGTCTGGAGCGATGTTGCACATTCGCGGTAATCAGATTTTAGAACAGAAGGGGGCTGAGGCACGGAAAGGGACAAATATAACCGTGCGAGATCTCTTTTTTAATACACCCGCTCGATTGAAGTATTTGAAATCTCAAACCACAGAATTAGCTAAAATCGTTGATATTATCAATCGCTTGGCGTTTAGTTATCCTGAAATTTCGTTTAACTTAGTACATAATAAAAAACGCTTAATGCAAACGGTCGGCAATGGCAACTTACAACAGGTTATTGGGGCTATTTATGGAGTCGAAGTGGCTCGAGATATGGTGACTGTCACGGCTGCTGATACTGATTTCAAGGTTCAAGGCTGGATCGCAAAGCCAGAGTTAACCCGTTCTAACCGTTCATATATTAGTCTGTTAATTAATGGCAGATATGTTCGGAATTTTAATTTAGCTAAGGCTTTGGTCAAAGGTTATGGAACGCGTTTAATGGTGGGGCGGTTCCCGTTAGCGGTGTTACAGATCGAGTTAGATCCGAGTTTAGTAGATGTTAATGTCCATCCTCAAAAATTTGAGGTTCGGATTAGTAAAGAAAATCAGTTATTAACTTTACTAGAAAAGATGGTTTCTGAGGCATTTAATCAAGTGAACTTGATCCCCAATGCGACGGAACATTTAGACGATGCATCAGATGGGCCGCGTGCTGAAATAAATTTTGTCCAACAATTAAATCAAATTTCTAAAAGTAAACAAGCTCAGAGTGGTCGACAATCGCTTCAAAGTCAAAAAAAGGAACCTCATATTGGTACGGGAAAAGCCGACCAAAAAAATAATCAAACAACTCCGCAACCATCAATTCAACCTATTGTGGTGGAACATGTGGGAGATTTAAATGATAGTAGTGTGGAAGATTTCAGCCACAAATATCAAGCTAATTTACAACCGGATCCCTTTGGCGCAATAAGTACGTCGATTATTACGGGTGATCAAACACAGTTACCTTTACAATCGGATTCAAAGCAATCCATTGTAGCGGGATTCCCGCAATTGGAATATCTAAGTCAATTTCATGGAACTTTTTTATTTGCTCAAGGGGCAGATGGTTTGTATTTAATTGATCAACATGCGGCACAAGAACGAGTAAAATATGAATATTATCATGCAACTTTAGCACAGACTGGATTAGAACAACAAAAATTATTGGTGCCACTGGTGTTTGAGTTTACGACCGTAGAAATGCTGGAGTTGGAAAGTCAGGCAGAAACTCTAGGTGCGCTTGGGTTACATTTAGAAAATTTCGGTCCTAATACTTTGATTTTACGTGAGCATCCTGGATGGTTTCCAGTTGGTCAAGAGGCGGAAACAGTTCAAGAAATGGTTGACTGGTTACTGCGGGATGGTGGTTTAACGTTACAACAATTTCGAGAAAAAACGGCGATCATGATGGCTTGTAAACGTTCAATTAAGGCCAATTGGAAGTTAAATGCCAAAGAAGCTCAAAATTTAATTGACCAATTGGCTGAAACTAAAAACCCTTACAATTGTCCTCATGGCCGTCCCGTAGTAATTAATTTTAAAGAAACTGATCTCGAGAAAATGTTTAAAAGAATTCAAGATAGCCATGAAAATTGGATTGAGTATGACCAACACCCATTTTAAGGGTATTAATAAATTAGAGGGAAATTAAATGAATAATAATGATATTGTAATTCGCTTACGGTATGCACTCACAATTTCAAATGCAGATATGTTGAAAATTTTTAAATTGGGTGGCTTAGAAATTACAAATGAACGCTTGGCAAATATTTTGAAACGACAGGAAAAAGAAACTGTGCGTGATCAGAACTTATCCATGGAAGAATTAGAACGTTTTATGAATGGCTTAATTTTATCACAGCGTGGTATCAAAAAGGATACGGCGGGACAACCATTACCATCAACGTTTGATATGCAAAAAGAAGCTGATATTAATAATGTGGTCTTAAAGAAATTGAAAATTGCAATGATGTATACTAGTGCGGATTATCAAAGTTTTTTCAAATCTGCGGGAATTGAAGTATCAAATGCGGAATTGAGTGCCGTTTTGAGACGACCTGATCATCGGAATTATCGTCCGGCAGGAAATCGCTATCTCAGAAATATTTTGAAGGGGATGGCATTAGAGTATCGTCAAAAAAAAGCATAGTTTCATGGGATGAGAGATGAGAAGCGGAGGTGATCAGATGCGGGCACGAATTTTATTTGCGACTTTAACGGGCAACAATGAAGACGTTGCTGATGTCATTATTGCTGAATTTCAACGTCTAGGAGTGGAGACGATTAAAGAAGATATCACCAATGTAGAGGCTTTGGATTTAAATCCAACTACGCAAGATATTTTGGTAACAGTAGTTTATACCTTTGATCTGGGAACCCTGGCGGATGAAGCAATTGATTTCTATGAGGATTTACCGGATGTCGATTTGGCCGGCGTTGTTTATGGTGTGGCCGGTTCGGGCGATGTCTACTATGGTCAAGATTACGGAACAGCAGTGGATATCTTAGAACAACAATTTACTAAGACACAAGGGATCCAGGGTGCACCTGGCGTGAAAGTGAATTTACGACCTGATGCACAAGCAACAATAGAATTGGAACAATTCACACAGGCTTTAGTGAAACAGGCGCAACGAATTTGATTAATACAGGGGAAAGGCTTGTCACCTTTTGGAAAAGTGATTATAATAAGAAACATAATAAAACGTTGAAAAAGATACGTTAGTCTGACCAAAGTATTAAAAGCGAGACTGGAAAGGTGTGAGCCAGTTAATATGGGACAGATTGATACTCCTTTTGAAGTGAATTAGGAAACTAGTTTCGTTCCCCGCGTTAAGGGTTTTGAGTTGTATGGTTTATATACAAAAACTTCGGGTGGTACCACGTGTCAACGTCCCGTTCTGATATCAAGCTGGATATCAGAACGGGACTTTTTTTAATGTTATTGAAGTAACTACATTTAGTATAGATAAGAGGTAAAGAAATGGCAGAAATTGAAATTAAATTCCCGGATGGGGCAGTTAAGAGTTTTGAGGGTGGCATTACTCCACTTGAGATTGCAAACGGAATTTCAAAGTCGTTGGCTAAAAAGGCCGTTTCAGGGCGACTGAATGGTGAATATATTGGAATGCATGATCAGATGATGATTGGTGGCGATTTTGAACTCATTACTAAAGATTCTGAGGAAGCATTGCGCTTATTACGTCACTCAACTTCTCATTTAATGGCGCAAGCACTTAAGCGGCTTCATCCTGAGATGCACTTCGGAGTTGGACCGGCTATTGATAACGGTTTTTATTACGATACTGATAATGACGCGGGCCAAGTCTCAGTTGAAGAATTTCCAGTTATTGAAAAGATTATGCATAAGATTGTCGAAGAAAATCTGCCAATCGTTTCTCGTGAAATTTCACGAGATGAAGCTTTGGAGATGTTCAAAGATGATCCATATAAGGTTGAATTAATTAATGATCTACCAGTTGATGAGAAAATTTCAATTGCGGTGCAAGGGGAACATATCGAATTGGACAAAGGTGGACTAGTTCCATCAACGGGATGGATTAAGCATTTTAAGTTGACATCAGTTGCTGGTGCATATTGGCGTGGAAAGTCTTCTAATCCAATGCTACAACGGATTTATGGGACGGCCTTTTGGAATGCTGATGACTTACAGGCTGAATTGAAGCGTCGTGATGAAGCTAAAGAACGCGATCATCGTCGTATTGGAGCTCAACAAGATTTATTCTTTACGTCACAAGAAGTGGGATCAGGACTACCAGTGTGGATGCCAAATGGAGCGGCTATTCGCCGAACTTTGGAGCGCTACATCGTTGATCGTGAACTAGAAGCAGGTTATGAACATGTTTATACACCAATCTTATCTAATTTAGATCTGTATAAAACTTCAGGACACTGGGATCATTATCACGATGACATGTTCCCACCAATGGATATGGGGGATGGTGAATTCTTAGAATTGCGGCCAATGAATTGTCCTTCGCACATTCAAGTTTATAATCATCATCCACGTTCATATAAAGAATTACCTTTACGGATTGCTGAATTAGGAATGATGCACCGTTATGAAAAGTCTGGGGCACTAACTGGACTATCACGAGTTCGAGAAATGACATTAAATGATGGACATACTTTTGTAACTTTGGACCAAATTGAAGCTGAATTTAAAAATATTTTGAATTTGATGATTGATGTTTATAATGACTTCAATATTAGTGATTACCGCTTCCGCCTTTCATATCGTGATCCTGAAAATACAGAAAAATATTTTGATGATGATGAAATGTGGGCAAATTCACAACGGATGTTGAAGGCAGCTATGGACGATATGGGCTTAGATTACTTTGAAGCCGAAGGTGAAGCTGCTTTCTATGGTCCTAAGCTGGATGTACAGATTAAAACGGCTTTGGGTGGGGAAGAGACCCTCTCAACAATTCAATTAGACTTCTTACTACCCGAGAAATTTGATTTGGGTTATGTTGGTCCCGATGGTGAGCAACACCGTCCAGTTATGATTCATCGTGGAGTAATTTCAACGATGGAACGCTTTACGGCGTACCTAATTGAAATGTATAAGGGGGCTTTCCCTACTTGGTTGGCTCCCCATCAAGTACGGGTTATTCCAGTGAACCGTGAAGCACATGGTAGTTATGCGCAAAAGATTGTTGAACAATTGAAGCATCAAGGGGTGCGAGCCGAATACGAGGCCCGCAATGAAAAGTTGGGTTACTTGATTCGGGACGCCCAATCATTGAAAATTCCGTATACTTTGGTAATTGGCGATGATGAGCAAAATAATGAAAGTGTTACGATTCGTCGCTTTGGATCTCGCGATACTGAGAACATGGCATTAGCTGAATTTGAACAAAAGTTATTAGCTGATATTGCTAATTATTCACGCGATACGCAAGATTAAAATTTAATTTTTAAGGCCAAACATATTTTATTATGTTGGGCTTTTTTTGTATTAAAAAAGCCCCAACTATCCAAAAGATGGTTGAGGAATTTATTAGCTCAAGAATAAGACACTATTAAAGAGCAAAAATATTATTATAAGCAAACCAATTTGTAATAACGGCCATGATTGCTTTTCTACCTCAGTTCGAGGATATCCTTCCGAAAAGCCATGGGAATGCATGGCATTTGTTAAATCGTTAGCCCAGTAATTCGCACTCAAAATCGTTTTCAAGTACAGTTGTGGACTCCATAGATGGTATTTAATTCCGCGTAATTGTGCCGCATATTGAATGATTTTGATTTGATGTTTAACTTGTTCTAATAAATTTAACGCAGCTAAAATGCCGTAGACAAAAGTATTAGAGAGATTAAATCGGACATGTAGGTTCATGAGTAAGGCTCGGGGTGATTCAGTCAAAGTGATAACCGCACCTAGAATTAAATAAGCATATAGGCGGGTGGTATAGATACTTGCATTCATGAAATGATTACCGGTACCAAACAGCCAAAATGAGGACCAAGTTCCAAAAGCCAATGGGGTTGAAATGATCAATAGCCAGATAATTTTACGTAAATGAACCCGATTTAAAAATAAATAACATAATCCCACCAAGATTAAAAAGATGTTACCGTCAATGCTACGCACGAAGGATATTTCAATGGAACATAATAAAACCAGTATGATGAGTAAAGTTGGTTCCAATTTAAAATGGAGTGACATTTCGATGCTCCTCTACATGCGATGGGTTGATAAAATTCTGATCGACGATCATGCGTTCATAGTCAATGAATGGTTCGAGACCATGTCGTTGATGGGAAATCATGAAGATGCTGGTTTGAGTTGCTTTAACGTATGTAGACATGATTTCCATCAGGACGTGAATCGATTTTAAATCGAGCCCAGCCAGAGGTTCGTCTAATAAGAGAACGGGTAAACCTAAAATTAGTAAAGCTAAAGTTTGTACCTTTTTTTGTTGACCGCCGGATAACTGATATACACTTTGTTCTAAAGTGTGGCCTAACTCTAATCGGCTTACCGACTCGGCAATCAATTGAGGTGTCCAGTAATCGGACTGCTGACTAACTTTTGAACTAACCGCAAATTCTGCTCGAGGAGTTAGTTCAATAAATTGATGGCTGGCCGTTTGGAAGCCATATCCAACTAGTTTTGACCAAGGTTTAGGTGTTTTTTGGGTCTTCCAAGTTAATTGACCACTGAGCGGAATTTGACGACTAAGGGTCTTTAACAATGTTGATTTACCCGAACCATTTGCGCCTGAAAGTAGGCCAATTGAGGCTGCGGGGATGTTGAAATTATTTGACTTCAAAAGTAATTGATCCTGTTGGATCAATTTTAAATTATGCCAACTTAGTGGTCCCATTGTTAAATCAGAATGGTCTAAAAATATTACGGGCGGGTTCTGACTGAGTTGCTGTTGGTCACCTAATTTTAATTCGCCTGTTGCTGTGATCTGATAATGGTGATCAATAATTGACTGATAATTATTGAGATCATGATCAGTAATAATGATAGTTTTAGCATGCTGAACTTGAATTTGCTTTAACAATTTTAATAGGGCTAGACGCGAACTTGGATCAACATTGGCAAATGGTTCATCTAATAAGATGATATCGGTGTCCATCGCAAGAATAATGGCTAAAGCAATTTTTTGTTGTTCTCCTCCAGATAATTGTAGTAATGGCCGATCGGCTAAATTTATTAAATTTAGTTCTGCTAAAACGGTTTGAATTCGAGGCTGAATTTGACTCTGTGGGGTTTTGATATTTTCTAAGGCAAAAGTTAATTCTTCTTGTGCGGTTTGCATGGTAAATTGGCGTGTGGGATTTTGAAATAAGAGAGCAATTCGTTGCGCTCGATCGAAAGGGACAACCGTGTGAACCGGATATTGATTAATTAAAATGGTCCCGGTTTGTGGTTTTTCAAGTCCGGCCATTAGCCGCATTAAGGTTGATTTTCCGGCCCCACTCGGTCCACTTAGTAAATTAAAACTGTTCGGTTGAACCTTCCAACTAATATTCTTTAAGACGGATACTCCTGGTGATGCATAGGTATGTGATAAATTATTAATGGTTAAGGTTGTCATAGGCTATTTTTGAATTACTCCGGTGCGAGCAAGTAGTTTGTCAATTAAATAGATTAATATGCCGGCAAAGAAGCCTGCTGAAATGAAACGAATCAAGAATAGCAGAGCTAACATAGGTAGATGATAAGCTAGATAACCTGATTGGAAGAGATCCCAGATAAAAGTGAAGCAAGTCATCATTAATGCAGAAATGAAAAGGTTTATTTTAGGTTTTGGTTGATACTTCGTACTGGCAAAACCAACTTCTGCACCCAGTCCTTGAATCAAACCAGAAACTAGATTCATGGCCCCCCATTGGGAGAATAAAAACATTTCAATGGTCGCAGCTAAAAATTCACCTAGGGTAGCAGAGCCAGGTTTTTTAATTAAACGACCGGCCAGAGGTCCGGCCATCAACCAAACGCCCAATGTCGCATCATTTGCAAATGGTTTGAGCGGGGTTGCTGCGATTAATGTGTATGAGAAGCCCCAAATTTGGTAAATAACCCCAAAGAAAAGGGCAATGATGGCCAAAAAAATAACATCTTTGAGTTGCCAGTGAGAATGAGTTTTAGAAATAGTTTGCATGAGAATGCCTCCAAAATTTTTTTGATATTTCAAACAAAAACCGTTCTTTAGACATGCTGAAAGCACGTAAAGAACGGTTGTTTACAATTTAGAGTAAATAACCAAGCTTCCTTCGTCGGTGCTAACCGTAGCAGGTTCAATGGGTTACTTCTCAGCTCAAAAATGAGCGCCCCAGCTTGTTTGATATGTCAAAATCAGTTTAAGGCTTTTTGGAATAAAAAGCAATTAAATACATTAAGATAAATAGTTTTTATTCAGTTACTGATTTGACGCTCATTTTTTGGTAAAATAGAAAGTAACAGAAAATGGAGGAATGAGCGGGTGGAGCATGAATTAAAGTTGATTGGCTTGAGCACTAATCATGAGTTAGCACAAAAAATTGCGGATGAGATGGGTGCAGCTTTGATGCCAATGACCATCAATCAATTTGCTGATGGCGAGATTTATGAACGAATTTTAGATAGTGTGCGTGGAGCCGATGTTTATATCATGGCGCCTATTTCTGGTGAAGTAAATGATAGCTTCATGGAGATTATGATCGTTGTTGATGCGCTACGCCGTGCGTCTGCACATGGAATTAACGTGATTATGCCATATTTTGGTTACGTGCGACAGGATCGTAAAACCAAGTCACGCGAACCGATTACAGCTAAAATGGTTTCATCATTACTTGAAATGAATGGTGTACAAAGAATTTTAGCGGTGGATCTGCACGCGGATCAAGTTCAGGGGTTCTTTGATATTCCTGTGGATCAGTTGTTAGCTGCTCCATTATTGACTGAATACTTCTTTGAACGTCATTTTAAGGCGGAAGAAACGGTGGTCTTTGCCCCTGATCATAATGGAGCAGGGCGGGCTCGACAATTTGCTTCAATTTTGGATGCAACTTGGGGGGTCATTAATGATCGTGCGGTTCAAGATGATATTAAAAGTCCAAATGGAATTGTAGGAGAAGTTGCCGGTAAAAGAGCCATCGTTATTGATGATATTATCGATACAGGTCGTCGTATGGTTACGTCTGCGCAAGCTTTAAAATACGCGGGTGCTACAGACGTTTCAGTTGTGGCTACACATGGGGTTTTGTCGGATGGGGCAGCAGAACGTTTAGCAGCATGCGAAGAAATTTCGCAGGTAATTATCACGGATACTGTGGAAGTTCCATCCGTTAAGCAATTTGATAAGTTGAAAATCATTACTGTGGCACCATTAATTGCTGCGGCAATTGAACGGGTACAAAATGATCAAGATCTATCAGGACTCTTGCGTTCGCGGTATAAGCCGGACGTGAAAATTTAAACTTAAGGCTAAATCTGATTAGGAGGAATGGAATTTATGGTATATGCAGCACAAGAAGATCGTTACGAAAAGGTTCCCGCTCGACGGGTTTCAGATTCAGGATTGATTCTACCAGCGCTTTCTTTTGGACTTTGGCGGAATCTCGGTGATCAAAAGCCGTTGGCTAACTCAAGAGAAGTGATCTTAAAGGCTTTTGATAATGGTATTTATTCATTTGATAATGCTTCAAACTATGGTCCATCCAATGGAAGTGCTGAGGAAACTTTTGGCGCAGTTTTCAACTCTGATTTGAAAGCTTATCGAGATGAATTGGTCATAACGACTAAAGCAGGTTATCATATGTGGCCTGGTCCACTTGGTGAATTTTCAGGCCGGAAAACATTGCGCGCTGCGTTAGATTTGTCATTGCAACGAATGCATTTAGATTATGTTGATATTTTTTATGCGCATCGTTGGGATCCTAATACTAATTTAGAAGAGACTGCGGTTGCACTGGATTCGTTAGTACGTCAAGGTAAGGCATTGTATGTGGGGGTTTCAAATTACACAGCCGAGCAAACTTTGGCTATCGCTGAAATTTTCAAGGAATTGCGAACCCCCTTTGTCACAAATCAGGTTTCATATAATATGTTGCATCGTAATGAGGCTGAAGATCATGATATGTTATCGATTTTGGATCAACATCATGCTGGATTAGTGGCGTATGGTCCTTTGGCTGAGGGCTTGCTAACGGATCGTTATTTGGGCGGATTTCCAACCGACTTTCCTTTGCATCGAACGAATGCTGGATTAGCAGATGATCCTAAGGGAACGGTTGCTAAATTAAATGCTTTGAATGCTGTGGCCGCTGATCGTGGACAAACCTTGGCACAATTAGCCATGGCATGGCTTTTGAAGGATCCTCGAGTTGCTTCAATTGTCTTTGGAGCATCGTCAATTGATCACTTAATTGATAATATTAAGGTGACTGATAATTTAGAATTATCAGTTGAAGAATTACAAAAAATTGAAAATATTTTAAAGTAGGTTTTTAATTGTTAGCAGAGTAGTGCTTCCTGTTTTATGGCCTATCATAAATGCTAAGATAGATGACATTCCCAAAATCAAGTAAGCGTCGTTAGTTACTTTAGATGGGAAAGATCATCTATCTTGGCTTTTTTAGTGAAGTAATAGGGGGATTTTAGGATAATAAATGAGAGAAGTCGGGTAAAAGTTCTGCTATAATATGAGGATAAAGGGTTAACACGAGGGGAATGATATAATGAAACGTAAATTAATTGGAATCGATTTAGATCACACCACTTTAAATGAAGCGGGGATGGTTTCAAAATATACTCGCGAAACTTTACAATCTGCTCAAGCGGCAGGTCACATTATTTCGATTATTACTGGACGTCCACCACGGTTGACCAATGCAATTTATCAAGATTTAGGGCTGAATTCGCCAATGATTAATTTTAATGGCGCATTAGGAATGATTCCCGATCAAAATTGGAAAGATGCTTATTCTCATCAAGTGCAACGCAATATTGTTTTTGATTTGCTAGAACAAGCAAGTGACTTAGGCGTTGATTTAGTTGTTGCTGAGCAAAATCAACAGGCTTGGAGCCATCAATTTGGTACACAAAAACTCAACCAAAAGTTTTTCCCGCAAGATAATGATATGAAAGCGCAATTAAATGTCCATAACCTAACAACGGATGTTAATGCTATTTTATTACATGCTATTGATGAGACACAGCAAGTGCAAATTCAAGAATGGGTCCAAGCTCGTTATGGTAAGGACTTGGTTAATGTAAAAATTTGGGGTGGGGATGCACCTGTATTGGAGGTGGCACCAGCTGGTGTTGCTAAGGATACAGGTCTACAAGTTTTACAAAAATCATTTGGAATTGCAATTGAGGATGTCTATGCTTTTGGTGATGAGATGAATGATTTAGAAATGATTGATTATGCGGGGCATGGTGTTGTCATGCAGAACGGGAATCCAGAATTGAAAAAAATTGCGAATGATGTTACCCCGTACACCAATGAGCAAGATGGATTGGCTCGCTATCTAAAAACAATTTTATAGGAAATTAGGTTACTAAAATGGATGATTTTCCGAATGGATTTAAAGCACGTTATGAAGAATTATTGGGAACTGAGGCAGGTGCTTTTTTTGCAACGTTCGAGCAGCCAGTACAAAAGGGATTTCGGATTAATCCTCTAAAAGCACTCCAAGCATTATACGATACGCAGGCAATGAAACCCGTAGCATGGGGGAAATGGGGGTATTTTGGTCGAGTAAACGGTCATTCGATTGACCATACAACTGGGCTGATTTATTCTCAGGAACCCAGTGCCCAGTTGGTGGGAGAGATTGCGCATCCAAAGCCAGGGGAGAAAGTGTTGGATTTGGCAGCTGCTCCTGGTGGTAAGACCACCCATTTGGCATCGTTCATGAGGCAAGAAGGCTTATTAGTTAGTAATGAAATTTTCAAAAAACGTGCCCAGATATTAAGTGAAAATGTAGAACGGTTTGGGACTGAAAATGTCTTGGTCACCAATCATGCACCAGCTGAATTAAGTCCTAAATTTCCTGCATATTTTGACCGGATTGTATTAGATGCACCATGTTCGGGTGAAGGAATGTTTCGAAAAGATCCAGCAGCGATGCAATATTGGGATGTTGAATATCCTAGTCGTTGTGCTAAATTACAAAAAGAAATTTTAGTTGAAGCGTTGAAAATGTTAAAGACTAATGGTGAGTTGATTTATTCCACTTGTACTTTTGCCCCTGAAGAAGATGAACAAGTAATTGCATGGTTGTTGGCAACGTACCCTGACTTAGAATTGATACCCATTGTTAAACCCCTTGGCGTAGACGATGGTCGCCCCGAGTGGGCAGATGGTAACCCAGAGTTGACAAAAACCGCCCGCCTATTCCCGCATCATATAGACGGTGAAGGCCATTTTATTGCACATTTACGCTTAAAATCAGAAGTCGAAAAGCCCCAACGCTCTCTTCCGGAATTGCAAAGCAATTTAACCAAGTCGCAACATGAACTTTGGCAAATATTTGCTGAAGAGACGTTAAAAAAAGTCCCCAATGGCATTCTAGTAGCATTTGGTGATCAGCTGTATTTAGCCCCCTATGGAACTCCGGTTTTAACGGGACTAAGAATTTTGCGGGTAGGATTACATCTTGGCACATTTAAAAAGAATCGGTTTGAACCTAGTTTGGCCCTAGCACTTGCTGAACATCCAACTGCTTTTAAAAACGTTTATGCCTTGAATGATCGAGAATGGAGCCAATATGTACACGGTGAAACATTCTTTGTTGATGATTCGCAAAAAATGTTAAAGGGATGGTATTTATTAACAGCGAACGGGAATGGGACTGGGTTTGGAAAATTTGTAAATGGACAGATGAAAAACTTTTATCCGAAAGGACTACGGTTTCTGCCAAAATAATTACTATAGTCGTTTTAAATTTTATTTTGAGCATAACTAGTAAATCGTAATGCTAAGTCTTTAAAATGCTAAAATTAAAATATAACCTTGAAAGGACATCAAATTGATGACATCAAATAATATAACACCAGCCGAAGTCGAGCATGTGGCAAATTTAGCTAAATTGACTTTAACTGAATCAGAGAAAATGGCTTTTACCAATCAATTGGATAAAATTTTTGAAGTTGTTGATACTTTATCTGAAGTTGATACAGATGGAATTGAACCAACATATTCTATGACGGATGGAGCAAACAAGTTACGTTCAGATGAAGCGATTAATGCGAACCAACGCACTGAACTATTAAAAAATGCCCCTGAAACGCAAGAGACCTTGATAAAGGTTCCAGCAATCTTAACGGCAGGAGAGGATAAATAATGGATTTTCTAAAAACAACGGTAAAAGATTTACATCAAGAATTAGTTAATAAATCTTTATCAGTGGCTGATTTAACACAAGCGACGCTGGATCATATTAAAGCGACTGACGATCGATATGAAGCTTTTATTACTTTGATGGAAACAAACGCGCTTGAACAAGCGAAAAAAATAGATCAAGCAGGTGTTTCATCGGCACAAATGCTTGCGGGGATTCCGTTTGGGATCAAGGATAATATGGTGACTAAGGGGGTGCAAACGACGGCAGCATCACGGATGTTACACGACTTTAAACCTATATATGATGCGACGGTTCTGGAGCGCTTAAGTCAAGCGGGTGCCATTGGTGTGGGTAAGTTAAATATGGATGAGTTCGCAATGGGTTCAACCACGGAGACCTCATATTATAAACAGACTAAAAATGCATGGGATCAAACAAAAATTCCTGGGGGATCATCAGGTGGTTCAGCTGTATCTGTTGCAGCGGGACAAGTACCGTTTGCTCTCGGTTCTGATACAGGTGGTTCAATTCGGCAACCTGCGGCGTTTAATGGGGTAGTAGGTTTGAAGCCAACCTATGGTCGAGTTTCACGATGGGGTCTCATTGCTTTTGCCTCATCTTTGGATCAAATTGGACCGATTACACGTACGGTGGAAGATAACGCCCTAGTTTTAAATGCGATTGCTGGGTACGATGCACGAGATCAAACTTCATCTAAGCAAACGGTTCCTGATTTTACTGCGAACTTAACTGGAAATATTAAGGGGATGAAAATTGCGATTCCCAAAGAATATTTTGGGGATGGGGTTGATCCTAAGGTCGTTTCAGTGGTTAAAGCTGGAATCGCACAATTGGAGGCGCTAGGAGCTCATGTTGAAGAGGTTTCATTGCCACATACTAAATATGGAGTCGCAGCCTACTATATTTTAGGATCTTCAGAGGCATCATCTAATTTACAAAGATTCGATGGAATTCGCTATGGATTCCGGGCTGAAAATGTTCAAACTTTAGAAGATTTATATGTTCAGACGCGTTCGCAAGGATTTGGTGATGAAGTGAAACGGCGAATTATGCTTGGAACATATTCACTTTCGGCTGGTTCATATGATGCTTACTTTAAAAAAGCCGCGCAAGTTCGTACTCTGATTGCAGATGAATTTGAGCAAGTATTTGGGCAGTATGATTTGATTGTAGCACCAACGACTCCTAATATTGCTTATGGATTTGGAGAGAACCAAGACGATCCACAGGTTGCATATATGAATGATGCTTTAACAATTCCAGTTAATTTAGCTGGATTGCCTGGGATGTCAATTAATGCTGGATTTATTGACGGATTACCGGTGGGGATGCAATTAATTGGAAATCGCTTTGAAGAAGCTAAAATTTATCAAGCGGCCTATGCTTTTGAACAGGCAACGCGTTTATTTGATAAAATTCCCGGGGGTGATCAATAATGGCTATTTCAAATTTTGAAACGACAATTGGACTAGAAGTCCACGTTGAACTAAAAACAAACTCTAAGGCAATGTCACCATCACCAGTTAGCTATGGAGCAGAACCAAATTTAAATACTAACGTCATTGATTGGGGTTACCCAGGAGTTTTGCCACAAGCGAATGAAGGCGCCTTAGAAGCCGGAATGATGGCTGCTCTGGCTTTGAATGCGGAGATCACCCCATATTTACATTGGGATCGGAAAAATTATTTTTACCCCGATAATCCCAAAGCGTATCAAGTTACACAACAATTTGAGCCAATTGCTAAAAATGGTTGGTTGGAAATTGAAGTTAATGGTGAAAAGAAGCGGGTCGGAATTACTGAAATGCATGTGGAAGAAGATGCTGGTAAAAATACTCACGCCGATGATGGCTATTCGTATGTTGATTTGAATCGACAAGGAACCCCGCTAATTGAAATTGTCGGTGAACCTGATTTGAAAACACCAGATGAAGCCTATGCATATTTGGAAGCCTTGAAAGAAGCGATTCAATTTACAGGGATTTCTGATGTGAAAATGGAAGAAGGCTCAATGCGTGTGGATGCCAATATTTCAATTCGGCCCATTGGCTCTAAGCAACATGGGACCAAGATTGAGCTGAAAAATTTGAATTCCTTTAATTATGTTCGTAAAGGGTTAATGTTTGAAGAGCAACGTCAAGCAAAACTATATCTATCTGGTCAGACATTGAAGCAACAAACTAGGCGCTATGATGAATCCACCGGGGAGACAATCTTAATGCGGGTAAAAGAAACCGCTGATGATTATCGCTATTTCCCAGAGCCGGATTTGGCACCAATTCATATTGATGAGGCATGGATTCAACGAGCGCAAACTAAGTTACCTTTGGCAGCAGGTGTACGTCGTGCACATTATATGAATGATTTAGGCTTAGAACCATACGATGCTGAGGTTTTGACGCAAACATTGGCCATGGCTGATTTCTTTGATCAGACGGTTGAATTGGGAGCAGATGCCAAGCGCGCTGCTAATTACTTAATTGGTGATGTGAATGCCTTCTTGAATTCTAAGCATCAAGATTTGCAGGAAACACAACTAACTCCGAATAATCTTGCGAATATGATTAACTTAATTGAAGATGGAACCATTTCAACTAAGATGGCTAAACAGGTCTTTAAAGCTATTACTGAGGGTCAAGAACCGGTTCAGTATGTTGAAGATCACGATCTAAAACAATTATCTGATCCAGCAATCTTATTACCTATGATTAATAGTGTCTTAGATGATAACGAACAATCGGTCATTGATTTCTTGGGTGGGAAAGAACGCGCTACCAAGGCTTTAATCGGACCAATTATGAAAATGACCAAAGGAAATGCAAATCCAACGGTGGTAAATGATCTTATGCACCAAGCTTTGGAAGCACGGAGGTAGAGTGATGAATAAGCGGGCACGTATTATTTATAATCCAACTTCGGGACGAGAAGCAATTCGCCGTGATTTAGTCGATATCTTGGCTGTCTATGAAAAAGCCGGATATGAAACCTCTGCATTTGCGACTACCGCTAGCCCGAAATCAGCGGAAAAAGAAGCACGGCGGGCGGCATTGGATGGCTTTGATTTGCTGGTGGCAGCCGGTGGCGATGGAACCATTAATGAAGTTGTCAACGGGGTTGCTCCTTTAGAAAACCGCCCAAAATTGGCGATCATTCCTGCGGGGACGACTAATGATTTTGCGCGGGCTTTAAGAATTCCTAGAAATGAACCTTTTGAAGCGGCCTCGGTTATTTTAAAAGATCAGTCAGCTTTAATGGACGTTGGTCGAGCAAATGAAGAATATTTTATTAATATTGCAGCTGGTGGGTCAATTTCAGAGTTAACTTATAAAGTTCCTTCAAAATTAAAATCAATGTACGGTTATTTAGCGTATGTTGTGAAAGGTGCTGAGTTAATTCCACGAACAAAACCGATGCATTTACGAGTTAAACATGATGAGGGAATCTATGAAGGACCATCATCGATGTTTTTCTTGGCATTGACTAATTCGGTTGGTGGGTTTGAATCGATTGTCCCCGATGCGAAGTTAAACGATGGAAAATTCACAGTGTTGATTGTTAAAACGACCAAGATCCCTGAAATTATGACATTAATTACTGAAGTCCTAAATGGTGGGCGTCATGTTGATGATCCGAACTTGATTTATGTTAAATCTTCGCATGTGGAAGTTGAATCTTTGAATGCAGATGAAAAAGTTATGGTTAATTTGGACGGTGAATACGGTGGTGATGCACCGATGGTTTTTGAAAATTTTCAGAAACATATTGAAATTGTCTCTAACTTTAATGAAAAAGATGAGAAGCATTTGTTATAAGTTTAAAAAAGGTGCGTGTTGAGCGCTAGTAAAAATGGTTGAATGAACAATCGGGATAAAATTAAATAAATAAGATAAAGATGATTGACAATTACTTGGCTATTAGATATAATAGTTTATGTTGTTAAGGCAACGACAAGTAATTGCGGATGTAGTACAATGGCTAGTGCTCCAGCCTTCCAAGCTGGGAATGCGGGTTCGATTCCCGTCGTCCGCTTCAGATAATAATTAACGTCGACTATGAGTCGACGTTTTTTTGTATTTTTAGTAAATATAGTTTAAAAAAATTTTTAATAAAATATATGAAAGCGCGACCATGATATAATTAATTGTGGAACATAATGATTGGGGGAATAGATGAATGAAAAGTGAGACAGTTTTCTTTGGGACTTATACAAGACGAATTTCAGAAGGGTTGTATCAAGCTAAACTAATAGACGGTCAATTGATAGATGCGCGGCTTGTTTCAGTACTTGGGAGTCCAACATATACCAAAGTGGCAAAAGACGACGTGATTTATACCGTTGATAAAATCGACGATGAGGGCGGAATTGCTGTTGTGAATAGTAAAACAGGTGATATCAAACAGATAGTTGTGACACCTGGGGCGTCACCAGCGTATTTAGGAATGGACGTACAGCGTGGTTTTTTGTTTTCAGGAAATTATCATCGCGGGACGGTCGAAGTTTTCCGAATTGATCAGGATGGGAAGTTATCTTTAGTTGATAAATTCCAAAATACAGGCAATGGGCCACTTCCTGAACAAACAAGTTCGCATATTCATTTTGCTAATTTAACACCTGACCAACGCTTAGTAGTTGTGGATTTAGGGACTGATGAAGTTTTGGTGTTTGATTTATCAGCAAATGGACAATTAACTAATAAAACTGTTTTTAAAACGGAGGCCGGTTTTGGACCCCGACACATTAGATTTAGTCCGGATGGACAAACTGCATATTTATTAGGAGAATTGTCATCAAAATTATTAATTTTAGATTACAAGGCAGGTAAGTTCCAACTCAAGCAGACGCTAGCAACCATCCCCGATGATTGGACAATGCATAATGGGGCAGCAGCAATCCGGGTCTCACAAGATGGTAACTTTGTCTACGTTTCAAATCGAGGACATAATTCAGTTGCAGTCTTTGACGTAGCAGGTGAAATGGCGAAATTGATACAAATAATTAGTACGGAAGGTGATTTCCCACGAGATATGGCATTGAATGCCGACGACGGTTATTTAATCGTGGCCAATCAGAAGACTGATAATGTCAGCGTGTTCAAGCGAGATGCCCGGACCGGTAAATTGAAGTTACAGCAAAAAGATTTTATGATTCCTGAAGGTGTTCGGGTTGAATTTAGTCCCAAATAAAATAGGTAGGATAAATATATGGACAAAAAGTATCAATCAAACCGATCTTGGACGTGGCAATGGTTTTGGAATAATAAATTTGTTTCAGCGCTATTAGTGGTTCTGTTAGTTTTGATCATTATTTTTATGTTAGAGAAAGTTAATTTTATTTTTAACCCACTATTCTCGCTCTTTTCCGCAGTGGGAGCTCCAATCATTGTTGCCGGATTATTGTATTATTTGATGAATCCGATGGTTGACTGGCTAGAGAAACGTTACCGTGTCAATCGGGTCGTTACGATTACGGGACAATTCATTGGGTTACTCTTACTAATTGGGTTAGCAATTATTGCTGTGATTCCATGGTTGCAAAATCAGATCTATAGCTTAGTGCAACACTGGCCAGAATATTGGCATGGAATTTCTCATTGGTCTGACACATTGATGAAAAACAGTAATTTTAAGGTTGTTAATGAGTGGGTGAAAAATAACGACCAGATGATTGAGCATACTTTGAAGTCTTTGACCAGTGGTGGGACGTTGCATGTTTCATCCGTCTTTGGAACGATGAGCTCAGTGATTGTCACGATCATTACTTTCCCATTGATTCTTTTCTATCTGTTGAAAGATGGACACCAATTACCTGGGTTCATGGTTAAGTTTCTACCCAAACGAATGCAAAGTTCTATGCGTGCTACGTTGACAGAGATCAATACACAAATGTCTAATTATATTCGTGGACAAATTGCAGTAGCGATCGCGGTAGCAATTATGTTTATGGTTGGATTTACCATCGTAGGTCTCCCATATGGATGGTTGTTGGCAATTGCAGCGGGATTTTTAAATTTAATTCCATTCCTAGGCTCATTTTTAGCGATGGTTCCCGCAGTTATTGTGGCGATTTTTATTTCACCAATGATGTTAGTTAAAATCTTAATTGTCTTTTCGGTTGAACAATTGCTTGAAGGAAAAGTTATTTCCCCTAAACTGCTTGGTGATTCATTGAAAATTCACCCGGTAACGGTGGTTGTTATTTTACTTTCAGCTGGGAACATGTTTGGTTTTCTAGGTGTTTTATTTGGGATTCCGGGATATGCGGTATTAAAAGTGCTAGTTTCAAAATTATATCAATGGTGGCAAAGTGAGTCTTCCTTATACGAAGATGATAACTTGGAACCGGGTAAAGCAGTGCAATTAAAACCACATTCCAAATAAAAAATGATAAATAAAAACACTTCGAAACTTATTCGAAGTGTTTTTTTATTAATTCTCAAATTGATCCTGATCCATTTGCTTTTCTTTTCTACCTGTCAGATATGAGCGTAGTCCGGCAATGATGGCGGGTAGGGCAGTAACCACTAAAATACCGATAATGACCAATGAAAAATGATCACGAATGAAAGGGATGCTTCCAAAGTAAAAGCCAGCTTCAACGGCAATGACGGTCCAAAGGGTAGCCGCGATAATATCGAGGGTGACAAAAGTACGATATGAAAATCCAGAAACAGAAGCTACGAACGGAGTTAATGTTCGAATGATTGGTAAGAAACGTGAGAAAATAATTGCGAGTGGTCCATGTTTGATGAAAAATGTATTGGCTTCATCTAATTGTTTTTGTTTAATGAAGCGTCCAAGAAAAGGATGCTGAACTAGTTTGAGTCCCACTGTGCGACCAAGGAAAAAGTTACAAGAATCACCTAGGACAGCTGCAAACCAGAATAAGATTATTAGTGCATAATGATGAAGTTGGCTACCTGGAATGGCGGCAATTGCTCCCGCGGCAAATAATAGTGAATCGCCAGGCAAGAATGGTAGAATCACTGCACCGGTTTCGATGAAAATCACGGCAAATAGCAATACATACGACCAAGGACCGAGAATATTTACCCAGTGGGCTAGATGTTTATCTAGATGTAACATAATATCTATTAATATTTGAAAATAGTTCATGATAGTTAGATTCTCCATTTTTTGTTGTAGGTAGTTATCAATTAAACATTTTATCCATCATATCATGTAATTACCAGTTATTTTGATGTGTTATAATTAATAATAATTTTAAAAGAAATGAGAATATAAATGTTACCACAATTTGATTTAGAAAATGTTGAGGGTCCAATCGCTGTTTTTGAAACGACCAAGGGGACAATAAAGTTTAAATTATTTCCAACTCAAGCGCCTAAGACGGTGGAAAATTTTACAGGGTTAATTGAAAAAGGATATTACGATGGAATTATTTTCCATCGAGTAATTAATGATTTCATGATTCAAGGGGGGATCCCACTGGAACTGGAATGGGTGGAGAATCAATTTGGGGTGACGCATTTGAAGATGAGTTTTCAAATGAAGTCTTTAACTTCCGGGGAGCGCTATCAATGGCGAACGCGGGACCAAATACAAACGGATCACAATTCTTTATTGTTGAAGCATCAAGAGTTCCTAATGATATGATTAAGCAATTGGACGCGATTATGCCAAAAGAAGTTACTCAGCGATATGCCACTGAAGGTGGAACTCCATGGCTAGATCGTCGTCATACTGTTTTTGGTCATATTTTAGATGGTATAGATACAGTGGAAGCAATTGCCAAGGTGAAAGTTGATTATGCTGATAAGCCGGTAGATCCGATTGTCATTACGCGTGCATATATAGAAGCTTAGGCTTTTTATTAAAATATATCGGGGTTAGAACATGGGATATCACATTGGACAATTAGTTGAAGGCGTGATTACTGGGATTCAACCTTATGGGGCTTTTTTACAGTTGGATGCCCATACGCAAGGACTCGTTCACATTTCCGAGTGTCGCTCAGCCTATATTAAAAGCGTGGATGAAGAATTGGCCGTTGGAGATGTGGTAAAGGTCGTGGTTTTAAACATTGATAAATATTCAAACAAAATTTCACTATCGCGCCGAGAAACGTTACTAGACGAAATTAAGCTACCAATTGTGGTGGAAAAGTATCCTAAGAAGGGTAAAATTCATTATTGGACGAATCAATATACCGAGTATGGGTTTAAAACAATTGCAGAATCACATTCACAAATGTTACAAGAAGCTTTAGAACGCTTAAGATAAGATATCGCAACATTATTGTGGAATTGAAAGGACATTGGCGTATGTCATTGATTGCAGGAACTATTTATTTTACCCGGGGAGATCAAACTTTCTTCCTAGTAACAGATCAACCAGCTTCTAAATTTTTTACAGTTAAGATGCATCGGCATAAGAATGATACTGCATTAGGTGCATTACTTACGGGCATTAAAAATGAACTAGGGATTGATCCTGATACGTTACGATTAGGTGAACTAGGAGCTTGGCATACACAAGGATTATCTATTCAAGATGATTTAGTATCTTTATACACATTGGAATTATTAGATGAGAGCACCCTGAACTTAGAACGTTTAAGTAATTTGGGAATGTCATTTGCTAGTGCTGGAAACTTGTCAAAGTTAATCACTAAAGTTGATGTAACTGGTGTTGCACGATTAGAGTAAATCAATATTATTAAGCGTAACTTAGCCTTTCTGACGTTGGTAAGAGGGTTAAGAGACGCTTTTTTTATTTGCATATAACAAATTAATTGATTTTTTTTGCAAAAAGCGTTGACATGTCTTTTCAAATTGAGTATTATGATTAAGTTGTCGTTTAGCAGGTAAGCAATTGAAATATTATCGCTAAAAAATGTTTATAAAAAAATGTTGACATTGAGTTTGATATGTTATATATTTATAAACGTTGTTGAAACGCAACAATGAATAGTTCTTTGAAAACTAAATAACGTTTCGATGAAACAAATGTGCAGGTGTGTCTCATATTTATAATATGGTAGATACAAACATTTGCGAAGTCAATTTCGCTAGTAAATTCGTTTAACATCTGTTAAACAACAAAAAAAGATTGAGTTATACTCAAGCTTCAATTTTAAATTGAGAGTTTGATCCTGGCTCAGGATGAACGCTGGCGGCGTGCCTAATACATGCAAGTCGAACGCACTGTGGTTGAAATGATATGAAGAACTTGTTCAGATTTGATTTTCAACATTGCAGTGAGTGGCGAACGGGTGAGTAACACGTGGGAAACCTACCTCTTAGCAGGGGATAACATTTGGAAACAAATGCTAATACCGTATAACAATTAAAACCGCATGGTTTTGATTTAAAAGATGGTTCTGCTATCACTAAGAGATGGTCCCGCGGTGCATTAGTTAGTTGGTGAGGTAATGGCTCACCAAGACGATGATGCATAGCCGAGTTGAGAGACTGATCGGCCACAATGGGACTGAGACACGGCCCATACTCCTACGGGAGGCAGCAGTAGGGAATCTTCCACAATGGACGAAAGTCTGATGGAGCAACGCCGCGTGTGTGATGAAGGGTTTCGGCTCGTAAAACACTGTTGTAAGAGAAGAATGACACTGAGAGTAACTGTTCAGTGTGTGACGGTATCTTACCAGAAAGGAACGGCTAAATACGTGCCAGCAGCCGCGGTAATACGTATGTTCCAAGCGTTATCCGGATTTATTGGGCGTAAAGCGAGCGCAGACGGTTATTTAAGTCTGAAGTGAAAGCCCTCGGCTCAACCGAGGAATTGCTTTGGAAACTGGATAACTTGAGTGCAGTAGAGGAAAGTGGAACTCCATGTGTAGCGGTGAAATGCGTAGATATATGGAAGAACACCAGTGGCGAAGGCGGCTTTCTGGACTGTAACTGACGTTGAGGCTCGAAAGTGTGGGTAGCAAACAGGATTAGATACCCTGGTAGTCCACACCGTAAACGATGAGTGCTAGTTGTTCGAGGGTTTCCGCCCTTGAGTGACGAAGCTAACGCATTAAGCACTCCGCCTGGGGAGTACGACCGCAAGGTTGAAACTCAAAGGAATTGACGGGGACCCGCACAAGCGGTGGAGCATGTGGTTTAATTCGAAGCAACGCGAAGAACCTTACCAGGTCTTGACATCCTTTGACCACTCCAGAGATGGAACTTTCCCTTCGGGGACAAAGTGACAGGTGGTGCATGGTTGTCGTCAGCTCGTGTCGTGAGATGTTGGGTTAAGTCCCGCAACGAGCGCAACCCTTATTGTTAGTTGCCAGCATTCAGTTGGGCACTCTAGCAAGACTGCCGGTGACAAACCGGAGGAAGGCGGGGATGACGTCAAATCATCATGCCCCTTATGACCTGGGCTACACACGTGCTACAATGGCAAGTACAACGAGTCGCCAACCCGCGAGGGTGCGCAAATCTCTTAAAGCTTGTCTCAGTTCGGACTGTAGGCTGCAACTCGCCTACACGAAGTCGGAATCGCTAGTAATCGCGGATCAGCACGCCGCGGTGAATACGTTCCCGGGTCTTGTACACACCGCCCGTCACACCATGAGAGTTTGTAACACCCAAAGTCGGTGAGGTAACCTTTTATTAGGAGCCAGCCGCCTAAGGTGGGACAGATGATTAGGGTGAAGTCGTAACAAGGTAGCCGTAGGAGAACCTGCGGCTGGATCACCTCCTTTCTAAGGAAAATCGGAAACCTGCATCTTCGTTGAAACGTTATTTAGTTTTGAGAGAATTATCTCTCTGTAATTAGTTCTTTGAAAACTGAATCATATTATAAGTAAATTTTAAAAATTTCAATTTTATTGAATACAATATAAATTGAACCGAGTAAATCAAGGGTTGATCATCGCAATGATGATTGACAGTGAATTACACCGCGTTATTTTTTGAGTTTTTTAATTAGTTCATCACGATATTTATATCGTGGTAATCGCAAGCGACCGTAAGGTCGCATACTCAAACTTGAATCATCAACGAAAGTTGATCGGTTAAGTTATTAAG
This sequence comes from Weissella coleopterorum, assembly GCF_011304355.1. Classification (NCBI taxonomy): domain Bacteria; kingdom Bacillati; phylum Bacillota; class Bacilli; order Lactobacillales; family Lactobacillaceae; genus Weissella; species Weissella coleopterorum. The sequence continues at coordinate 1,266,660 of NZ_CP049888.1, read as the reverse complement.
GGCGCATGGTGGATGCCTTGGCACTAGGAGCCGATGAAGGACGGTACTAACACCGATATGCTTCGGGGAGCTGTAAGTAAGCTTTGATCCGGAGATTTCCGAATGGGGGAACCCAACTTGTTATGCAAGTTATCACTAGTTGAATATATAGACTAGTTGAAGGTAGACGTTGTGAACTGAAACATCTCATTAGCAACAGGAGTAGAAAGAAATATCGATTCCGTCAGTAGCGGCGAGCGAACCCGGAAGAGCCCAAACCAAAGTGCTTGCACTTTGGGGTTGTAGGACTACCGTTGTGGAGTTACAAAATTGTATGTTAGTCGAAGTGGTTGGGAAGCCACGCGAAACAAGGTGATAGCCCTGTAGACGAAAGCAGACAATCTCCCGTGTAGGATCCTGAGTACGGCCGGACACGTGAAATCCGGTCGGAATCTGGGAGGACCATCTCCCAAGGCTAAATACTACCTAGTGACCGATAGTGAACCAGTACCGTGAGGGAAAGGTGAAAAGCACCCCGGAAGGGGAGTGAAAAAGTTCCTGAAACCATGTGCCTACAAGAAGTCAGAGCCCGTTAATGGGTGATGGCGTGCCTTTTGTAGAATGAACCGGCGAGTTATGATTACATGCAAGGTTAAGGTGGAAAGACCGGAGCCGTAGCGAAAGCGAGTCTGAAATGGGCGCCATAGTATGTAGTTGTAAACCCGAAACCAGGTGACCTACCCATGTCCAGGGTGAAGGTGTGGTAAGACGCACTGGAGGCCCGAACCTGTGCATGTTGAAAAATGCTAGGATGAGGTGTGGGTAGCGGTGAAATTCCAATCGAACTTGGAGATAGCTGGTTCTCTCCGAAATAGCTTTAGGGCTAGCCTCGGAATGTAGCGTATTGGAGGTAGAGCACTGTTTTGGTGCGGGGCCCATCTCGGGTTACCAAATTAAGATAAACTCCGAATGCCAATTACGTATGTCCGGGAGTCAGACAGTGAGTGATAAGATCCATTGTCGAAAGGGGAACAGCCCAGATCGTCAGTTAAGGTCCCTAAGTGTGTGTTAAGTGGAAAAGGATGTGGAGTTGCATAGACAACTAGGATGTTGGCTCAGAAGCAGCCACCATTTAAAGAGTGCGTAATAGCTCACTAGTCGAGTGATTCTGCGCCGAAAATGTACCGGGGCTAAACACACCACCGAAACTACGGGTGCCACGTAAGTGGCGCGATAGGAGAGCGTTCTATGGGCAATGAAGTCAGACCGTGAGGACTGGTGGAGCGCATAGAAGTGAGAATGCCGGTATGAGTAGCGAAAGACAGGTGAGAATCCTGTCCACCGAATGACTAAGGTTTCCTGGGGAAGGCTCGTCCTCCCAGGGTTAGTCGGGACCTAAGGCGAGGCCGAAAGGCGTAGTCGATGGATAACTGGTTGAGATTCCAGTACCAGGTGAACATGTTTGAACGATGGAGGGACGCAGAAGGCTAATGGATCCCAGCGACTGGAAGTGCTGGGTTAAATCACAAGTTTTGGGAGTAGTTAAATGCTTATCCCTATAAGAACAAGTGATGATGAGGATCGAAATAAAGTAGAGAAGTCCATGATGTCACGCTGCCGAGAAAAGCTTCTAGTTAGTGTTTACCTGCCCGTACCGCAAACCGACACAGGTAGTCGAGGAGAGAATCCTAAGGTGTGCGAGTGAACTCTCGTTAAGGAACTCGGCAAAATGACCCCGTAACTTCGGGAGAAGGGGTGCTCAGCGCAAGCTGAGCCGCAGTGAATAGGCCCAGGCGACTGTTTATCAAAAACACAGGTTTCTGCAAAATCGAAAGATGACGTATAGGGGCTGACGCCTGCCCGGTGCTGGAAGGTTAAAAGGAGTGCTTAGCAATAGCGAAGGTGCGAATTGAAGCCCCAGTAAACGGCGGCCGTAACTATAACGGTCCTAAGGTAGCGAAATTCCTTGTCGGGTAAGTTCCGACCCGCACGAAAGGCGTAACGATCTGGGCACTGTCTCAACGAGAGACTCGGTGAAATTTAAATACCCGTGAAGATGCGGGTTACCCGCGACAGGACGGAAAGACCCCATGGAGCTTTACTGTAGCTTGATATTGAGTGCTTGTGCAGCTTGTACAGAATAGGTAGGAGCCGTAGAAATCGGAACGCTAGTTTCGATGGAGGCAATAGTGGGATACTACCCTCGTTGTATGATCACTCTAACTCACACCACTAATCGTGGTGGAAGACAGTGTCTGGCAGGCAGTTTGACTGGGGCGGTCGCCTCCTAAAAGGTAACGGAGGCGCTCAAAGGTTCGCTCAGAATGGTTGGAAATCATTCGTAGAGTGTAAAGGCAAAAGCGAGCTTGACTGCGAGACTAACAGGTCGAGCAGGTACGAAAGTAGGACTTAGTGATCCGGTGGTTCCGCATGGAAGGGCCATCGCTCAACGGATAAAAGCTACCCTGGGGATAACAGGCTTATCTCCCCCAAGAGTCCACATCGACGGGGAGGTTTGGCACCTCGATGTCGGCTCATCGCATCCTGGGGCTGTAGTCGGTCCCAAGGGTTGGGCTGTTCGCCCATTAAAGCGGTACGCGAGCTGGGTTCAGAACGTCGTGAGACAGTTCGGTCCCTATCCGTCGCGGGCGTAGGAAATTTGAGAGGAGCTGCCCTTAGTACGAGAGGACCGGGGTGGACGTACCACTGGTGTATCAGTTGTTCCGCCAGGAGCATCGCTGAGTAGCTATGTACGGATGAGATAAACGCTGAAAGCATCTAAGTGTGAAACTCGCCTCGAGATGAGATTTCCCATTCGAAAGAAGTAAGACCCCTTATAGATGATGAGGTAGATAGGCTAGAAGTGGAAGTACCGTGAGGTATGGAGCGGACTAGTACTAATGGTTCGAGGACTTAACCAAGTTGAATACGACGTGGTGGTTCATTTATATTTTTTAAAAAGTACTTGACAATATGGTTCAGTTTTGAGAAAATTAATTCTCGTAAGCGTGTCGTAACGATAGCACTGAGGTCACACCTGTTCCCATCCCGAACACAGAAGTTAAGCTCAGTAACGCCAAAAGTAGTTGGAGGATCGCCTCCTGCGAGGATAGGAAGTCGCGACGCAATCATGGACGTTTAGCTCAGCTGGGAGAGCACCTGCCTTACAAGCAGGGGGTCACAGGTTCGATCCCTGTAACGTCCATCTGGATCGTTAGCTCAGTTGGTAGAGCAGTGGACTTTTAATCCATTTGTCCAGGGTTCGAACCCCTGACGATCCATTGCCGTAAGGCATCATAAAAAGGCAATAAGCAGTTGCCGACTTAGCTCAGTTGGTAGAGCATCGCTCTTGTAAAGCGGAGGTCGAAGGTTCGAACCCTTTAGTCGGCATTGCTGGATTGGCGGAATAGGTAGACGCAGGGGACTTAAAATCCCCCGATGGAAACATCGTGCCGGTTCGATTCCGGCATCCAGCATTTAACATATATTAACGCACCTATAGCGCAATTGGATAGAGTGTCTGACTACGAATCAGAAGGTTGCAGGTTCGACTCCTGCTAGGTGCATTAGTCATTTTATGACTATTTATAATTAATATCGGGACGTAGCTCAGCTTGGTAGAGCACCTGGTTTGGGACCAGGGGGTCGCAGGTTCGAATCCTGTCGTCCCGATTCTATAATGATTTAAAATTATTATATTTCGCGGTGTAGCTCAGCTGGCTAGAGTGTCCGGTTCATACCCGGGAGGTCGAGGGTTCGATTCCCCCCGCCGCGATTTGACTTAACCAAGGACCTTTAGCTCAGTTGGTTAGAGCAGACGGCTCATAACCGTCCGGTCGTCGGTTCGAGTCCGACAAGGTCCATTAATGGATTTTTGTTAATTAATTTCTGGAGATGTACCCAAGTCTGGCTGAAGGGAACGGTCTTGAAAACCGTCAGGTCGGGAAACCGGCGCGTGGGTTCGAATCCCACCATCTCCTTGTTTCATTTAATATTATTATCGCGGGTTGGAGCAGTCTGGTAGCTCGTCGGGCCCATAACCCGAAGGTCGTAGGTTCAAATCCTACACCCGCAATTGGTCGCATGGTCTAGTTGGCTAGGACGCCTGCCTGTCACGCAGGAGATCACGGGTTCGAACCCCGTTGTGACCGTTATAATGGCTCGGTAGCTCAGTTGGTAGAGCATACGATTGAAGCTCGTAGTGTCGGGGTTCGATTCCCTCCCGCGCCATTGGCTTTATGCCATTTTAAAATTTAATTAAGCGGATGTAGTACAATGGCTAGTGCTCCAGCCTTCCAAGCTGGGAATGCGGGTTCGATTCCCGTCGTCCGCTTTTCATATTATTATTTTAATGTGAAGGTGTTATTTACAAACTTAATTAAGCGGATGTAGTACAATGGCTAGTGCTCCAGCCTTCCAAGCTGGGAATGCGGGTTCGATTCCCGTCGTCCGCTCTATGGGCCTGTAGCTCAGCTGGTTAGAGCGCTGTGTTGATAACGCAGAGGTCACAGGTTCGAGTCCTGTCAGGCCCATTTGTTTAGGATTTTTCTTAAACTTATGGGGACATACTCAAGAGGCTGAAGAGGCGCCCCTGCTAAGGGTGTAGGTCGGGAAACTGGCGCGAGGGTTCGAATCCCTCTGTCTCCGTTATATGAAAAATGAATTAATTAAAACCCCGTTATATCGCGATGATCGTTGATATGATGGGGTTTGTTTTTATACATGTGTTCGTGGGAGTTCAAAATCATTCGCCGAAGTTCGAATAAAAGGGTACTTAAGTGGGACTTTTTAGAAATTTACTAGACTGGTAAAAATATCAGCAGTAGTAGCTTTCATCTCCCTTGTAACAACGTTATAAATTGCCAAGGTTGTTTGAACATCATCATGGCCAAGTTGATATTGTAGCTGTTTGATCTTCATTCCAGCTTGATGAAAAAATATAAATAAAAGATTTGGATTTAATAGTAATTATTTATTATATTAAAATTTATTTGATGATTAAAATCATGAAATAATATATATAAAACTTTTAATGACTACAGATGATAAGCAACCCATTCAAATTATTAATAATAGTGATATGAATTAATATGAATATTTTTATGTCGATATAATTTGGTAATCGAAATAATTAATTAAAGGGTTGTTTTGTAGGCATTTCCCCAATATACTTGAAACTATCTTAAAGGAGAGTGGGGATTGCGATGATTATTAAGGGTGAGATACTCAAACATCAAAGAGAATCAATGGGATTAAGTCAGAGGTCATTAGCGGATGGAATATGTCACCAATCGTTGATTTCTAGAATGGAAAGTGAGAGCCATGTAACTAGTATGGTGATCCTTCAAGAAATCTGTCACCGTCTGCAAATTGACTTAGATCAAATTGTATCATTAGAAGAACCCAATTATTTAAATTTAAATGCTGTGCGAAATGCGATCAACGTTGGCAATTATGGAACGGCGCGGTAGCTCTTAAAAAGACAGTGTAATATTAAACATCTACCCGATGAAGCGAAACCGTTGTTTCATACGTTACATGCTCAGTTAGAGCTAAGTGCACGTAATTTTTTTGGTGCTTTAAATGATTTACAAAATGCGAGTGTTGCGGTTACGCCTTTACAACGCAACTTGATTTTGGAAATTGAAATGGTCACAACAGAGGTATGGTTGAAGCTTAAGGATTGTGATAAAGCACGTTACTCTAATGCAATTGTATTAAAAAAATTACGTAATTTTCAAGGAATTAAGCACAGCGTATTAGATAATAATTTAATTGTGGGTATTTACCGTCAGAGTGCCCAATTAGAATTAGAGCAAAAATCGCTCGTCATGGCTGAAAAGTTTTTAAGACAAGCCCGTGATCATGCCTCTAAAGTCACGTTAACTGCTGAATTAGTACGTTTAAATTTAGTTGAAGGATATTTAAAGAAATTACAGAATGAGAAAAAAGAATCGTGTAAAGCATATATTCGTGCTTATACAGGAGCTGAACAATTAGGGGACGCAGTGATGATGGATGATATTAAACCATTTTTGGCTGAACATCATATTGATTATTTTGATTAAGGTGCTCTTAACTTAAATTTGGTATTATATAACCAATAGCCTTCAAAAATTTTATTCATAAAAATTGAAGGATTTAGGTAGGGATGTAAATGGCAAGAAAAAAGAAAAAATGGTTAAAAAGTATACAGAAATTTAAATTTGGGAAAATATTTGTAAAAAAAGGTCATTTACAGGTTGGCCGTGTTTTAATCGCTTTATGTCTGTTACTAATTGTGGTTAGCCGAGCATCAGACCTACTACATTATCAACCGCGTCAAAATGTTGATGTTAGTAAACTACCCATGAATCAATTAACGAAGAAGCAGTTTATTCAAAGAATTGCCCCCGAAGCGCAAGATATCCAAACTCAAACGGGGATTCGAGCTTCAATCAGTATTGCTCAGGCAGGATTAGAATCTGATTGGGGGCAGTCAACATTAGCATATAAATATAATAATTTCTTTGGGGTCAAAGCTTCCGCAGGCATGCAAAGTATTTCTTTGTCAACGAGTGAATATGAAGATAATAAATGGGTCAAAGTCAAGGCTCCTTTTCGCGTTTATAGTTCATGGCAGGCATCAATGGAGGATCATGCTGACCTTTTGTTAAGAGGGACGACTGATAATCCGAATCGATATGCTAGAGTGGTCTCAGGAGAAAATGTTGAAGAGGCAGCCCAAGCGTTAGTAGATGGAGGATATGCGACTGACCCCAATTATGCGAAAAAATTGATTGAGATTATTAATATGTATAATTTAACTCAATATGATCATTAAGGAGTAGTGATAATGCAAATTTTACCAGGAAGTACAATTGGAATTTTGGGTGATAATACCAAGAACGCTCCCCTAATACGTGAAGCTCATAAAATGGGTTTCAATATTGCTTTGTTTACAGAAAATAAATATGAGAATTATCGTACGGAAGCAGATTATTGGTTTATGCAAGCTGCGCAATGGGATGATTTTGTGGGACTATCAACTGTCATTATTTATAATCAAAATTGGTTATCGTTTGAAATAATGGATCGATTAAGTAAAATTGAGATGCTTCAAGGAACAACATTATTGGAACTAACTAGTGATGCTACTTTGTTGCGTGGACTATTTGAAGAAAATGCGATTAATATTTTGCCCTATCAACTTGCTAGTACATTAGATGAAGTAGCTTTAGTGGCTAGTTCATTAAGCTACCCAGTCCAAGTTAAATCAATTTTTAAAACAGGTCAAAACAGCCAAGCAATTATTTTAATGGGGTCATGGGACTTAGGTCTCGTTGCGCCATTAATCGATGGTGGCCAGTTAATAGTGGAAACTTGGGTTGCGGATGCCAAGCAAGTTAGTTTACCATTGGTGATTGATCAGGACGGGCATCATGTAAGTTATCCGCTGCTGGAAACCACAATGCAGCAGGGGGGACAGCAAACTGCTGCAGGGATCCGACTAGAAGCAGAACTGGAACAAGCTTTATACGAAACTGCAGATGAAATTTTGCAAGCAATTCAATATGTGGGCGCCTTGACGGTGAATTTTTTGGTCACAGCAGAAAATAATCTTTATGTGCAAGATATTATTACTGGAATCTATCCTGCTCAATCATTGTCTGAAGTGGGTGAAAATCCTAATATTGCCCTTCAAATGCTTCGAGTTATTTCAGGGCAGGCACTAATGCCAGTTGACCGAAATACGAAGTATAAAGTTTTGGCGCGAAATTTAGAACCTAAACATCTTCCACGTTTATATACGCAATGGGGGATTCGAGAAAATTGGACTTTGACCTTGTATTCTAATACAGACTTAAATGGTCATGCAGGTAAAGTGGTTACCATAGGTGAAGATTGGGATAAATTACAAACTCAATTTGATGTTTCGGGAATCTGGTTGGATGATGAAGAAATGAATACGAAATAAAAATGATGACAAAAAAGCCCAATGAATTCTTTTAGTAGAACGCATTGGGTTTGTTTTAAGCATTAAATAATGTAAAAAACGGTGATGAAAGCACTTGTTAGTGCTAGAAATAACATGAGATAGACAAAAATTTGTAACGTTTTTGCCATACGTGATTTCTTTTTTTTAGCCATGGTTTCTCTCTTTCTAATCATTTACCTGACATACATTGTAACAAACGTTTTTTAATTTGAGTAGGATTACATGCTATAATGAAAAAATTAATGAAAGGAGAATTGATATGTTTTCAATAATTGATTGGAAGCTCGGTTTGGGTGCGATCTTAATTTTTTGGATCTTCTTGAATTTTGGTCGATCACTACCGCTATTAAAAATGATTCCAAGACATATCAAGCCTCTCAGTATTGTAGTTCCCCTGCTTTGGTGGGAAATTGGAGCTATATCGTTTCAAAGATGGCAGTTAGCGTTCACTCCATATGGATTTTTGATCTTAATTTTATGGGGAATTGCACTGGCATTGTATCAGGGCTTTTGGGAACAACGCTATACAGTCAAACGTTTTATCAAAATTTGGTGGCGAGTTATAGAATTCGCAACAACTATGACGTTGATTATATTTATTATTATGAGCTGGGGGCATTAAACAAAATGGAAAAAATTAGTGGAACAGTTAAAAGTTGGAATGAAAAAGATGGATATGGGTATATCGAAATTCCCAATGAAGATGATGTTTTCGTACATTTTTCAGGAATTGAAGATCGCAATCGGAATTTGACGATTGGTGAAAATGTTAAATTAGTTGTTATTAATGGGGTAAGAGGGCCACAAGCAGCCTTAGTTAGTCGGGATCTAGAAACAGAATGAATCAAAATTTAAAAATAACAGATTATCAAGAACGGGTTTTGCAAGAAGAAGTAATCTATACGGGTCAAATTATTGATGTTGTAAAGGAAAAAGTTCAATTACCAGATAGTACAACGGCCTATCGAGAAATTGTGCACCATGCACCCGCAGTAGCGATCATTGTGATCAATCAAGATGACCAAATGTTAGTAGTGCATCAATGGCGAGCAGCTATCAGGGCAATGACAATTGAAATTCCGGCAGGTAAAATGGATGAACGTGATTCTAATCCAGTACAGGCGGCAGTTCGCGAATTAAACGAAGAGACTCGTTTAGCCGCAGGTACCTTAGAACTTGTGACGAAATTTTATTCGTCAATTGGCTTTGCAGATGAAGAAATATATATTTATCATGCACAAGATTTATCAGTTGTTCAAAATGCGTTGCCACAAGACCAAGACGAACAATTGAGTTTAGAGTGGGTCGATTTCAAAACGATGAAGCAAATGTTTCAAACTGGTCAATTAAATGATGTCAAAACTAGTCTCGCTTTTCTATATTGGCAAGGATTAAGATTGAAGGCGGCAAAAATAAGATGAAAAAAATCTGGAAAAACATTTTTAATCGGAATAGCGGTAATGATGAACTAGAGGATTCTGAAAGTGTATTCGAGCAATTAAAAAGGTATTCTGGGGATGATTTAAAAAAACCGTTAACCCGGGCTGAAAATCGGTTAACCCATAAAGGTAAATTTGAAATTAATCCACAAACCCGAAAATTAACACCAGCTGGTAAAACGGATCGGTTGAAGTATCGATTAAATTGGACCATTTTTTGGTTGATATTAGGTTCTATTGTCACTTGGTTAATTTTATTTCTTTTATAGCATAGTTCAGAAATATTGATTCATATTAATTAAGAAATACTATCTAAGTCAGAAGGAGACACAAATGCGATACGGAATTATAAATGCCGAACAAACGGAAATGGATGGGTTATTAGCATCTATGAAAAATGAAACCATTCAAAAGGTTCACGGTGTAAATTTTCATGAGGGCACGATTGGTTCGAATGCAGTTGTGGTAGTTAATGGCGGAATTGGTAAGGTGGCAGCAGCACTTACGGCAACACTATTGCTATCTCATTTTGATATCGACCGTGTTATCAATTCGGGTTCAGCGGGTGCATTAGGTGATGGACTCAAAATTGGAGATGTGATTGTTGCAGATGAATTAGCTTACTTTGATGCTGATGCGCAAGTTTTTGGATATGAATACGGTCAAGTGCCGCAACAACCAGCTCGGTTTATAGCAGATCAAGATTTAGTTCAAGGGTTAATCGCTTCATATCAGAATAAGAATGCACAAGTTAAGCAAGGTTTAATTGTCTCAGGAGATACTTTTATTAACTCTGCGGAGCAAAAGCAGTTGATTAAGATTCATTTTCCATCGGTTCAATCCGGTGAAATGGAAGGGGCGGCCATTGCTCAAGTGGCAACTCAATTTAAAGTGCCGTTTGCAGTGGTGCGCGCTATTTCAGATAATGCGAATGGCGAGGCCGGAATGTCATATGATGAGTTTGTAGTTGCTGCAGGAAAACAATCAGCTCAAGTTTTAATTGATTTTTTCGCATAGGGTCAAAACTTGTCAAGGCTCTTTTAAAATGCTATGATGGTAGATGTAAATAAAAGCTCTTAATCGAGTGGTCTGGAAATCTTTTCTAGACCGCTCATTTTTTTGGAAAATATCATGCTTTGAATTCTGATTAATGAATAAAGGAGGAGTCCTATGACTGAAATTATTGAAAAAGTTCGTGACGTAATTGAACCAGTTCTTGACGAACAAGGCTACATGCTTTGGGCGATTGAGTATGAGCAAATGGATGGGGATATGGTCTTAAGAACTTTAGTGGACCGTAAAAGTGGTGCGATTACGATGGATGACTTGGTCCATTTAACAGAGATCATTGGTGAGTTAATTGATACAATTCAACCAGATCCTTTCCCTGCGGCATATATGCTTGATGTTTCATCACCTGGGGCTGAACGTCCATTGAGCCAAATGCGCGATTATGAATGGGCTTTACATCAAAAGATTGTGATTACTTTAAAAGATACTAAAGCTAATACGAATGATCTGGCTGGCGAATTAATTGAGCTAAAAGAAAATGGCGTGATCATTCGGCAAACGATTAAAAATAAAAATGTTTTGACTCCAGTTGCTTGGTCAGAAATTCAAGGTTCTAAATTAGCGTTAGTTCAAGATCGAAGTTTAAACACGGATGAAGATTTCAACTGGGCATTAAATAAACTAGTCCAGGTTAGTACCTATCAAAAAATTGATGGTGAAAAAGTCTTTAAGGGTGAGTTAGTTGATTTTGATTCAGACCAATTAGTGATTGAAAACGAAGATCAAACATTTGTTGTTCCAAGAAATGCGATTGCAAAAGCACGTCAAGTCAGTACAGATTAATAAGTGGAGATGAAAAAATGAGTAAAGAAATTGTTGCAGCATTAGATGCTTTAGAGACGGAACGCGGAATTCAAGCAGAAGTTTTAATTGAAGCCATTGAAGTTGCGCTTGCAAAAGCTTATGAAGAAAATTACGATGACGCAACTAACGTAGAAGTTAATTTTGATCGTAAAAAGGGAAACATTAAAGTTTATCAAATTAAGACGGTAGTTTCTGAAGATGAATTAGAAAATCATAATTTACAAATTACCCTTGAAGATGCACATAAATTACATAAAGATTATGAAATCGGGGATGAAATTAAATTTGAAGTGACCCCGGGTGATTTTGGACGATTGGCAGCTGGAAAAGCAAAGCAAATTATTATTCAAAAAGTTCGTGAAGCAGAACGAATGAAGGTTTACAATGAATATAAGGATGACTTAGATGATGTCATCACGGGTGAAGTGGCTTACCAAGACAATCGTTATCTATATGTAACATTGCCTGGTGGTAAAGAGGCGGCCATGAAGACGCAAGATCAAATGCCAAACGAAAGTTATCGAAATGGTGATCGCATTAAGGTTTTGTTGACCGAAGTTGAGCAAGAATCAAAGCGGGGGCCGCAAATATTCGTTTCACGGACAGCTCCTAATCTAGTCAAACGTCTGTTTGAAGCTGAAGTGCCCGAAGTGCAAGATGGAACGGTGGAAATTAAGTCGATTGCTCGTGAAGCAGGCGACCGATCAAAGGTAGCAGTTATTTCATATAATGAAAACTTGGATGCGGTAGGAACCATGATCGGACAACGTGGAGCACGTGTTCAAACGGTTATTTCTGAATTGTCGGGAGAAAATCTGGATATTATTCAGTGGTCAGAAGATCCAACTGAATTTATTGTGAATGCTTTACGCACAACTGATAAGGCGGAAGTTTTGGAAGTTATTTTTGACCCAACGAATGAACGTGGAGTGACCGTCCTAGTACCTGATGACCAACTTTCACTCTTCATTGGAAAGCGGGGCCAAAATGCGCGTCTGGCAGCAAAATTAACGAACTTCTCAATCGATATTAAGCCAGAGGCCCAACGGGAAGTAGTATATGCTGAAATGGAAGAAAAAGCTGGATCAGCAGCTACCCCCAAGTCAGCCGTGAATGAAGCCGCACAAGCGTTTGAAGAACTGGACCTAAATTAGAGGTTGGAGGTTAACGATGAAAGAACGTAAAATTCCAATGCGTAAAGATCTTGTTACGGGTGAGATGGTCCCAAAACAAGATTTAATACGGATCGTTAAAACACCAGAAGGAACGGTCAAGCTCGATGAGACCAACCGTGCCAATGGACGGGGTGCCTATCTAAAAATTGACGTTGAAATTGCCAAAAAAGCAAAGAAACAACATACTTTTGATCGGGCATTTAGCACAACTTTAAATGATGAATTCTATGATGAATTAATTGCATATGTCGACCATCAACAAGGACGACGGGAATTATTTGGTAATGGACAATAAACAAAAATTATTAAATCTTTTAGGTTTGGCCCGTCGTGCTGGTAAATTAGTGACCGGCGAAGATATGGTTTTAAAAGCTGTTCGCAACGGGAAAGTACAACTTGTATTTTTTGCCCAAGATGGTGGTAACAGTACCAAAAAGAAATTTACAAATAAAACACAGAGCTATAATGTTGCTTTTTCAACAACGTTAACTCGACAAGAAATTGCAGATGCGACTGGGATGGCACGTTCATTGGTTGCAGTTGCAGATCGAGGCTTTGCTAAGAAAATGAAAGAATATCTAAAACAAGAGGAGGAAACTCAATGACCAAGCGAATTTTTGAATTAGCAAAAGAATTGAATGTTCCATCAAAGGAATTAGTCGCTGCAGCCCAGTCTGCAGGATTTGAAGTTAAATCGCATATGTCAACTGTTGATGCACAGCAGGAGGCAACTTTACGTCAAAAGAAGCAGCCGGCTAAAAAAGAGACAAACCAACCAGCCAAAGCAGCTAATCATAAAAAAGAGGTTCAACCGGTGGAAAAAAAGTCAGCTGAGAATCAAAAACCTAAAACACAAGAAAATAAAAGCCAACCAACAAAAGCCGCTAAACCAGCGGTCAAGAAGGTTGTAGTTGCTCAAAAGAGTCAAGGAAATCAGAACAATCGCAATAATAATGGTGGTTGGAACGACCGTCGGGGAAATAATAACGGAAATCGCCGGGGGAAGCGTAATAACCGGAACCGTAATAATAACACTGCGAATCGTCCGGCACCAACTGTTCGAAAGGATCAACCATTACCAGAAACATTGGTTTATTCAGTTGGGATGAACGTTCAAGACATTGCCAAGTTAATTCATCGTGATGCAACCGAAATCATCAAAAAGTTGTTTATGCTCGGAGTAATGGTTAACCAAAATCAATCATTGGATGCTGATACGATTGAAATTTTGGCGGCTGATTATGGAATTAATGCTGAACCAAAAGTTGAAGTCGATATCACTGACTTAGACAAATTCTTTGAGACTGATGAAGATAATACTGAAGACTTAGAGCCACGAGCCCCAGTGGTAACTATTATGGGACACGTCGATCACGGGAAAACAACATTGCTAGATTATCTGCGTAATTCTCATATTACTGAGGGTGAAGCGGGTGGAATCACTCAACATATTGGTGCTTACCAAGTTAAATTAAACGGACGCGTGATTACATTCCTGGATACACCAGGTCACGCTGCCTTTACAGCCATGCGAGCACGTGGAGCGGATATCACTGATATTACCATTCTAGTGGTCGCGGCCGATGATGGTGTGATGCCCCAAACAATTGAGGCGATTAATCATGCGAAAGCAGCGAATGCGCCAATTATCGTTGCGGTCAATAAAATTGACAAGCCAGGAGCTAATCCTGAAAATGTTATCAATCAATTGATGCAATATGAATTAATCCCAGAAGAATATGGTGGAGATACGATTTTTGTTAATATCTCAGCTAAGTTTGGGCAAAATATTGATGAATTATTGGAAATGATTTTACTTCAGTCAGATGTTTTGGATTTGCATGCTAATCCAAATCAACGTGCTGCTGGATCAGTGATTGAAGCACGATTGGATAAGGGCCGTGGGGCTATTGCAACTGTCTTAGTTCAACAAGGAACGATGCACGTTGGTGATCCGATTGTAGTTGGAAATACTTTCGGTAAAGTTCGAACTATGACCAATGATCGGGGACGTCGCATTAAAGAAGCCACGCCGTCAACACCAGTTGAAATTACGGGACTAAATGATGTGCCTTCTGCAGGAGATCGCTTCGTAGTATTTGAGGACGAAAAAACTGCACGTGCAGCTGGTGAAGAACGTGCTAAGCGAGCTTTGTTATTAGATCGTAAGCGAAATAATGTTGTTTCAGTGGCCGATCTGTTTGATAAAATGGCTGAAAACGAAATGAAATCAGTTCCAGTAATTATTAAGGCAGACGTTCAAGGATCAGTAGAAGCTTTGGCTGGTTCTTTGAAGAAGATTGATGTCGAGGGTGTTAAGGTTGACATTATTCATACCGCTGTTGGAGCCATCAATGAATCTGATATTACTTTGGCTGAAGCATCGGGAGCAATCATTGTTGGATTTAATGTACGACCAACACCACAAGCTAAGATGCAAGCTGAATCAGATTCAGTTGATATTCGTTTACATTCAGTGATCTATAACGCCATTGATGAAATCGAAGCGGCCATGAAGGGCCAATTAGAGCCTGTCTTTGAAGAACAAGTTATCGGAACAGCGCAAATTCTTGAATTATTCCGAGTTTCAAAGGTTGGGACGATTGCCGGTTCAATGATGATGAGTGGAAAGGTTACTCGCGATTCAAGCGTACGTTTGATCCGCGATGGAATCGTCGTGTTTGATGGTAAAATTGGTTCACTTCGTCGCGGTAAAGATGATGTGAAGGAAGTAAAGAACGGAACTGACTTTGGAATGACGATTGAAAATTATAACGATGAAAAAGTCGGTGATGAAATTGAGGTTTACCACATGGTTGAGGTTAAGCCAAAGTAAGATTATTCTTGATCTTATAAATGGGTGATAAGCGTTAATGAACAGGAGGTTTCAATGGCACAACAAAATTTCCGCGTTGGTCGTCTAGAACAAGAGATTCAACGTTCAGTAAATGAAATTTTATTAAAACGAATTCGTGATCCACGCGTCCAAGATGTGACTATTACAGGAGTGGAAGTAACGGGCGACTTACAACAAGCAACGATCTATTATAGTGTCTTGTCGGAGTTGGCATCTGTGAATCAAAAAGCGGCGGATGGCTTGGCTGCAGCAACTGGCTTAATTCGAAAAGAAGTTGGATCCACATTAAACATCTATAAAACACCAGAATTATTCTTTAAGAAAGATGACTCTGTACTTTATGGTAATAAAATTGATGATTTAATTCGTCAATTACATACTGAAGATCGACCAAAACATCAAGATTAAGATGTGAATGGGTCAATTTTTCCAAGAGAGCGCCAATCGTTATTTGGGGCTCTTTTTTGTCTAGCTAGGGGATGACAGTCAGTACAAATGTTAAAGACCATAATAAGATTTAAACGAATTGAAATGGCATCAGGCAAAGATATGCTATACTTTTGGTTGATTGTAAAATTTGAAAATGATAAATAAAAAAATGATGAGGAGGAATTATGGCAAGTCAACGCAAAACCACAAAAAATACCGCTAAGAAGAAGCGGAAAACTAGTCGAAAGAAACAAGCCGAAACGACCAAGTATACATATCATATTATTGGAATCGTTGGAATTTTAGCCGTCATTACGGCAATTGGTAAATTTGGGATTGTCGGTGCTTTTTTAGCTAATATTACGCGGTGGGTCGTTGGAGATTCATATCAATTATTTTTGATTTTAACCTTAGTGATATTAGGTGGGCTAGCCGTCTACGGTAAGATGCCGGCCATTAAACGACATCATTTAGTAGGAATTGGTCTTTTGTATATGGGGATCACATTGATGGGGTCGATTCAATTATTTAATCATTTGAATCAACATCAACAATTTTTACAAAGAGTGGCAAAATTAATTGAGCAGGATATAAATAACAATTTGGTGCGAACTCCTGTTGGGGGCGGTAGTTTGGGTGCCGCAATTTTATCTCTAACTTATCCAGCACTTTCTAACTGGGGGTCATGGATCATTGCGTTGGTTTTGGTGGGGAGTGGTGCAGTTGTACTGTTTAAACTACCGATTAAAACTTTAATGACTGGATTCTTTTCTGCTACTGAATATACAGCAAATAAAGTTAGTGATTCAACTCGAACGGCGGTCGAGATTAGTGCTAAAAAAATGACTGCCATCAATGAAGCGTATAAAGAAAGGCGCAGCAATATTGCTTCAGAAGTTTTTGAATCCGATTTTGAAGTGAAAAATAGTCAAAGTCCTACGACTAAAAATGCGGTGGAAACTCCATTTCAAAATCAACCTAAGCAAGCGGTACAAGGAAATCCGTTTGCAATGGATTTTGAACAACAAGCTACACCGCAGTCCCAGGTGAAGTCTGAAGCCGAATTTGTGATGCCAGAAATTATTGCGCCTAGTGGCGAACCAGCTGTGATGCAAACGGTCAAGGCACCTGGATTTAATTCAGTTGAGCATCAAATTGATCCAGAAACAGGCGAGATTTTAAACTCAACCATGCTAAGTGCAACAGGTGTTACTGTCGATGAACCCGAACATACACTTGATAATGAAACTCATGATTTGATGCAATCAACAGGAATAGTTAGTCCGTCAACAGAGCCACCACATATCAGTACGGATGATGCTTCGTTTAGTACCGAACAAATTAAGGCATCTATGGAAACAAAGGCAGCGATTCGTGATTGGGAAGAAGATGCAAACGATTTACCAAAGGCGCCAGACAGTGAGTTTAAAACAGGGACGGACTTGGCTGCTGAATTAATCGCAAATCAACCACAGAGTGGTGATAAAAATCATATTGATACTGCTGCTGCGGATAGTCATGTGGATTTAATCCGTTCAGCAGCCAATTATCAAGCGTCTCAGCACCAGACAGTGGCTGAAGAGTACCATTCAACTCCTGAGGTTGGAATTGATTTGAACGGCTTTAATCAGCAAATCAGTTCCAAACCATACGAATTACCAGCAGTGAGCCTTTTAACGAAAGCGGGGTCAACTGATCAAAGTAGTGAAAAGAGTCAGTTAGCAGAAAAATCTAGAGTGTTGCAACAAACCCTTGAGAGTTTTAACATAAAGGCAACGGTGGAAAAGGTGGTCTTGGGACCAACTATTACGCAATATGAAATTAAGCCTGCAGTGGGAGTGAAAGTTTCTAAAATTACCAATCTAGCGGATGACTTGGCTATGGCTTTAGCAGCGAAAAGTCTTCGGATTGAGGCACCGATTCCAGGTAAATCATTGGTGGGAATCGAAGTGGCGAACGAAAAGCAAGCTATGGTTGGATTCCGGAACATGTTTGAACAGGTTGGTGTTAATCGAAATAAGATTTTGGAGGTACCGATTGGAAAGAGCGTGACTGGTGAGATTGTTAAAATGGATTTGACTAAGATGCCACACTTATTAATTGCCGGATCAACAGGATCAGGTAAATCGGTTGCTATCAATACAATTTTGGCGGCAATCTTACTACAAGCGAAGCCTTCAGAGTTACGCTTGATGTTGGTAGATCCCAAGAAGGTAGAGTTAAGTATCTATAATGATATTCCGCACTTAATTACTCCAGTGGTTTCCGAACCCCGAAAAGCTGCGGCAGCCTTGAAGAAGGTCGTAGCAGAAATGGATAAGCGATTCGACAAGCTAGCTGAGATGGGCGTTAGGAATCTTGATGGGTACAATAAAGCGGTAGACGAACACAACGCGCAGGGGCAAAGCCAATTATTAAGTATGCCATATTTAGTGGTAATTATTGATGAGTTGGCTGATTTGATGATCACCGTTGCTGGTGAAGTAGAACCAGCGATTGTTCGAATTGCGCAGTTGGGACGTGCTGCTGGAATTCATTTGATTGTTGCCACTCAACGACCTTCAGTGGATGTGATTACTGGTTTGATTAAGGCAAACGTTCCATCAAGAATGGCGTTTGCGGTTGGATCAGGGACCGATTCACGAACGATTTTAGATGGTAACGGGGCAGAAAAATTACTTGGTCGTGGTGATATGTTATTTAAGCCGATTGGTGCAAATAGCGCTGAACGTGTTCAAGGCGCCTTTATGTCGGATGATGATGTTGAAACTTTGACCGACTTTATTAAGAAACAAAGTAATGCGCAATATGATGAAAACATGGAAGTGACCGATGCTGATTTGAAGGCTGTCGATGGAGGCGGTGCCGATCCCTCAAATGATCAAAGCATGTTAGATGATATGTGGGATGAAGCGTTAGACTTTGCAGCAATTGAAGGTGAAATTTCAGCTTCAATGATGCAACGGCACTTCAGAATGGGCTATAATCGGGCAGCTCGACTAGTCGATGATATGGAAGCGCAAGGTGTTATTGGGAGTGCGACTGGTGGGAAAAGGCGCCCAGTTTTGCTAACCAAAGAACAGTGGTATGCACGTCAGGGACAATCTTAAAATATAAATAAAATTGATTAAAGTTCCTCTTTAAGAGACCTTTAATCAATTTTTTGATTTAACGATCAATTAGTTGAGCGTAAAATGTAGAATGCAAGGGATCAGGGCGATTAACTTAAAAACTAACTAAAGTAAATATGTATTAATTTTTTAATATGAGAGAATTAAAAGCTAATCTAATTATCCCTGATTGAAATTAGTGCAAAGGTTATTTACGTCATTAAGGTTAAAGATAACTATTATAATTATGAGTAAATAATTCATTTACCGTGTATAATTAAAGTTATAGAATAAAATCTACAAAAACGAGGATATGATTATGACACCAGGAGATATTTCATTTTTAATTATTGCTATCGCGATCTTAGCATTGGTCTTGTTTATTGGCTACTTTTTAGTCCAATTAAGTGCTACCTTAAATTCCGTAACGCAAGATGTGAAATTAATTGCACACGATGCCGACGACTTATTAATAAATACTAATGATCTCTTAAAAGATGTTAATGGTAAAATGATAACATTGGATCCAGTTTTCCAAGCGGCAGGTGATTTAGGGACCAGTGTCTCTGAGTTAAATGCATCTGCGCAAAAAATCAAAGAAAAAGCAGGCAAGAAAAAGAGTGGACTGGGGTCAAATTTAGGAACTGCGGTAACAACTGCTAGTATGCTTTTTAACTTAAAAAATAAAAATAAGCAAAAAGGGACAAAGGGTGATAAAAAATGAAAAACGTAACTAAAGGTATTTTATTAGGAACATTAACAGCAGGAATTGCTGCTGCTACGGCATATTACCGCTCACTTTCACCAATGCAAAAAGAAGCCGTTCAAGATCGAGTTTTGGCTCAATTGGCTGCTGGTAAAATTAAAATTGATCAATTAAAAAATGACACCACGGCTCATTTTAATATTCTCATGAGTGAACTGCGCCACGCGCAAGAAAATGACGAAGGATGGCAAGTACTCTTAGGTGACTTCAAACAAGAGTATGTAAACTTGAGTAATCAAGCCAAAAATCAATATACTTATTGGCAACAAGAGTTAGCGGAACAAGTGAACGCCCATTTAGATATTGATGTTGACGCGACTTTAGCGCAAATTCAAGCTAGCTATACAGATATTAAAGAACAAGCAGCTAAAGTTTTTGAAGATGCGAAACGAGAATTAACAGCTGAAAACCAAACTTCAAAAGCAGCAGTTGATGAAACTCTTGACGCCGCTCAAAATGAATTTGATATTGTTTTAGATGCACAACAGGCTGATGTGAAAGCTGCATTGGGGTTGACTGAAGAGGGTGAAGAGACAACGAATTAATCAATACGAAAGAAGGCTCCATTATGGCAATATTAGCATGGATTATTATCGCCGTGGCAATCCTTTTGTTATTGGGATTTGGTTATTGGTTTTTCCATAAAATTCAGGGTCAGTTAACTATTCTATTGGGGATTAGTGAAATGCTTCAGCGCGAGTCTGAGCCAGTTTTGGGGCAGGTTGAAAACTTACAAGCAACCTTAGCTGAAAAACAGGCACAGATGGAACAAGTTCAAGTTGATTTTAATAAAATAAAAGATCAATAATTAATTGTTAGAGACCAAGAAAATGTTTTTTCTTGGTTTTTTTTATTAAATTTCAATTATGATTACATATCAGTTGTTTTAAAATGAACGAAGTTAAGTCTAAAATAGATTATTAATAGTAAATTATTAAAAATATGATATATACAATAATTAAAAGATCGTTTGAATATTCCTTTGACTATATGTATAAAAATTAACTTGGATAATACGGAAAGAATAATTGAAGGATAAAAAAATGTCACAACTATTATCAGAATATGAATCATTAAAAATATTAAAGCAACCGCAAGCGATTCATGAACAAATTTACTTTTTGGAAAAAGCACTTTTAGCTACATCAGACACGGATCAATTTGACTTATATAAACTTGAAAAAGATGGATCATCTCGACTAGTTGTACCCCAGGTGAATGATTTTACTGGTAATCAAGAACACCTTTTTTATTTGAAAAACAAACAAATTTTTCAATTAACAGATGATGGGATAATGCAACAATTAACATTTCAATCTGGTGAAATTTTAGAAATGCAGGCAGTCCCACGTGCAGAAGCGGTTTTTTATGTCGCTAAGCAGGTGCAACTAGATCCGGATAAACAATGGGTGAGTGAACTTCGATCAGATCAGGTTGGACAGGTTACGTATCAGTTGCGGTGTATTAGTAGGACTGGTGGGGATGAATTAATTCAAACTTTTAGCGGTGCAATCCGTTTACTAGATGTTTTGAATATTGAGCAAGTCTTATTAGCCCAACAACTACCGCCTTCAGAGCTGTTGCTAGGACAAGAACGGTTGGTAGAAATAGAAGTGAAATCTAAATTATTAAAAATATTTTCAAATCGTTCTATTCTTAAAATTAGTTCCGCACGGTATAGTCCGAACGGAGACAAAATTATTAGTATTGCGACTGATCAGAGTTATGCAGATGGTTATATTCCGCAATTATTCTTGTTTGATCGGTTAATTCATAAAAATATCGTACAATATCGTGAAGAAGCATTGCCATGGAGATTCGATGATTTACAAGACTCAATGTTTCATCAAATTTGGTGGTTAGATAATCAAACTTATTTGTTCGTCACTGTTTTTCACGGGCATAATCGTCTCTATTTGGCAGACGTTACTGGAAAAAAAGAACTAGTTAGTGATGAGGCCCAGATGATTAAAGATTTAACAATCGTTAATGAACAAGTTTGGGCTGTACTCACTAAACCTCAACGGCCAGACTACTTATTTAACTTGTCAACGCATCAGACGATGTATGACCCTAATTTAACAAAGCAAGATTTTAAAAAAGCTCAGAAATATGTTTTTAGAAACCGACAAGGTGCCATTTTGGATGGATGGTTTTATACGAATGTACATGGTCAAAATGGGCCAACAGTTTTATTTTTACATGATCAACTACATGGGATGCATGGTGAAGCTTTTAATTGGCAAATTCAAGCGCTCCTTAATCAAGGAATGAATGTTGTAACCATTAATCCAACAGGCACATCTGGCTATGGGGTTAATCATTTTCAAAATGATTTTTTATTAGCACCTGACTCAGTCGTTGCAGACCTTTTGATTGGACTAACTGTTGCCATCCAGCAACATCCTAAGGTTAGTGATGTAAAACATCAACTTATCTTTGGAGCACAGGCGGGTGCAGCGGTGGCACATCAATTATTAATTCAAAGTAATCAATTTTTAACTGCTGTACTAACTGATCCGATCACTAATTGGGCTCAATGGGCTCAAATAGAAGGACATGCTGAAATTGGACACCAGAATTTAGAAAAACAACAACAGCTTTTAGCTAATTCGATGATTTGGTCACAAGCAACTTGGACCAGTGCAGTTGGTCTTTTAATTTCAGATACAATGACCACTCAAAGCCAAGGACTCCATCAATATTTGAAGCAATATTCTGTCAATCAATCCCCCAAAATACAGGTCTTTACATGGTCAAAGCAAGTAGGAAATCAAGGTGAATTGGATCAAGTAAAAATTGATCAAACAAAAGTAATGATTGATTGGTTCTTACGGTATGGTAAACTGAATATATTGACAAAACGTTTGGGAAAACTATCCCTTTAAATCAAAAATGAAAATGGACATAAAAAAATATGAGTAGTAATTTAACAATTATGCCGTTTGGCGGAATGCGTGAAAACGGTAAAAACATGTATGCAATTACGGTCGGTGAAGATATCTTTATTTTAGATGCTGGTCTTCAATATCCAGAGAGTGATCTTTTGGGAGTCGATGTGGTCATTCCAGACTTTAAATATCTTGTAGAAAATGCAGATCAAATTGCAGGGATTTTCTTGACCCATGGACATGCTGATGCAATCGGTGCTTTACCATATCTTTTGGGCCAAATTTCTGCTCCAATTTTTGGTTCAGAATTAACAATCGAATTAGCGAAGCTAGCTATTAGTAGTGATCCAGCTACGAAAAACTTTGATGATTATCATGTCGTGAAGGGAAGTCAAGAAATTGATTTTGGCGCAGTTAAGGTATCATTCTTTGAAACTACGCATACAATTCCAGATTCATTAGGAATTGTGGTTGATACACCAGAGGGGCAAATCGTTTATACTGGTGATTTTAAATTTGATACGACAGCTCAAGGAGCTTATCAAAGTGATTTGATGCGTTTAGCTGAAATTGGCCGCAAAGGGGTTAAGGCTTTATTGATTGATGCTGCTGGAACCGGAAACATTGGTCAAAGTGCACATGAGTCAGAAATTGAAAAATATATTTATGAAACTTTCCGTCATCAAAGTGGGCGAATTATTGTGGCGGCCGCGGCTTCGAATATTCAACGGATTCAGCAAGTGATTAATGCAGCACATCAAAATAAAAGAAAAATAATTTTGTCTGGAAATGACATTGAAAGAGTTGTTCGGACTGCGTTAAGCTTGGGGAAACTCGAATTACCAATTCCAGAAAATGAATTATTCGTCTCATTAAAGAATATTAAAACCATTGTTCCTGAAGAAATCGTAATTTTAGAGACTGGTAAAATGGGTGAACCAATTCGTCATCTGCAAAGAATGGCGCATGGTGATGATCGTAATATTCAAATTCAAGAGGGTGATTTGGTATTTATTACAACGACTCCTTCCACAGCGATGGAAGGTTATGTCGCACGTACTCGTGATATGCTTTTTCGGGCGGGTGCAGATGTTAAACAAATTTCAAATGATATGAAATCATCAGGGCACGCTTCAAAAAATGATTTCCAAATGATGCTTAATCTAATGAAGCCAGAGAATGTATTACCAGTTCAAGGTGAATATCGATTATTGAACTCAGGTGTTCGGGCCGCTAAAGAATTGAATTATTCAGATGACCACTTGTTTATTCTAGAAAATGGAGATCGTCTAGTTCTAGAAAATGGTCAATTTGAATTAAGCGGTTCCATTCAAGTCAATGCTACTATGATTGATGGTTCGGGGGTAGGTGACATCGGATCAATTGTCTTAAATGACCGACGGATCCTATCAGAAGATGGAGTTTTCATCGCGGTTATCACGATTGATCGGAAGAAGAAGAAAATTGTGGCCAATGCTAAAATCGATTCTAGAGGATTCGTGTATGTTAAAACCTCGCGAGATTTGATGAAGGAGGCGACTGCTTTAGTTGAAACGACGGTCGCTGCCGGTATTAAAAATTCTAAGGAATTTGATTGGGGTAAGCTAAAAAGTTCAGTTCGAGATGCTTTGGGGAAGTTTTTGTATGATAAGACCCATCGTAAACCAGTAATTTTGCCAGTGATTATGGAAGCGAACCAAAATGGACGACGGCGTCGGAGTACGAAGAAAAAAGGCGCTGATCAACCGGTAACTGAGAACTCAACAAATAGTAATTCAAGTGGCAATGATAAAGAAAAAGTAACCCCAGCTAAAAAAATAGATGCGAAGGCGCATACACCTAAAAAACGTCCGCGACGGAAACGAACAAATGCGGACCATGGTGAAAAGCATAGTCAAGATACGGAAGTAAAAAAATAACATAATCTAAGAGGTTGAGATCAGTTATTTCAACTTCTTATTTTTGTATAGATTTTTAATCGGTTGAATGATGAATTAAAGTTTTACGTGAGCTGAAAGATGAGGGTGAAATTTATGGACGCACAAATGAACGCATTTGAAAAATTCTTTCAGGCGGGTCAAGACGCGTACGCCGAAAAAGATTGGCTAACTGCAAATGAGCAATTAGAAAATGCTTATATTTTAGAACAATCAGACCAATTGCTATTATTACTGGTGGATAGTTTAGCGCAAAGTGAACAATTTCAGCAGGCTTGGGATCTAATTCAAAATCATAATCAGCTTTATCAAAAAACAGTTGATAGGGCTAATTTGTATCTTAAAATCGCTTTAGCGAATCAAATGTATTTGGCTGCTTGGGAATTTGCTTTAAATAGTCCTTGGACAGACCGTTTAGTAGATCAAATTAAGCTTAAAGAGCGCCAAGACCAGGTTGAATTAGCTCAGACGATCAAGAATCGCGGCCGTCATTTTTTTAACCTGAGTGATGTTGAATTACCCGAACAAGCCCAAAGATTACAAATGGCAGAGATGCTCCCACGACATTATTTTATTTCCGGGGCCAAGACATTATTAGTAGATCCGTTTTTACCAGCCATTTCCAGAGCAACATTAGCTGATCGGCTTCGACGACTACAAGTCTCAGATGAAATTGACTTTTTGTGGATTGACCAAAAAATCAAAAAAATTGTGCCAAATCAACTGTTAGCGATTGAGGATTCATTTTTCTGGAAAAAAATTAAAACTGTCTTGGAAAATGGAGCCATTCATGATGATCCAGTCATTTTAGAAGGATTAGAGAAACAACTTTACTTAG
Source organism: Weissella coleopterorum (assembly GCF_011304355.1). Taxonomy (NCBI): domain Bacteria; kingdom Bacillati; phylum Bacillota; class Bacilli; order Lactobacillales; family Lactobacillaceae; genus Weissella; species Weissella coleopterorum. The sequence goes on along the minus strand of NZ_CP049888.1, from coordinate 1,241,386 downwards.
AAATGACAGTTAGTTATCCACATTATCCCAAGTTTAATTTGGATGCGAATGCTTGGATTCAAACTGAACTTGGGAATGTACAATTTGATCAAGTACGCCCAGAGAGTGATTTACAAGCTCGCTATCATCAACAATTATTAAACGAATTAATGAACTTAATGTGATTTGTAGTTTAACCTAATAATAGGTGTTAATAGCTATCAAAAACATATATATACCAACCGTTTAACTGATAATAGCTATTGATAGGTATAACCTAATATGTGCTTAGTTTTGTGCTTTTTTGATTAAAATTGTGCTTAATTCCGTGCTTAAAAATTAAAGATTTGTCCGCTGGCATGTTCGCTTTGACTTAATTGTTGAAGCGTTTTTTTTTAATTTTTTCACAATTAATGATATGATTAAAAAACTATGATTGTGGATAAAGTTAGGTATATAAAATGAAAATTATAAAGATGAGTAATGGTCACGTAAATGATTTTTGGGATTTAAGGTTAAAACTTTTTTGGGAATTAAATGAGGTAACTGAGGATGACAATATTGAATTATTGGAGAGGGAGACTCGTAAATTTTATATTGAAAATATAAATGATAATTTAATTAGTTTGGGTGCTGTTGTTGATGATAAAATCGTTTCTGTAGGATCTTTGTGTTTGATTAAACGTGTGCCTCATATAAGTAATATTTTAGGTTTTGAGGGATATATTTTGAATGTATATACTGAACAATCATACCGAGGTAAAGGATTTGCATTTAAAATAATAAAGGAATTGATAAATTATTCTAAGGAAAATAAAATTAAAAGAATTTGGCTAGATAGTAGTAAAGACGGAGAACAATTATATAAAAAAATCGGATTTGTAAAAAATGATAATAATGAAATGGAATTAAAGTTATAACCCCGCCCGTTGAGTAGGAAAAGAACCGAATAACAAATGGTGGCGTTTCTTTCACGCAGTGCAGTTATTATTATTTTTCAAAATCCCCCCTATCATAAAAAATAACGTTGCATTTACTTTGGGACACCGGGGGAAGGGGTCTCGACTGTCTGAAATATAGTGAAACCGTAGAGGGGTGGGGGTAACGCTGTTAAATCATTGATATAACTGAATTTATATAAAAAATAAGCGTCCAAAACGGGCGCTTTTTAGTTTATTTTAGTTATTTAATCTTATTGATAAAGTTATAAACTAAATCATCAATATCATCACGAGTAGATCTAAATACGTTCAAAATTTCTTCATTTGTTCCACTTGCTTGTGCTGGATCGTTTAATGGCCAATGTTCCTTTTTTACGCTTGGTGATGTCATAGGGCATTTGTCTTTAGCATCACCACATAATGTAATGACGTAATCGCTTGATTGTAAGTAGTCATTATCGATTAAATCAGAAGTATTATTGGAAATATCAATGCCGTTTTCAGCCATAACATTAACTGCTATATTGTTTAAACCGTGTTGTTCTACACCGGCACTCTTAATTATCCAATCAGAAGGGGCGTATTTTTCAGCAAAACCTTCAGCCATTTGGCTTCTGCATGAGTTACCAGTACATAGGAAGTATAGTTGCATAATTTAATCCCCACTTAATTATATGATTGTTTAATCATACTATTATTTGTATAAATATCACACTCAATAACAATTAAGTGTTTCTATTTTAAATGGTATTTTCAAATTCAAAAACGACGGCTAAAAATATATTATTCTAGAATAGAATGGCTTGATAATAACCTTTATACCCATTGACCCCCCTACCTAAAAGTTTTCAATATCGGGTATTTCTATAAGATCACGAACTGTGTGCGCTCCTTTAACCTGAAAACAGGCAGGGGGGGAGTGTTATGTCCTAAAGTCATATGTATCTTTAAAGTTATCCGCAAACATTAAATGAGCTTCACGTATCAGTTGTAAGCCACGTCGTGTAGAAATGCCACTTATTCTACTTGCTTCAGCCCATTCTAAATTTTTAAAGTATCTAAGTTCAATTAGTCGCTTTTGTCTTTCTGGTAGATTGTCTGTGGCTTCAACGGTACGCTTTAATATGTCTCGGCTGTAACTCATCCACTTGCTAGCTCCGTCTACTGATTCAATCTGATAAGGTTGTTCATTCATGCTTAAACTATAATGTGCCATGAGTTGGAAGCGTGGTAGTTCTTTGTTAAAAAAATATCTAACATCTTTAATAACTTGTGTATCATCTTTAGTCATTGTTGCCACCTCTTAAATCTTTAATTGGTGCAAAGTTTTCTGCAAAGATAAGGACAGATTGATTATAGACTTCCTGTGCTCTTGATTTATGTAGTCCTAAGATTGGTAACGTATCACGCCATGATTTAGCTTTTAAGCAACGTAATTCAAAGACTAGCTTCTGTTTATCGTTCATAGTGTCGCAGGCTTTAATAATGGTCTGTAATGCTTCAACGGCTTTGCTGGTGTAATGATCTGGTAGAGTAGCGATAAATTCATCACTAATAACTATTTGATTTGTTTCTGTTAAATGTGCTTGAGCCATATTGCCAATGTATAGCACAGTTGTCTTAAAGAAGTGTTTAACGTTTTTGGGCTCCTATGTCAATAATTCGGACATAAAAATACGAATAAATTTTGAAAAACGTTTTAATTATTTAACGTACTGGTAAAGTATGTGATTTATCTAAAAAAGTGCATCCTTTAATGTTTCCATGCCATTCTAAACAACCCGTCTATACTTATCGTTTTAAACGGGATATTAATATGATTTATTTGTAGCTACGCTACAAGGGAAATTCGATCACTGTTATACCAGCGAATATAGCTATCAATGCCAGCTATTGCTTCATTAATTGTCTTAAATTCTTGAAAATTAATGTATTCACGCTTCAAAATTGAGTGAAAGCTCTCAATTCTTGCGTTATCACCAGGTTGTCCTTTACGAGAATAAGAATGCTTAATCCCAAAACGAGTTAAAGTACTTTCAAATAAATCGCTTGTATACTGACTCCCCATATCGCTATGAATAATGCTTGGTTTAACAGACTTTACTGCGACTTGATTAATGACGTCGGTTGCTAATTCCTTAGTCATATGACTTCCAACTTTATAAGAAATAACCCGCCGGGTTACGGGATTGTACACACTAGCTAGATAAACCCAAGTATTTTTAACGGGAATATACGTAATATCTGTTAAAAGAATATTGGATTGATCAGGTAATCCTTTAATTAGATTTGGTCGTTGATCATATTCAGTATGTGTTTTAGGCTTATTAATTCGTTTAGTCATCCTAGACCTAATTTTTAAAGCGTACATCTGTTTATAAACCATACGCTGGCTAATTTTAATTTTTAACTGACGATTTAATAAAATTGTTAATCGCGGGTATCCATACATAGGATATTTTAACCATGCATCTAATACCTTTTGCTTAATGAAATTGCGACGAAGAAGGGTTTTACCAGGCTTCCAATGTATATAGCCATAATAAGTCGATCGTGGAATTCTGAGGACGTTCAAAATTTTAGTAATGCGGTGCCCAACCTGTAGATTGTCATTAATAATTTTTAAGGTAGGAATACGTCCTTTGATGATCAATTTTTCGCCATAAGCACCGCTGCTCGTTTTAAAATATCAAGTTCTTCTTTTAGTTGTTTATTTTCTTTAATCAATGCCCTTTCATTTGCTGACAATACTTTCGTATTGTTAGGATCGGCTTGATTAACCCATTTAGAAACCGTTGAAACACTAACGTTGTATTCTTTTGCTAATGAATTAGCTGAACGACCAACTTTATGCAAGCTTACGATCGATTCTTTAAAGTCATTTGAATATTTGATAACCATAATAAAAAGCTCCTTTATGATGTATTATATCGAACAATTTGTCCGTAATTCCATCATAGGAGCCTGAAGCTATCGAACGTGGCGATATTGTTATTAAAGAGCTGGAATACTTGCAACCACAGCCTTATACGTTTGAAGAGGCTTATAAAGAATGGTGGGAGTTTTATAGTAGTAGAGATATTACACAGGCTACTAAGGACAAGACAGCTAAATACTTTGAGAACCATCTTTTAAAGCCCAAGTTATTTGGTGGTCTCAGACTGGAAAGAATTGTTAGGCTCGATATACAAAAAAAGGTAAATAACTTTATTCCGCAATACACACACTCAAAAGAGATATTGCGATATGCTAGCCAAGTATTTAAATATGCGGTGGATAGCGATCATATAATTTGCGAGAGTAACCCATTAGAGCGTATTCAAACAGTTAGAGCTAAGAAAGTACCACGGCGTGAAGTGCGTTTTTATGATGAGACACAAGCTAAATTATTTGAAGCAGGACTAAATGAATATTATAAACAAGGCGATTTGTTCCTAACGTTGTTTACCGTATTGTTAAGAACTGGAATACGTAAGGGCGAGGCGTTTGGTTTGAAATGGAGCAATGTAGATTTTGAACGATGTGAATTATTATTAAATGGTCGTATATCAGAAGACGGACGTGGAGTAGGTAAATACTTAAAAGGGCTTAAAAATGGGGATGAGTTTAGATACATTGATATTGATGATGTCGTAGTTGAGAAATTAAAAGCGTGGCATTATGTACAGGCTCAACAGTCGATGTTAAAAGGTAAGCCCATTAATAAAGATAGTTTCGTCTTTGGTTCATTAAAAGACAGGGCTTATATAGACTTAAAAAAGTTTAATGAATGGTACAACAATAATCATACGCAACGTCTACCGTATTTAAACATTCATGGACTTAGACATACCCATGCTAGTTTATTAATATCAAATGGTATGGATCTTAAAAAGGTAGCTGACAGACTAGGACATAGAGATATTAATATCACGGCAAGCGTTTATGCGGAATTAACACCAAAGGCAAGGCGAGAAGTAGCAGATGTGTTCAGCAATATTATGGGAGATACGAAACAAGGTTAAACTTAATATTGCATTACGTTATTAGGTTAAGTTTAAATAAACACGATTTCGACCGTGCTTGTTCGATTATCAAACTATTTTAAATGGTGTTGTTAAGCTGTTTGCAATATGAAGCGTGAACTTAATGTGATTTAATGAATTATTTAAATCAAAACTTCCAAAAACTGAGAAATTGTTGATATATTGCATAAAAACATATTTACAAACCAATTTTGGTCTTATATAATTATTAACAGCTTCCCAAAGGGGAGAAATCAATTAAATTATTTTCGAATGGGTTGTTTATCCTATTATCCTTTTGGGGTATAATAGTTTTAGCAACTTTTAAGTTGTAAACATGTTTTCGACTTACGAAAATTAGGAGGATATGCTTTTGGCTAAGGAACATTACGAGCGCACTAAGCCGCACGTTAACATTGGAACTATTGGACACGTCGACCACGGTAAGACTACTTTGACTGCCGCAATCTCAAAGGTTTTGGCTGACAAGGGATTGGCACAACAACAAGACTTTGCTGCGATTGACGCTGCGCCTGAAGAACGCGAACGTGGAATCACGATCAACACTGCTCACATCGAGTATGAGACTGAAGCACGTCACTATGCCCACATCGATGCCCCTGGGCACGCGGACTACGTTAAGAACATGATCACTGGAGCCGCTCAAATGGACGGTGCCATCTTGGTTATCGCCGCTACTGACGGACCAATGCCACAAACTCGTGAGCACATTTTGTTGGCCCACCAAGTTGGAGTTGAATACTTGATCGTCTTCTTGAATAAGACTGACTTGGTTGACGATGAAGAATTGGTTGACTTGGTTGAGATGGAAGCACGTGAATTGCTTTCAGAATACGATTTCCCTGGCGATGATGTACCATTCATCCGTGGTTCAGCTTTGAAGGCCCTAGAGGGTGATGCTGAACAAGTTAAGGTTATCGAAGAATTGATGGATACTGTTGATTCATACATCCCTACTCCAGAACGTGATACTGACAAGCCATTCTTGATGCCTGTCGAAGATGTATTTACTATCACTGGACGTGGAACTGTTGCATCAGGTCGTGTTGACCGTGGAACTGTTGTATTGAACGATGAAGTTGAAATCATCGGTTTGAAGCCAGAAGTTCGCAAGACTGTTGTTACTGGAATCGAAATGTTCCGTAAGACAATGGATCAAGGACAAGCTGGAGATAACATCGGAGCATTATTGCGTGGTGTTGACCGTACTGAAATTGAGCGTGGACAAGTTTTGGCAAAGCCAGGATCAATCCAAACTCATACTAAGTTCTTGGCCGAAGTTTATGTTTTGACCAAAGAAGAAGGTGGACGTCACACTCCATTCTTCACTAACTACCGTCCACAATTCTACTTCCACACTACTGACGTAACTGGGGTTGTTCAATTGCCAGAAGGTGTTGAAATGGTTATGCCTGGAGATCACGTTACATTCGATATCGAATTGATCGCTCCAGTTGCCATCGAACAAGGTTTGAAGTTTACTGTTCGTGAAGGTGGACGTACTGTCGGTGCCGGAACTGTTTCAGAAATCAAAGACTAATTTTTAATTAGAATTAATTTTTGAAGAAGTAATACTTCTAACGAGAAGAGAATCTGAATTTATTCGGATTCTCTTTTTTTGTATATGAATTAATTGGCATTTGATAGTAGAAATCAATTAACGAAATTAAAGTTTCGGTTGGGCTGAACATTCCTGAAAGTAAAGTAGTTAAAACACACAAAATTAACGATGGAACCCTATGCAAACTTACTAAAATACGATAAAATATATAAGTATGTTAATTGAAATTAACGGATTAACTAAAAAGATAAGTTAATTGACTGTGGAGGAATAATTATAATGGTTGCAAAGAATGCAGAATTTACACGTGGTGATGGAAACAAAGGGACTTTGAAGTTTGAAATCCCAGTTGAAGATCATGCCGCAGCAATTGATGCTGCTTTTAACAAGATCAAGGATACTTTGGATGTTCCTGGATTCCGTAAAGGTAAGATGCCTAAGCAAATGTTTATTGCCCGCTTTGGTGAAGAAGCCTTGTACGAAGATGCATTAAATTTTGCATTGCAAGAAGCTTATCCATCAGCCATCGATGCAACTGGAATTGCACCAGTTAACCAACCACAAATTGGGGTTGAATCATTGGAAAAGGGTCAAGCTTGGGTTATTTCAGCTGAAGTTGAAATTGCACCTGAAATTGAATTAGGCGAATACAAAGGTTTGACAATTAAGAAGCAAGATGTTGAAGTTTCAGATGCTGATGTTGATGCTGAAATTGAGACAATGCGTCAAGGTCAAGCTGAGTTGGTATTAGCTGAAGACCGTGCGGCCGAAAACGGTGATACTGTTGTGATCGATTTTGATGGATCAGTTGATGGTGATCACTTCGAAGGTGGTAAAGGTGAAAACTTTAGCCTTGAACTCGGTTCAGGACAATTTATCCCTGGTTTTGAAGAACAATTAGTTGGGCATAAGGCTGAAGAATCAGTTGAAGTTAAGGTTACTTTCCCCACTGATTATCAAGCTGAAGACTTAGCTGGTAAAGATGCCATCTTTGCAACAACTATTCATGAAGTTAAGGTTAAAGAAGTGCCAGCCTTAGATGACGAATTTGCAAAGGACGTTGATGAAGAAGTTGCTGGTTTGGAAGAGTTGAAGGCTAAGACGAAGGATCGTTTGGCTGAAGCTAAGAAAAATGAAGCTGCCGAAGCTAAGGAAGACGAAGCCGTTTCATTGGCTGTTGATAATGCTAAGGTTGTTGGTGATGAGATTCCAGCTGCAATGCTTGATGAAGATATCTACCGTCAAATGAATTCATTCTTTGCTTCAATGCAAAACCAAGGTATTTCACCAGAAATGTATTCACAAATTACAGGACAGACAAACGAAGATATTCATAATCAATATGCTGAAGGTGCTGAAAAGCGCGTAAAGACTAGTTTGGTTTTGGAAGCGATCGTTAAAGCTGAAGGAATTACACCAGATCAAGCTGAAATCGATGCTGAAGTGAAGTCATTGGCTGCTCAATATGGAATGGAAGAAGATGCAATTCGCAATGCACTTTCAGATGATATGTTGGCTCATGATATTGCTGTCAAGCAAGCGGTTAATACAATCGTTGATTCAGCCATTGAAGCTTAATTATCTTAAATAAAAACCACTTCTGTAGAAGTGGTTTTTTTAATCAGCTTAATGAAATGTTGCATTGGGCTACTTTGACCCCTCGGCAACAAAATCAGATTCAATGTTTATTATGTTTAGCTTTTGACCATATTTTGTTACAATAGTAATAATTAATTTTGAAAGTAGAGAAGGGGAGATTAAGTGATGATTGATACAACTGATAACACAACTGCAGCATATTGCTCATTTTGTGGGAAATCATCGACTGAAGTAAAAAAATTAGTTGCCGGACCCGGTGTCTTTATCTGTAACGAATGTGTTGAATTAGCTCAACACATTATTGATGAAGATTTGCAACAAGATGCGCAAGATAATCAGATCAAATTGATGACTCCGGCTGAAATTGTGACTAATTTAAATACTTATGTAGTTGGACAAGAAGATGCTAAGCGGACCTTGGCGGTTGCTGTATATAATCACTATAAACGGATTAACGCAACGTTAGATATAAATCCTGAAGATAGCAATGTTGAGCTCCAAAAATCAAATATTGCGATGGTTGGTCCAACTGGATCGGGAAAAACCTATATTGCCCAGTCACTAGCCACAATGTTAAATGTGCCATTTGCGATTGCGGATGCAACTACGTTAACTGAGGCCGGTTATGTGGGGGAAGACGTTGAAAATATTTTGTTAAAGTTAATTCAAGCAGCGGACTACGATGTGGATCGGGCGGAGCATGGAATTATTTATATTGATGAAATTGACAAAATAGCAAAAAAATCTGAAAATGTTTCAATTACGCGTGACGTTTCAGGTGAAGGAGTTCAACAAGCTCTTTTGAAAATGATTGAAGGTACAATTGCCAACGTGCCACCGCAAGGAGGTCGGAAGCATCCCAATCAAGAATTCATTCAGATCAATACAAAAAATATACTCTTTATTGTAGGAGGTGCTTTTGCAGGAATTGAAAGTATCGTGAAGGAACGCTTAGGTGCTAAGACGATTGGGTTTGGAACGATTAGTACTGGGACTAAAACACAGGTCGATAAAAGTTTGATGCAACAGATTTTACCCGAAGATTTGATGACCTTTGGTTTGATTCCCGAATTCATAGGGCGACTGCCAATCTTAACTGCTTTGGAACAATTAACGGAAGATGATTTAGTGCAAATTTTGACGAAGCCAAAGAATGCGCTAACCAAACAGTATGAGGCCTTGTTAGCCTTAGACGGGGTCGAACTTCAATTTGATCCAGAAGCTTTACAGGCCATGGCACACTTAGCAATTGAACGTGAAACTGGGGCCCGAGGTTTACGTTCAATTATTGAGGAAGTTATGCTAGATGTAATGTTTGAAATTCCTAGTCGAAATGATGTTAAGCAAGTTATTATTTCAAAAGAGAATGTCGAGAAGCATACCGACCCTACAGTGGTACTAAAGTAAGCTTGAATTAAAAGGAGAGCCAAACCAAATGGAAGTGCATAATGTTGAAATGGTAATGTCGGCGGTACGACCTAGTCAATATCCAACTGATAATTTACCGGAAATTGCGTTGATTGGACGGTCAAATGTTGGTAAATCTTCGTTAACGAATACTCTGATTAATCGAAAAGCTTTCGCGCGTACGTCTTCTCAACCAGGAAAAACCCAAACTTTGAATTTTTATAAAGTTGAAGATCAAGTTTTCTTTGTCGATGTTCCGGGTTATGGCTATGCGAAGGTTTCAAAGAGCGCCCGTGAACAATTTCAAGTCATGATTGGTGAATACTTAGCTAAACGTGAAGTTTTAAAAGGGGTTATTCAATTAGTAGATGCTCGGCATGCGCCATCCAAGGAAGATATTGAAATGTATCAATGGCTAAGCTCGGATGAAATGGGTGGTTTGCCAGTTCTAGTCGTTGCAACTAAGGCAGATAAAATTGCTCGTGGACGTTGGAATAAGTCTGAAAGTACGATTAAAAAAGCATTACAATTTAAAGATCAAACAACCGATTTTGAAATTTTTTCTTCTGAAACCAAATATGGCAAAGATATTGTTTGGGAATGGATTGAGGCTCGGATGCTAGACGGAACTGATTTTATCGAAACCGATGAGCTTTAATCTTCATTGGTTAGTACGGGTAAATTAATCGATAATTTGCACGTTTAAAAACGCTTTGAAGGTTCTTTTCAAAGCGTTTTTATCAAATTAAAGGATAAGTTTTAGGGGTACGCCTGAAATGATACTTGGCTAGTCGTGAAAATTAAATTGTAATGAATGGGGAGAATCCGGAATGGTGATGAATCGAGTCCAAGGACAGATATTAGGAAAAACATATACTTTATCAACGTCAGAGAACGAAGCACATATGCAGGCGGTTTTTAAACTTGCTAATACACAGTTAATTGATTTACAGCAGCAAAATGCCCAATTGAATCAAAATGATGCGCTAGTGTTAATCGCCTTAAATGCGCTATCTGATCAACTTAGTATGCAACATAAATATGAGGAAAATTAATGGTCATTACAATTATAATTTTAGGATTGTTTTTTGTGGCAGCGATGAATGGATATCGTAGTGGATTAGTAAAAACGCTGTTTCGATTTGTAGGACGGATTATTATTTGGACGATTGCAATTATGCTATCGCACAATATTGGTCAATTTTTGGCTGAACATTTACAATGGTCTTTTGCGTCAAATTGGTCTTCTCCGGTGACTGATAATTTAGTTAATCAATCTAATAAATTTTTGTATTCTGGAATTGGCTTTTCGCTAATCACTGGAGTCGGTTTTTATCTTTTACATCGGCTACAAAGGGGACTGAAATTTATAAACAAGGTTCCATTGGTAGGAACAGTTAATCGATTAGCTGGAGCATTGTTGAGTCTTATAATTATGTATTTGGGAATTTTTTTCTTCTTATACATTGCTGGGGCACTCGATATTACGTGGCTTCATGAACAAATTACCTACTCGACGCTGGCGCAAACAATCATGCAGCAGACTCCAATTTTATCTGAAAAAATATATGAGTGGTTTTTGCTAATGTAGTTAATGAGAGCGTTTGGATATCCAAATGCTTTTTTATTAGAATAGATAGGTATTTGTCCGTAAATATAAGCTTGGCTCAGTTACTGTTATAATGAAATCAGTTATTTAAATTTAAAATCAGAAAAACAATGGAAGGAAACAACTAATGAATCATAAAATATTAGAAACACTTGAATATGATGTCATCAAACAACAGCTACATAATAAAATTATGACAGCCGGTGGTGAACTTGAATTGGAAACCCTAACCCCGACTAGTGATGCCAATGAAATGCAGAAATGGTTGGCTGAAACCGCTGATGCAATGACAATTATTCGAATCGCGGGGGGGATGCAGTTATCACGCCTTGGTAATATTAAACCCCAAATGAAGCGGTTAAAAATTGATGCCGATCTAAATGGAACAGAATTAGCGCAAGTTGGTCGGGTATTATTTGCGACTGGCCAAGTGAAACAATTCTTTGATAATTTTATTTTGGATCATGATGAAGAATTGGAACATCTAAGTCCCTATGTAGATCGTTTAATGACTCTACCAGAGCTTACTAAACAATTAAATCAAGCGATTGACCAAGATGGTAGAATTACCGATGAAGCTTCCAGTGAGTTAAAGCGGATTCGTCAATTGATCTTGGGCACTGAGAATGGGATTCGCCAAAAGATGCAAGAATATACTCGGGGTAAAATGGCTAAGTATTTATCGGACCCGATTGTAACGATTCGAAATGATCGATATGTTGTACCCGTACGTGCAGAGAATCGCAATAAATTTGGTGGCGTTGTGCATGATCAAAGTCAAACAGGCCAAACACTTTATATTGAACCTGCACCAGTAGTTGATCTCAATAATCGGTTAAAAGAAGCTCAACTAAAGGAACGGGCAGAAGAAGTGCGGGTGCTACATGATTTATCAATGGCTTTACAACCATATCAAGATGAAATTTTAGAAAATGCGCAATTATTAGGTCATCTCGATTTTGTAAATGCAAAGGCCCTTTACGCAGTTGATTTGAAAGCAGTTCAACCTGAATATAGTTCTGAAAAGAATATTCGATTAATCCAAGCCCGTCATCCACTGTTGGACCAGAGACGTGCGGTTGCTAATGATATTATTCTAGGCGAAGATTACTCGGCGATTATTGTGACCGGACCAAATACAGGTGGGAAAACAATAACGCTTAAAACTTTAGGTTTATTACAAATAATGGCACAGTCGGGATTGTTTATTCCTGCTGATGAATACTCAACTGTGGGCATCTTTGATAATATTTTTGCCGATATCGGAGATGAACAGTCGATTGAGCAGTCGCTGTCAACGTTTAGTTCTCACATGGTTAATATTGTCGATATTCTATATCAAATAACGGCTAATTCTTTAGTTCTATTCGATGAACTAGGCGCTGGAACGGATCCACAAGAAGGTGCAGCCTTAGCTATGGCAATATTAGATGCTGTTGGGGCCGTGGGGGCGTACACGGTTGCTACGACACATTACCCAGAATTAAAGGTTTATGGTTATAATCGTGTTGATACGATTAATGCTTCGATGGAATTTGATGTAGAAACATTAAAGCCTACGTATCGGTTTATGATTGGAATCCCGGGTCGATCAAATGCATTGGAAATTTCAAAACGCTTAGGACTATCTAATGCGATTATCGAACAAGCTAGTCAGTTGACTAGTGATGATTCACAAGAACTCAATGATATGATTCAAGATTTGGTTGATAAACGCAATTTGGTCACTAAGCAACAAATTGAATTAGAGCAACAGTTACAAATCAACCGCGTTAAAACCAATCAATTAGATCAAGCAACTACAAAATTTGAAGTTGAGCAGGCCCAAATGTTAAATCAGGCTCAGAGTGAAGCGAATCATATTGTGGCGGAATCGCGCAAACAAGCGGATAAAATTATCGCTGAGTTGCATCGTCTGCAACGGCAGGGGGCAAATGTCAAAGAGAACCAAATTATTGATGCTAAAGGGGCTCTAAATGCGTTGAAACAGGAACCAACCGCTGAAAACAATCGAATCCTACGCAGAGCAAAAACTAAAAAACAGGTTGCCATTGCCGTGGGTGATACGGTCTTAGTACCAGAATATGGGCAACAGGGGACCATCTTACGGCAATTAAAGGATGGTAAATATGAAGTCCAAATTGGAATCTTAAAGATGGTTCTTCCAGGCACTGAAATTGAAAAGCAATCTGGAGTCATGGCGACCCAAACGAATAAGACTAAGCAGGTTAAAAATAATGTCAATGCGAAGTCAAAGCGTAATGTCAGTTTAAATCAGGCAACAAATCGGGCCAATGCTTCAGCAACATTGGATCTGCGCGGAGTTCGGTATGAGGCTGCAATGCATGAATTGGACCGGTTTATTGATAGCGCGTTACTGAATAATTTATCTAGTGTTGAGATTATTCATGGAAAAGGAACGGGTGCGATTCGAAAAGGAACACATGAATACCTTCGTTCGCATCGAGCAGTGAAGCAATTTAACTTTACTGGGCCGGATCAAGGGGCTACCTACGCAGAATTAAATTAATGAACACGAGTAATCATCAACTGTACCTAGTGAGTGGGAATGGTTGATGATTATTCGTTTTATTTTAGATTGGAGGTACTTTGAAGTCAGTAACGAACTTTAAAGTGGGTACTGGTTAGTTTGCTCAGCACTTATTATATATAGAAGTACTGATGAGAAAAGAGGTGTGGTAAAAATGCTAAAAACACTGGATAAGAAGATTAAATTAAATAATGGTCTCCAAATGCCACAAATGGGACTTGGGGTCTTTCAAATTCCAAATGATCAAACGGCAGCGGTAGTAGAACAAGGGATTATTAATGGGTATCGCTTAATTGATACTGCTCAAATTTATGGAAATGAAGAAGGAACCGGTGTTGGAATTCAAGCTGGTTTAGCTGCAACGGGCCTCAGACGAGAAGATCTATTTGTGACGTCAAAGATTTGGAATGATAATTTGAGTTTTGATGAAGCGGTTGCAGCGGTGGAGGATAGCCTTGCCAAGCTCCAATTGGACTATTTAGATTTGTATTTAATTCACTGGCCCGGTCAAACTAGTTTTAAAGCAACGTGGCAAGCCCTCGAAATGATGTATAAATTAGGTAAGATTAAGGCGATTGGAGTTAGTAATTTTAACGATACGCATTTATCAATGCTAGATACTTTTAAGACGGTGAATCCGGTAGTGAATCAAATTGAATTACATCCTAAGTTAACGCAAGTTCCATTGCGCAAAACATTATTTGAGCGAGAGCTTGTTGCGGAAGCGTGGTCGCCATTGATGCAAGGGAAATTATTTCAAGAACCAGTCTTATTAAATTTGGCTAAGAAATATCATAAAAATCCGGCCCAAATTATTTTGAAGTGGGATTTACAGCAAGATTTGATTGTGATTACGAAGTCTATTAAGGCCGATCGTCTAAAGGAAAATGCTGAGTTAGATGATTTTGAATTGACTGAGATGGAAATGCAAAATATTAGTGCTTTGAATCGAGACGTGCGTGTAGGACCTGATCCAGAGCAATTCGATTTTTAAAGAATGAATTTATGAAATTGTAAAGCAAAAAGCAGCCATTTTAAATGGCTGATTTTTCATTAGTAGATAAAAAAATAAGTGTATCTACTAAACGTAGACACACTTAAGGACGATAGCTCATCAGGGAGTCGAACCCTGGATGCCGGTGTGAAAAACCGGAGTCTTAACCGCTTGACCAATGAGCCATAATATATTTGCTGTTACTTAACAACAAATAATATAATATCAAGAATATAGAAACTATGCAAGTGTTTTTTGAAATTAATTTTTGATTTTTATAAAATAAGATGGAAATATATTTAAACGGAATGGTTATGCTAAAATAGATTTAACAATTTAGTCTCCAAAAATCTAGTTAAGCGACAATTAGTTATACATAATTGTAGTTTTATGGCTGAATCTGATTGGGTAAAACCATCAATTGAAAAGAAGCATTGAGGTACGGTGAAATGTTTAAAGATAAAAAAATTGTGTTAATTGTAACTGGTGGAATCGCGGCCTATAAAGCAGCAGTCTTTGTTCGGCTTTTAATTAAAGCGGGAGCAGCCGTTCAAGTAGTGATGACTGCTAGTGCACAGGAATTTGTGACTGAAAAGACTTTTGCTGTCTTAACCAAACGGCCGGTATTGACAGACCTATTTAAAGAGACCGCGACTGGAAAAGTGCCACACATTGAATTAGCTGATTGGGCAGATTTAATGTTTGTGGTTCCAGCGACAGCCAACATCATTAGTAAGATCGCTCAAGGAATTGGCGACGATGTGGCTAGTACGCTTCTTCTGGCGCGCCATACGCCGTTATTGGTCGCCCCAGCGATGAATGAAAACATGTATCATAATCCGGCTATACAGCGCAATTTAGATCAATTAAGAGCAGACCAAGTTATTATTTTGGAACCAACTTATGGAATGTTAGCTGAAGGGTATGCGGGAATGGGTAGGCTACCGGAACCAGAAGTGCTTTTTGAACAAGCTGAAATCAATTTACGTCAGCAACAAAAAACACCTTTAGCGGGGAAGAATTATTTAGTGACGGCTGGTGGGACGAAAGAAGCATTGGACCCGGTCCGTTTTATTGGGAATCGCTCATCGGGTAAGATGGGCTATGCCCTGGCCCAAGCTCTGGTTGAAGCTGGAGCACAAGTGACTCTCATTTCAACGGTCGACTTAAAAGCTCCATGGGGAGTAAAAGTGGTAACGGTCCAAACGGCGCACGAAATGGAATTCGCTTTGGAGCAACGGTTTGATCAAAGTGATGGTTTGGTAATGGCTGCGGCGGTTGCTGATTTTAGAGCAGCACAGGTGGCAACTCAAAAAATTAAAAAAAATAATGGACAAGGCTTAGAGCTTCAATTAACGCAAAATCCAGATTTGATAGCGCACTTTGGAGCCAAAAAAGGGCATCAAAAAGTGATCGCGTTTGCGGCAGAGACTAATGATTTAATCACGCACGCTCAAGCAAAGTTGAAAAAAAAGAATGCCGATCTTTTGATTGCCAATGATGTTAGTAAGAGTGATCGTGGCTTTGGAGTCGACCAAAATCAAGTTACATTAATCGAACCTGGTCAGCCAAATGTTGATTTACCACTATTAAGTAAAATTGAAACGGCGCGCGCAATTGTAAAGAGAATTATTCAATTAACGGCAAGGGAGAATTAAATGCAAGTAGGAATTGATCAAATTAGTTTTTTTTCACCAAATTATTATATTGATATGGTTGATTTAGCACTGGCTCGGGACCAAGATCCAAATAAATATTTGGTTGGAATTGGTCAGAGTCAGCAAGCAGTGATTCCACCAACGCAGGATGCAGTTACGATGGCGGCAAATGCGGCCGAACCAATTTTAACTGACTTAGATCGACAACAATTGGATTTAATTATTTTTGCTACTGAATCCGGAGTAGATCATTCAAAATCAGCTGCAGCATATTTACAACGATTATTAAATATTCAACCCTTTGCACGGACCATTGAAATTAAACAAGCATGTTATGCGGGAACCTATGGTCTGATGCAAGCTCGTGATTATGTTGAATTGAATCCAACCAAAAAGGTTTTAGTTGTGGCTAGTGATATTGCTCGCTATGGTCTAAGGACCGGTGGAGAAGTGACACAAGGGGGTGGAGCAGTTGCGATGATGGTGACCGCTAATCCTCGGATTATGACACTTGAACGGGATAATCAGTTTATGACGAAAGAAGTTATGGATTTTTGGCGGCCAACTTATGCGACTGAAGCCCGCGTAGATGGTAAATTTTCAAATAATGTCTATCAAGAATTTTTTGTGGAACTATGGGAACGTTACCGGAAAGTTACTGGAAAGGATATTAACGATTTTAAGGCCTTTGTTTTTCATTTGCCTTATACCAAAATGGGGTTAAAAGGCTTACGACAAATATTGCCTGAAGCTGATGCAGACCAACAAGCCCGTTTACTAGCGCAATTTGAGGCAAGTCGGCTAGATAATAAAAAATTTGGTAATTTATACACGGGCTCGCTTTATCTGAGTTTATTATCACTATTGCGCCATAGTACCGATTTAGTGGCGGGCGATCGGATCGGACTGTTTTCATACGGATCAGGAGCAGAAGGTGAATTTTATTCGGGGATTATCCAAGCAGATTATCAACAAATGTTGGTGCCAAATCAGCTTGATGATTTGTTAGCCGAAAGAATTAAATTATCTATCCCAGAATATGAAGCAATGTTTCAAGCGACCCTAAATGGAGCTGCTGATCGTCAGCTAGATGGAGCTGCTGATCCCGCTCTATATGTCTTAACCGGTCTGCAACAAGAGCAAAGACAATATGAAAAACAATGAATTTGTAATTGTAATTAATGCTAGTTTACACTAAGAAATTAAGGTAAAATGATTAGGTAAGTGACGACCATACGTGGATTTAGAAAGAGGACATTTAGGATGAAAAATATTTATTTGGCTGGACCATTTTTTAGTGATGAACAAATCGCACGTTTAGAACGAGTAGAAGCTGCTTTGGAAAAAAATCCGACAGTTGGATCCTTTTATAGTCCTTTTCGGCATCAATTAGAAGATCTTGAATTTGGCTCAAAGGAATGGGCGGAAGCAGTCTTCGCTGAAGATCGGCATGAACTACATAATTCCGAAGTCGTCGTTGGAATTGTTGACTATCAAGACGAACATGTTGACCCCGGAACTGCTTGGGAATTAGGTTATGCAGGGATGCAAGAAAAGCCAGTGATTGTCTTTAAAGAAAAAGATGGTGGAATTAATATTATGATCTCTGTTCCTGGGCACGCTTTCGTTCAAAATGCAGAAGATCTTGCCGAATATGACTTTGACACTCTTCCTAAGGGTGACTGGGATGGACCCGTCTTCTAAATAATTAAGTAAGCAGGAGTATTAGCCGGTATGTTGCGACGTGGAATGGAAATAATCAAAAAATTTTTAATAAAATTTTGGCTTCCTTTGGGAATTACGGTTGTGATGTTGGCAATTGCATTAGCATTCACCATGGTCTTGTTGGTCCGCCAACAAATTACAGTGCACATTAATAATATTACAATTCGTCAAGGACCGGATGTTTTAAAATCGGCACAGGGTATGTTAAAAAAAGGTGAGCATCTAAATATTTTAGACCGCGATAATGGGTGGTATAAAATTCAACGTGAGGATGAGAGTACTGGTTGGGTCGCAGGATGGTTGGTTGAAAGAAAAGAACCGGTAAAACATATGAGTCTATTGTCTGAGGCTACCATTGAATTGGATCCTGGACATGGCGGTTCTGATAACGGAGCATCTAGTATTGATAAGAAGCATTTTGAAAAAAATTATACGCTTGCTTTAGCTCAAAAAACTCAAAGTGAGTTACAAAACAACTATGGAACACGAGTGCTGATGTCACGAGATGATGATCAAGTTGTTGGCTTACTTAAAATCCCTAAAGTTGGTGAGGCGCACCGTGCCAACGCTTTTGTTTCGTTCCATTTTGATTCCACTGACGAAAATAACACTGGAAGTGGGTTCACTTCTTACTATGGTAAAGAAGATAACGGCTCGCAAGAGTTAGCTCAGTATTTAAATAGTTCCATGGCCCCAGTCATGCCTATTAAAAATTTAGGTGTGAAACAGGCCGATTATATTGTTTTGAAATATAATTCAGTACCGTCTGCATTGTTAGAAAATGGTTATATCAATTCTAGTCGAGACTTTAAAAATATTCGTAATAAAAAATATCAACAAACAATTGCTAAAAGGGTGCCGTTAGGCTTAGAACAATATTTGAATTATCAAGCTAAGCAAACAGAATAACTTGAAAAATAGAGATGATTAAGGGATAATTAACTTTAATTAATAAAGAACCGATGATAAAGCTTATCTGGTGAAAAATGCTCAGCGAGCGGGAGTTGGTGCAAGCCCGTCATTTAATTCATAAGTGGACACTTTTAAGGTCGCATTTGCGCGTTTGCCTCGTTACGGTATTTTTAAGTACAAACCAAGGTGGTACCGTGCTCATAAGCGCCCTTGACGATTTTTTAGTCGGGGGCGCTTTTTATTATTTAAAAGATTGGAAGGATGCTCAGATGGCACAAAGTATGTATCAAAAACCCAAAGGAACAGCTGATCTATTACCAGGAGAATCACATAAATGGCATTATGTGGAAGAAACGGCACGGTTGTTATTTGGAGATTATCAATATCAAGAAATTAGAACCCCGATTTTTGAAAGTTTTGAAGTATTTTCGCGTACTTCAGGAGATACGTCGGATGTTGTAACGAAGGAAATGTATGACTTTAATGATAAAGGTGATCGGCACTTAGCGTTACGTCCGGAAGGAACAGCTGGAGTAGTGCGGGCTTTTGTTGAGAATAAATTATTTGGACCGGAGTATCAAAAACCATATAAGGCCTTTTATATTGGACCAATGTTTCGTTATGAGCGACCACAGGCTGGACGAATGCGTCAATTCCATCAAATTGGAGTGGAAGCATTTGGGGCTGATGACCCGGCTTTGGATGCTGAAATGATTGCGCTGGTTGTTGATTTTTTCCAAACCCTAGGACTTTCAAACCTCAAGGTGATGGTCAATACGTTAGGTGATTTAGAGTCGCGTCAAAATTATCGGCAATCTTTGATCGATTACTTAACGCCTCATTTCGCTGAATTATCACATGATTCACAGGTGCGATTAGAAAAGAATCCACTGCGGGTTCTCGATTCAAAGGATGCTAACGATCAAAAAATTGTTGCGGATGCCCCATCAATTTTAGATTATCTCTCGTCAGCCGCGAAAAGCCGTTGGGATAAATTACAAATTTTGTTAGAGGCGTTAGGAATTGAATATGAAGTTGATGCAAATGTCGTACGAGGATTAGATTATTATAATCATACAATCTTCGAAGTTATGACAAAGTCGGCTACGTTAGGTCATGGGTGGACCACAATTGCTGGAGGTGGTCGCTATAATGGATTAGTTGAAGAATTAGGTGGTCCTGAACTATCAGGAATTGGTTTTGGAATTGGTTTGGAACGCTTGATGTTGCTTTTGGAAAGTGAAAAAGCCAGTTTGCCTGAATCACCATCTCTTGATTTATACGTAGCTAATCAGGGTGAAGATACTGAGGTAGTAGCTTTACAGTTAGTCCAAGCTGCACGTTCCTTTGGCTATTCAGCGGATCGTGATTATTTGAATCGAAAGCTCAAGGGACAATTTAAGGCCGCTGATCGGCAACAAGCTCGGTATGTTGTAGTAATTGGCGAACGTGAACTAGAGACCCAGAGTGCTAATATTAAGAATATGCAAACAGGTAAAGAAGTTAATCTTAAATTAGCGGAGTTATACACTAATTTACCAACTTACTTAACCGATGAAACGGTAGATGTAGATGCTAATACGGAGGCAGAATAACGATGCAACGCACAAATTATGCGGGATTGATTGATGAAAATTATGTTGGACAAACTGTAACCTTGCAGGGATGGGTGCAAAAACGTCGAGATTTGGGCGCGTTAATTTTCGTCGACTTGAGAGATCGCGAAGGACTAGTGCAGTTGACATTTTCAGATGATATCAGCGGGGCTGCATTAAAAATAGCTGATCAATTAAGAACGGAATTCGTTATTGAAGTAGAGGGGATCGTTACCCTTCGTGAGGCGGGAATTAACTCTAATTTGCGGTCTGGTAAAGTGGAGGTTCAAGTTCAAACGGCTAAAATTTTAGCCACAGCTAAAACAACCCCTTTTAACATTGATGATGATGTTGATGCTGCTGACGAGCTACGTTTGAAGTATCGTTATCTGGACTTGAGACGCCCAGTAATGCAAAAAAATATACGAATTAGATCAAAAATTACGGCAGCTACCCATGAATTTTTGGATGCGAATGGTTTTATTGACATTGAGACTCCTTACCTAGCTAAATCAACTCCCGAAGGCGCGCGTGATTATTTAGTGCCATCACGAGTTAATCCAGGATCATTTTATGCTTTACCTCAATCACCACAATTATTTAAACAATTATTGATGGGGGCAGGATTTGATCGTTATTATCAAGTTGCGCGGGCCTTTCGTGATGAGGATTTAAGAGGAGATCGTCAACCTGAATTCACCCAACTAGATGTTGAAACTTCATTTATGAATCAATCTGAAATCATCGCTTTGGTAAATAAGTGGGTTGCTGCTATTATGCAAAAAACAGTTAATTATGAGTTGGAGACAGGCACTATTCCAATGCTAACGTGGCAAGAGTCAATGGATCGATTTGGAACAGATAAGCCTGATTTGCGTTTTGGGATGGAATTGATTGACTTGACGGCATTTATGCAGGACTCTAGTTTTAGTGTTTTTGCAAAGGCAGTTGAAAATCAAGGACAAGTGAAGACTATCGTGGTTCCAGGAGTCGCTGATGATTATTCACGTAAAGACTTGGATAAAAAAGCACAATATGTTGAGCGTTTTGGTGCCAAGGGCTTACCTTGGTTGAAAGTAACGGCTGAAGGGTTAAAGGGACCGATTGCTAAATTCTTTAGTGATAATGAGGAAGCATTGATTGCAACGACACAGGCTCAGGTTGGTGACCTATTAATTTTTGCAGCGGATCAAGCTAGTGTCGTGGCAGGATCCTTAGATGCCTTACGTCGAATGTTTGCGAAAGAACAAGATATGATTGATGAGCAAAAATGGGCTTTTGCCTGGATTATCGATTGGCCTCTTTTTGAATATCAACCAGAAGAAGATCGTTGGATTTCAGCTCATCATCCCTTTACGATGCCAAATGAAGCTGATTTGGAACTCTTGGAAACGGTGGAAGGTGCCCATCAGGCTCATGCACAGTCATATGATTTGGTCTTAAATGGTTATGAATTGGGGTCCGGTTCAATTCGTATTCATCGAATGGATATTCAAGAAAAGATGCTGACTGCGCTTGGATTTACCCCCGAGGCGGCCCAAGAGGCCTTTGGCTTCTTATTGGAAGGAATGGAATATGGATTCCCGCCAATGGGCGGAATTGCCTTAGGTTTGGACCGCTTAGCAATGATTTTGGCTGGGACTGAGAATATTCGGGAAGTCATTGCCTTTCCTAAAAATTCAAAGGGAAGTGAACCAATGACGGAAGCTCCGTTACCTGTTTCGAAGCAGCAATTGGCTGAATTAGAGCTAACGGCACCAATATATGCAGATACCAAAGCGCCGAATTTAGCAGAAGAATAATGAGGGCATTAATAATATTATGCAAACAGTAAAAGATTATATGCGAGGTCATGAGTACACGAGTCGTTTAACGGCTGCGGTGGTTTATGCGGTTTGTGCAGCGATTGCTTTGAATTTCTTTTGGACGAATGGTCATATTTATTCATCTGGCTTTACGGGATTGGCACAATTAATTAACACTATTTTAGTTAAAATCTTTGGGGTTCCGCTACCGATCTATATTATTTTTGTTCTGTTAAATATTCCATTATTAATTTTCTCAATCAAAAATATTGGTGGACGGTTTACGTTTTTTACGGCCGTTGCGATCTTTTTAGCTTCATTTGCAATGCGTTTTATTGTGGGACCACATCAACCTTGGACGCAGGACCCTTTGATGGACGCCATTTTTGGAGGTTTAATTAATGGATTTGGGACGGGATTTGCTTTGCGTAATGGTCTATCAACCGGTGGTTTAGACATTATTGGAATTGTTTTACGTCGTAAGTATGGGATTAATATGGGAAATGCCAACTTGATCTTTAATTTTTTCATCTTGCTAGGCGCTGGTTTTCTCTTCGGACCTAAGTATGCTCTATATACTGCGATTGGTTTGGTGGTGAATGCCCGGATGATTGATGCGCTATATACTCGTCAACAAAAGATGCAAGTGATGATTATTACTGAACGTCCACAAGAGGTGGCGGACTCATTACAAAATAATTTGCGTCGTGGAATTACAATCGTACATCATGCTGAAGGTGCTTATAATCATCGGCCCAAAGAAATTTTATTTACGGTAATTTCACTTTATGAAGAAATTGATGCATATCACGCGATTGGTCAAGCTGATCCCAAAGCTTGGTCGTCAATGTGGAAGATTGAACGTACATTTGGACGCTTCTATGAACCACGGTTGTAGATTGATGTTTTACTAATAATAACTTTAGGCAAAAATGCGCCGTATTTTAATCGGCATAGAAGATATAAAACCTTGCGTTTGAGTTAATGATTTGGTAATATTTAATATTGAACAAAGTGTGGGTCTTATTGACTAATTAAACACGAGAAAGGAGGGAATTTATCATGACAAAGACTGTTGTTCGTAAGAATGAGTCTCTTGATGATGCTCTCCGTCGTTTCAAGCGTGGTGTATCAAAGGATGGTACTTTGCAAGAATACCGTAAGCGCGAATTCTACATTAAGCCATCAGTTCAACGTAAGTTGAAAGCTGAAGCTGCACGTAAGCGTAAGAACAAGAAGAGCCGTTAATTGGTTCATGACCGAATTATCATTAAATTGATAGTTCGGTTTTCTTTTTGTGATCACAAATTTAAATTTAAAGATAAATAATTAGTGAACTATACATAGGTGTGACGAATACCGTATAATTAAATTAATGAATAAAGAAATGAGGCTAGAATAATGACATTGCTAGATACATTAACTGTAGATATGAAAACTGCTATGAAAGCTAAGGATAAGGCTACACTTTCGGTGGTACGGATGTTAAAGGCAGCCGTTTCCAATGAACAAATTAAATTAGGGCATGATTTAACGCCTGAAGAAGAGCTTGCGGTCTTATCACGTGAATTAAAGCAACGAGTAGAGGAACGTGATTCATATCAAGCCGGGCATCGAACAGAATTAGTTACTGAGATCCAACAACAAATGGATGTCGTCAAGCGTTATATGCCTGCACAGATGTCTGAAGCTGAAGTTGAAACGATCGTAAAAGCAACGGTTGAACAAGTTGGTGCCACTCAAAAAAGTGATATGGGAAAAGTAATGGGGGCACTTATGCCAAAAGTAAAAGGTAAGGCGGACGGTAAATTAGTGAACGATTTGGTACAAAAATATCTTAATTGATCCAAAATAATAAGTTTGAATGGTTTATTAATACTCAGTAAAATTTTTATTGAGCCAAGAATAAACAATTCAGACTTTTTTGTTAATAATAAGCAAATGTTAGGTGTCTTATTTAATGTGCGGTATAATAAATAAGACACTTAAACGAATAAAGAGGATGGATTTTTGACAAAAATCGTAAAAAATTATCGTTTTGAAAATTCAGAACAGGAATTGGGCTTAATTGGAGCGCAAGATACGAATTTAAATTTATTGTCTGAAGGTCTTAACGTTCAACTTGTCATAGTAGGGGATCAACTCCAAATTACAGGTGAAGCTGAATCAGTCGAACAAACCGTTGCAGTATTAAATCAATTAGTGCTTTTGGTTAAAAAGGGAATTAAATTGAATGCTGCTGATTTAGTAAGTGCAATACATATGGTTCAGCGGGGAACTTTGGAGTACTTTGTTGATTTGTACACTGAAACTTTAATTCGAGATCAAAAAGGTCGGTCAATCCGGGTTAAAAGTTTTGGTCAAAGGCAGTATATTCAGGCCATTAAACATGCTGACATTACGTTTGGAATTGGCCCAGCTGGAACTGGGAAAACATTTTTAGCAGTCGTGATGGCGGTAGCAGCCTTGAAACGTGGTGAAGTAGAGCGGATTATTATTACAAGGCCAGCCATTGAAGCAGGTGAAAATTTGGGTTTCTTACCAGGTGATTTAAAAGATAAGGTCGATCCATACTTACGCCCTATTTATGATGCGTTACATACTATTATTGGCAGAGAACAGACGGAGCGTTTGATGGAACGAGAAGTGATTGAAATCGCCCCATTAGCTTATATGCGTGGAAGAACTTTGGATAATGCATTCATTATTTTGGATGAGGCGCAAAACACCACATCACAACAAATGAAAATGTTTTTGACTCGTTTTGGTTTTGGTTCCAAAATGATCGTGAATGGTGATATCTCACAAATTGATTTAGGGCATAAATCTCAGTCGGGGTTAGTCCAAGTGGGGCAAATTCTGGAGAACGTGTCAGCAATTACTTTTATTAATTTTGATGCTGACGATGTCGTTCGGCATCCTGTCGTAGGGTCAATTGTACGAGCATATGATGAATATGAAACAAAATAATATACTTTAGAATAAATGCAGGAGATTAATGAAAATGGATTTGGCGATTGATGACCAAACAAAATTAGGGCTGCCTAGCACTCAAATCGATTTGGTGGAACGAGTTTTACAATTTGCAGGAACCTACCTTGAATTACCTGATAATACAGAAATGTCAGTAACCTTTGTTAATAATGATGAAATTCAACGTATAAATCGGGAATACCGTAATTTGGACAAACCAACAGATGTGATCTCATTTGCCTTAGAGGATGATGATGAAGATCTACCAATTATTATGGATCCTGAGATGATGGAAGAAATACCTAAAAATATTGGTGATATTTTTGTGTCAGTTGATAAAGTGCAAGAACAGGCCGATTTTTTGGAACATCCGTTCGAACGGGAATTAGGATTCTTGGTCGTTCATGGTTTCTTACATTTGAATAATTATGATCATATGCGTAGTGCAGAAGATGAAAAAGTAATGTTTCGTTTACAACGGGAGATTTTAGATGACTTTGGACTCAAACGATAATAAAAAAATTAAACCTATGATGCCATTAGATGAGCAGCAAGTAGTCAAAAACTCGCATTTTTTACAATCATTTGGGCATGCTGTTGAAGGAATCGGGCAGTTATTGGTACGGGAACGTAATATGCGCTTCCATTTTTTTGCATCAGTGATTGTAATCTATTTGGGTTTTCATCTTCATATTGGTCGGCAAGATTGGTTGTGGACGGCAATGGCTATCTTTGCGGTAGTGATGTCCGAATTTGTGAACACCATGATCGAAACCATGGTTGATTTGATTGTGGGGTATGAATATCATCCTTTAGCTAAAATTGCAAAGGATGTGGCAGCTGGAGCGGTTGTTTTTGCTGTTGTTTTTGCGATGGCTGTGGGAACAATTGTTTTTTATCCCTATGTAGTACCAATTATTGAACGTTTATTGAATTTAAAATTTTAGTGAATTTTCTACACGAAATTTCAAGCTAAAGTACTAAACGCAAATGACGAACCAAACTCGTCATTAATACGAAAAAGAGGAAAATAATGAGTGAACAAGAATTTAAGTCGGGCTTTATTGCCTTAGTGGGACGACCAAATGTAGGTAAATCAACTTTACTTAACCAGATGATTGGTGAAAAGATCGCGATTATGTCACCAAAGGCGCAGACAACACGGAATAAAATTCAAGGAATTTATACAACAACGCAAGGTCAAATAGTTTTCTTGGACACACCTGGAATTCACAAACCCCAAAATTCATTAGGCGATTATATGGTAAAAACGGCCATGTCAGCAATTCGTGAATCAGATATGGTTTGGTTTTTAGTCGATGCGGAAACACCTAGAGGACGTGGGGATGATTTTATTATTAATCGTCTAAAAGAAACTAAAACACCTGTCTACTTAATTATTAACAAAATTGATTTAGTGAAACCAGAAGCATTACTGGCCTTAATTGCAGACTATCAAGCTCAAATGGACTTTGCGGAAATTTTCCCTATTTCGGCCCGCAATGGGGATGGAGTCCAGAGCCTTCTTGATTTTGCGATGCCAAAAATGGAGGTTGGACCGCAGTATTATCCCGCCGACCAAATTACGGATCACCCGGAACGATTTATCATGGCAGAATTGATTCGTGAAAAAGTCTTGCAATTAACTCGTCAAGAAGTTCCACATTCTGTGGCAGTAGTGATTGATAAAATTGAACGGCAAGATGAAAATCATTTGCATATTCAGGCTACCATTGTGGTAGAACGCCCAACCCAGAAAAATATTGTTATTGGGAAGCAGGGAGCGATGATTAAGGAAATCGGAACAAGGGCTCGTCGTGATATTGAACGTTTGTTGGGGGATAAAGTTTTCCTAGAGACGTGGGTTAAGGTTGAAGAACGGTGGCGTGATAAGCCTCAAGCCCTCCAAACGTATGGTTACAAAGAGGACGCGGATGTTTAATTAAGTTACTTTGGGAGGTGATTAAGGTGGCTGAAACCAGATTAAGCACTTTTCAAGGGATTGTGATGTACCAGCGTGAGCACAAAGAACGAGATTTGTTAGTAAAAATTCTAACACGCGAATTCGGCAAAAAAATGTTTTTTGTAAAAAATGGTAAATCGAAGAAAAACCGTTTGACGGCTGAACTTCAACCTCTCATGCAGGCGACGTATGAGGGAACTATCAACTTTAATGGGTTAAGTTTTATTGATGATGTTAAAGCTATTCATTTGGCACGTTCATTTATGGAAGATATTGAATTAAATGCCTATGGAACATATCTTTTAGGCTTAATAGATTCAGCCTTTGTGGATAATCAGCCGCTCACAACGTGGTTTGATTTAGCTCAATTAGGTTTAGAAAAAATTGAACACGGATTTGATCCTCAAGGAATTGCTAACTATTTTGAATTAGCATTGTTACCGGCTTTTGGATTGGAAATGAATTGGAGTCAATGTGCAATTTGTGGGCGAAGTGACCTTCCTTTGGATTTTTCGGATCAATACCATGGGGTTCTTTGTCAAAATCATTTTCAAGTAGATGATCAACGCTGGCAAATCGATCCTAAAGCCATGCTAGTTTTATCAAAATTTTCTCAAATATCTTTAAACCAATTGGGTTCTTTAAAATTAAAGGCCAAGACGAAACAAGAGATGGCTCGGCTCATGAATCATATTTATGATGATCAAGTTGGAATACATTTAAAAAGTAAAACTTTTATTCAACAATTAGATAATTGGCAGGACCGGCTTGGAAGGCGCCAAACATCAACTTTAGAAAAAGGAAAGCAAAACGATGACTAATCATATTGTTTTATTTGAACCATTAATGCCTGCGAATACAGGTAATATCGCGCGAACTGCTACAGGAACTAACACTAAATTACATTTAATTGAACCTTTGGGTTTTCAGTTGGATGATAAGCATCTGAAACGAGCAGGATTAGATTACTGGGAGACTGTTGATATTACCATTCATCCAGATTTAACAAGCTTTATGAGCACTTTATCCGATCAAGATGAACTATTTTTAATTTCAAAGTTTGCTGATCGGAGTTATCACGAAGTTGACTATACGCTTTCCGACCATGACTATTATTTCATGTTTGGAAAAGAAACCACCGGGTTGCCGGAGACATTTATGCGGGAACATGCTGATTTGGCTTTGCGCATTCCACAAAATGACCAACATATTCGGGCCTTAAATCTTTCCAATTCGGCCGCGATCGTTATTTACGAAGCCTTAAGGCAACAAAATTTCCCGAATTTAGATTTAGTGCATACCTATGAACATGATAAGTTAAAGTAGTGCAGGCACGTCATTTTTGACGTGTTTTTTACCTTTTATTACCTAAATTGTAATGAACTGATTGAGGAGGATCGAGATGGACGGAATTATTGCAATAAATAAACCTAGTGGGATGACTTCGCATGATGTAGTTTTTAAATTACGTAAAATTTTAAAGATGAAAAAAATTGGGCATGCGGGCACGTTAGATCCTTCCGTTGATGGTGTTTTACCAGTGGCATTAGGGCGTGCAACGAAAACAATTGAATTTTTACAAAATAGTGGCAAAATTTACACGGGTGAGATTACTTTGGGATTTGCAACCGAAACTGAGGATTTAGATGGGGCTGTCGTTGAGAAAATGCCCTTAGTAAATCCATTTACATTGGATGAAATTCAAGCGGGAATGCAAAAATTAACAGGGGAAATTATTCAAATTCCACCGATGTATTCTGCAGTTAAAGTGAATGGCCGTCGGTTATACCAATATGCTCGTGCCGGTGAAACGGTTGAACGTCCAAAAAGACGTGTTAAAATTTATGAATTTAAAAATATAAATGAACCCAAGTTTGATGCACAGTCTGGAACCCAAACTTTTAAATTCACAGCTCAGGTTTCAAAGGGGACCTATATCCGAACGTTAGCTGTTGATCTAGGTAAATTTTTAGGTGTACCTGCGGTTATGAGCCAACTGACTCGAATTGAAGCGGGGGGTTTAACTTAGAACAAGCTCATACGCTAGAAAAGCTTGCTGAATCAACCCCGGATGAAATTGAACAGTTAATTTATCCGTTAGACTACGCCTTAAAGCCCCTAATCCACGTTGAATTAACCGCAATCCAATGGGCGGAAGTGAAGGATGGAAAAGGTTTGCCGGTTACAGAAATGCCATTTCAAACGGATCAACTTGTGTACGTCTACGCAAATGAAGTTAAGTCCGTAGTTGCTTGGGATTTTGATAAAAATCAATATCGGCCCTATCGGACGTTTAAAATTAATTGAAATTAAAGGTAAAAAAGAGGTTGAGAACGCATGCGAATTATTCATTTACATCATCCTTATCAATTGAGTCAGATTGATAAAGAACCAGTGGTTTTAGCAATGGGGTTCTTTGATGGAGTTCATATTGGGCATCAGGCAGTATTACAACGAGCAGCTAAAAAAGCTCAACAAGAAAAAATTAAACTAGCTGTCTTAACTTATAATCAACATGCTTCGATTGTGTTTAGCAAACAGTCACAGCCGTTGAAATACTTAACCCCAACATCACAGAAATTAGAAATTTTTGCTGATATGGGGGTGGATTTGGTGTACATGGTCGAGTTTACTTCAGCGTTAGCTCAAGTTCCACCAACACAATTCGTACAACAGTATATGGTTGATTTGCATGCGATGGCAGTGGTGGCAGGATTTGATCATACATTTGGCCCGGCAGACATTGCTAATATGAGTACACTACCCCAATTAGCAAAAGATCGCTTTGAAGTTTTGGAAGTACAGCCAATTTTAGTTCAAGGGACGGAAGCTGCATCAACTAAAATTCGGGCGTTATTAGATGCGGGAAAAGTGGAGCTCGTTACTCCAATTCTCAATCGAGTTTATACAACAACCGGGGTTGTTGTACATGGTGATGCTCGTGGACGTGAGATGGGATTTCCGACGCTAAATATTGTGACACCAGTTGATGAACGGTTGCCCCAAGATGGGGTGTACGTGGTGGAAGTACTAGTCAATCAGAAATGGTATGGCGGAATGGCTCAAATCGGCTATAATGTAACATTTGGTGCTGGTCGTGCTCAAACCTTGGAAATTAATTTATTTAATTTTACTGATTTGGTTTACGGCGAACAGGTGAAGATACGTTGGCATCAATATTTACGAGCTGAAGTCGAATTTTCAGGTATGCCCGATTTGATGGAACAACTGGTTTTGGATCAACAAAGAAGTGAAGCATATTTAAACACATTATCCGATTAATCCCAGGCTGACGATGATCTATGTCAACTAGTGGGTTGAATTTTACAGCAAGAGGAGGTATCGCATGGCATTTGATGGTCTCTTTACACATGCAATGGTACATGAATTAAATCAAACCTTGGCTGGTGGTCGAATCACTAAGATTCATCAACCGTATCCCAATGAAGTTTTTATCACAGTACGCAATAACCGGAAAAATTATCCGGTTCTATTGAGCGCGCATCCAAGCTTTGCACGGGCTCAAATTTCGCAAATTAAGTATACCAATCCGCAAACCGCGCCTAATTTCGTTATGATGTTACGTAAGCATTTAGAGGGAGCACAGTTATTGAGCGTTGAGCAAATCGAAAATGATCGAATCATTAAATTTGCAACCACTGGACGAAATGAATTAGGTGATGAAGAGAAGACGTCTTTGTATCTTGAAATGATGGGTCGGCACTCGAATTTATTCCTAGTTAGTGAAGCAGAACAAAAAATTATTGATTTAATTAAGCACGTTTCGCCTGACCAAAATCGGGTTCGTTCTTTGATTCCAGGTGGTCGTTACATTATGCCACCAAAACAAGACGTCTTGAACCCTTTCAAATCATTACATGGTTTGGCCCAATTAATTTTAGATATTCCAGAAATATCAGATTTAGCAAAGGCTTTACAACAAAGTTTTCAGGGGTTGGCAAAGGATTCAGCATTAGAATTAGCAACTGTCTTACATAATCCGGGGGATGCCTTAGCGAATGCACAAGCTTGGTTGGAACATTTTGACACACCGGCCCCCAAATTGTAGAACAAGAACGCGGGATTAAATTTGCCCCTTTTAATTGGCAGACTCTTCCAGGGACCGTCAGTCAATTTGAGACGCTTTCTGCAATGTTAGACCAATATTTTGCTGAAAAATCTGAACGAGATCGGGTTAATCAGCAGGCGAATGTGGTTTTACGGGTCATTAAAAATGAACTCAAAAAAAATCGAAATAAGGTAAAAAAATTTCAACAAGAACTAGTGACAGTTAGCCAAGCTGATGAATATAAAGTGAAAGGTGAACTTTTAACGACTTATATGCATGAGGTAGAACGAGGTATGACAACCATTGATCTACCAAATTATTACGATGATAATAAATCGTTGACGATTGAATTGTCTAATCAGCTGAGTCCGTCAAGAAATGCTCAAAAATACTTTACTCGATACAATAAATTAAAAGCTTCCGTTAAATATATTGATGAACAAATGAAAATAGCGAATTTGGAGATTGCTTATTTTGAAAATTTGCAATCACAAGTAAATATTGCGGCTCCTAAGGACATTGAAGAAATTAAGCAAGAATTAATTCAAGAAGGTTACTTAAGAATCCAGACTAAGAAAAAACAGAAGCCGCAAGTGAGCGCACCCGAAAAATTCTATGCAACTGATGGGACTTTAATTGAGGTTGGGAAAAATAATCTACAGAATGAACGATTATCAATGAAATCGTCAGATCGACATGATATTTGGTTACACACCAAAGATATACCGGGATCCCACGTAGTCATTCATGATAGTAAACCGAGTGCAAAAACGATTGAAGAAGGGGCTAAATTAGCTGCATATTTCTCTAAGGCACGTGATTCTTCAAATGTACCGGTAGATTATTTACCAATTCGTCGTTTACGGAAGCCGAATGGTTCTAAACCTGGTTTTGTGATTTTTGAGGGCCAACAAACCTTGGCAGTTACACCGCAACGTTCGGTCGTGGAAACATTAAGGAAAAATCAGGCTCCAAAGTAAATAATCAAAACAGGATAGAATTGAGTTTTGATATCAACTTGTTGAATACTAGTTAGCCGTTAAATTGTTAAGAAGCGGGCATGATTGGAATGGTAAACTTGAAAAGTTAAACGTTTTTAGATACCATGATTAAAGCAATCGAATTGATACTTAAATAAAAAGGTGAACAGAATGCTTGATGAAGCGAAACAATATACGGTGCGAGCACAGGGAATAACTAAAAATTTCCAATTGTTTTCAACTCAATCCGAAAAATTAAAATCTATTTTTAAAGGCAACACTGATGGTGCCAATTTTTGGGCTTTACGGGGTTTAACTTTTGATATTGAGCCAGGTGATGTCGTTGGAATTGTTGGAACGAATGGTTCTGGTAAGTCAACTCTTTTGAATGTTTTGAGTGGGGTGATTCCACAAACTTCGGGAACCTTAGAAATTAATGGTTCAATTGGAGTGGTAGCCATTAATGAGGGCTTAAATTGGGATTTGACTGGCCGTGAGAATATTAGGTTAAAACAACTAATGATGGGGATGACTAATCATCAAATTGATTTAGCCATGCCAGAGATTGTCGAATTTTCAGAATTAGGTGAGTTTATTGATCAACCAGTCAAAGATTATTCATCAGGGATGCGATCAAAATTAGGCTTTTCGATCGTAACTCATAATGATCCGGATATTTTAGTCGTCGATGAAGCATTATCAGTTGGTGATCAAAATTTTTCAAAAAAAGCGCTCACGAAAATTAGAGAATTTATCGCTGATGGTAAAACGATTTTTTTCGTTTCGCACGATTTAGAACAAGTTCGCGAATTCACCAATAAAGTGATGTGGATTCAATATGGACAAATGTTGAATTTTGGACCGACGAAACAAGTAGCGGATGAATATCAAGCCTTTACGCAAA
The DNA here is from genome assembly GCF_011304355.1 of Weissella coleopterorum. NCBI lineage: Bacteria > Bacillati > Bacillota > Bacilli > Lactobacillales > Lactobacillaceae > Weissella > Weissella coleopterorum. Next base: position 1,208,136 of record NZ_CP049888.1, on the reverse strand, counting down.
AGTTAGATCAGATGAGTGAAGACGAACGCACGCAATTTGTGAACCATGAAAAGCAACAACAACAATTATTTACAATTGACCAATTAAAAGATAAATATATTCAGTCTGGTGTTTCAGAAACTGAAATGCGTCAAATGACAAAGCTGCGCAGCTTTGAAGGGTTTGGTCGCTTTAGCTTGTGGTTCACGTTAGCATTAATCGTGGCCATGATGGCGCTTGTGATCTGGATGGGATATGGTAGGTAAATTAAATGTGGATTATTATTAAATCAATGTTTCAACTGATGTTGGAGCAAATCAAAAATATTGGATTAACAGTAAGGCTGGCTATTTATGATACGCGGGCCAATAATGCGCACAAATATTTAGGTAGTTTGTGGGAAATTTTAGATCCACTATTCCAAGTTTTGACATACGCTGTCATTTTTGGAGGAGGATTTCAAACCCGTGCGCCACAAGATGGAATGCCATATTTTACCTGGATGGCAGTTGGTTTTTCAGCCTGGTATTTAGTAAATCAAGGTTTTTCAGATACGATTCGATCAATCCAGACCCAATTATACATGGTTAAGAACGTTAAATTTCCAGTAGTAATCTTACCAATGATTCGGGTAGTGCAGGTGATTCCGGCGGTCTTATCAATCTCTGGAGTTGCAATGATTGCAATGATTGTAACTGGCCATTTTCACCCTAGTATTTACTGGTTTCAAGTGATTTATTACTTGTTTGCGGCATTTGTAATGTTATTTTTCTTAGGTATTTTTAATGCTACAATCAATATTTTGATTCCCGATTATGATTTGGCGATTCGCCAAGTCTTGCGTCTATTATTCTTTGTTTCTGGAATTCTTTCAGAGCCAGTGCAAGGGAATGGATTCAATAACTTTATTTACTTTATTTCTCGAGTAAATCCGTTCTATTATATTGTGAATGGTTGGCGAGCCACATTTTTAAATAATCAATGGTTCTGGGATTCACCAACAATGATGGCTATTTTCTGGTTAGAAATTGCTTTCTTTGCAGTAATTGGAACGCACCTCTACTTAAAGTTCAAAGATCAATTAATTGATTTTGTATAATTTAATAATTAAATTTGGAGATTAAGATGACAAATAAGAAGGTCGCAGCGGCGATTGTTACTTACAATCGACTAGCCCTGCTTAAAGAATCGTTGCAAGCAGTATTAAATCAAACTGATTACTTAAGCCATGTAATTGTAGTTAATAATAAATCTAATGATGGAACTGCAGAATATTTAGCCACGATTGAAGATCCACGTGTGATCGTTTATAACTCACCGGATAATTTGGGTGGTGCCGGTGGATTTAATCAAGCTGTTCGTTTATTTGCGGAGAAGCTAGACGATGACTATGTTTGGCTCATGGATGATGACACGATTGTAGATCCAGATGCTTTAAAATATTTAGTTGAATTTATTGCTGAAAATGAAAAAGTCGGTTTTGTAAATTCTGTTGTGCGGTGGGGTGAGCGAACAGGTAATCCTTCATGGATGAATGTTCCAGCACCACGTGGATTTACGTGGCAAAGTCATTTAAATAGTGATAACAAAGGAATTGAGGTTGTTAATTCAACCTTTGTGTCTGTGCTATTTTCACGCGAAATGGTGGCAATGGTTGGTTTACCACAAAAAGAGTACTTCATTTGGGGTGATGATATGGAGTATACCAATCGTATTGCAGACGTTAATCGTGGATATACCGTTTTAAATTCGGTTGTTGTGCATAAGTCAAAAGAAAATTCGATGCCAGGTGATGTCATTCGTGAAAAAGACGAAAGTCGACTTTGGCGGTATGGTTATGAATTTAGAAATCGAATTCTAACTGGACGACGAATTTCGAAGAAGGACGCTCGTAGCTTGGCTTGGGGTGCATTGAAGTATGAATTGCCGCGTGTACTATTAAAGCGAAACGTTAAATTTAGGTTTCCAAAAGCTAAGATGATTATCGGCGGAGTCTTTCGTGGAATTAAATTTAATCCCAAAATTGAATATGCGCAAATTCCACGCTTACAAAAACGTTCGATTAATGCAATTATGCGTGCCTATCAATTAGCTCATCCGGATGAACGAATTACGTTGGATCGCGAAATTGAAATTATTAGTGCCTTCCAATTAAATGATCTGAAAGGTATTAATGCAAAAACTGATAAGTTTATTGCTGAATACGAAAAAGAGCAAAGTACACGTTAAAATTAATCAAGGCTCAAAAGTTGAAATTTTTCGAAAAAATTGTAAAAATTATCAGAATTATACAAATTCAAGTTATATTAAAAAGGTTGGGGACCGGGCTTCTACAACCTTTTTTATATCTTTTTTATGAAAACGGTTGCAAAATTAAATCGTTTTACTTATAATATTCAATGTGCTTAAATAATTTACGCAGTTATATGTAAAAATTTTACATATAAAATGCTTGCATTGTAAAAAAGCTTTACATATAATTGTGTATTATAAATATAATAAATAATGCGATTTTTTCATACTTGGAGGATTGAGCGAATGGATTACTTAATTGGTGTTGATATGGGGACGACCTCAACGAAGGCCGTATTGTTTGACAAAGCAGGACATGTCATTACCTCTGCGAATAAAGGATATAATCTTTACCGGGACGCCCCGGATATGGCGGAAGAAGATCTAGATGAAATTTTTGAAGCTTTCTCAGATGCAATGCGTGAAGTCATTCGCTTTGATAAAGATGCAAATATTTTAGCAGTTTCCTTTTCATCAGCGATGCACTCATTGATCGCGTTTGATGCCGATTGGAATCCACTAACGCGAGTAATCACGTGGGCGGATACACGGGCAGTTAAGTATACTGAAGAATTAAAAGCCAATGGATTAGGTGCTGAAATATACGCACATACGGGAACTCCGATTCATCCCATGGCGCCATTGTCAAAGTTACTTTGGTTGAAAAATGAGCATGCTGATGTTTATAATCAAGCAGCCCACTATTTGGGAATTAAGGAATATATTTTCCACCGTTTGTTTGGAACGAATAAGATGGATATTTCTATTGCCTCTGGTACCGGGATGTTTAATAGTTTTAACTTAGATTGGGATGAACAAGCCCTTGAAGTAACAGGAGTTCAGCGTGATCAAATGCCAACTCCAGTTGATCCATATACGATGGAAACTGAAATGTTGGAAGAATACTCAGTTCTTTTGGGATTACCAAAAGATACGCCGTTTGTTTATGGAGCAGGTGACGGTCCGCTATCTAACTTAGGTGTTAATGCGGTGCAACCCAGTGTAGCTGCCGTGACGATTGGAACTTCAGGTGCCATTCGAGTAGTTACGGATGCTCCTAAGATTGATCCAAAAGGGCGGACCTTTACTTATGCTTTGGACAAGGACCATTGGGTTGTTGGTGGTCCGGTTAATAATGGGGGTGATGTTTTCCGGTGGGTCCGGAACAATTTATTTGATTCAGAAAAGTCAACCGCATCATTACTGAATATGGATTCATATGACTTGATTACAGAAATTGCGAGTCAAGTTCCTGCAGGAGCTAATGGATTGCTGTTCCATCCTTATTTGGGTGGAGAACGAGCACCAATTTGGGATGCAAATGCACGGGGCTCTTTCTTTGGTTTGACGCATAGTCACACACGCGCACACATGGCTCGTTCCGTGTTAGAGGGAATTATTTTCAATATTTATATGGTTGAATTAGCCCTTGAGGAAGTTGTTGGTGATTTGAAGTCTATTCAAGCGACAGGTGGTTTTGCTCGCTCAGCGCTTTGGCGTCAAATGTTAGCTGATATTTTCGAACAACCAGTTACAGTGCCGGAAGCGTTTGAATCAGGGGCCTTAGCAGCAACTGTGATGGCGCAAAAGGCATTGGGACTTGTAGATTCACTGGATGTGATTGGGGATATGATTGGAAATGCCAATACGTATGAACCAAATCCAGAGAATTATACGGTTTACCGAGAACTGGCTCCGATTTTTATTCGTTTAAGCCGTCAATTACAGACGGAATATAAGAATATTGCGGATTTCCAACGTTCACATACAAAATAGATAACAAATTTTATTATTCGTTAAAAAATTATTAGGAGTGTTTTAGCTATTATGTTTAATCTTGCAACTGGGGCTGCTCCCAGCTTTTATTCATGGATGGTCAATGGGGTCAATGTTTGGCCATTCTTGATTTTGATCCTCGGAATTGCTTTATTACTATTATTTATCTTGAAGTTAAAGGTGAATACTTTTGTTTCTTTGATTATTATTTCGATTTTAGTTGCTTTGGGTCTTGGAATGGGACCTGCCTCTATTGCTGACGCCTTAAAGTCAGGAATTGGTGGTACGATGGGTGAATTGGTCGTGGTCTTTGGATTTGGTTCAATGATCGGTCGACTAGTTGCTGATTCTGGTGGATCATATCGCATTGCCTCAACATTGATTACGTTATTTGGTAAAAAACGTTTGCAGTGGGCTGTGGCGATTGCATCATTTATTATTGGAATTTCACTTTTGTTTGAAGTTGGACTTGTCGTCTTGATTCCAATTGTGTTCTCAATTGCTTTGGAAGTTAATGTGCCATTGCTTTACCTTGGAATTCCAATGGCAGCGGCTTTGTCAGCGGCGCAAGGATATCTTCCTCCACAACCATCACCAACTGCAGTTACTAACATTTTGGGTGCCAATATTGGAGTGGTACTGATGTATGGAGTGATCGTTGCATTGGTTGCGCTGATCGTTGCTGGTCCAATCTTTACTCGTTTTGCTCAAAAAATGGAACCGGGTGCCTTTAAAGTAACCAAGAAATTGGATGCTTTGGGTGAAGTTAAGAAGTTTGATTTGAAAGATACGCCAAGTTTTGCAATGGCAATTGTAACATCATTAATGCCCGTTATCTTCATGTTGATTGCTACTGCTTATACGATGATCAAAAATGGTGGTAAGCAAGTTTACGCTGGTACAATCGGTGATACAACTTGGCAAGCAATGTCACATGCTGCACAAAGTGGATATTTACATAATCCATCAACTTTTGATCAAATCATGGCAATGTTGGGAAACCCAATGATTGCTATGGTCATTGCCATGGCCTTTGCTATCTGGTCAATGGGACCTAAGCAAGGTCGGACGATGACAGAAGTTGGGAAGACGATGTCTGATGCTTTGAGCTCAATTGCTAATCTTTTGATGGTTATCGGTGGAGGAGCAGCATTTAAGGGGATTTTGACTTCTGGTGGAATTTCAGATGCCATCGCACAAGCTTTCCAACACACTTCACTATCACCAATCATCTTCGCATGGTTAATTGCCTTGATTATTCGTGTTTCAGTTGGGTCAGCCACAGTTGCTGGTTTGACGGCGGCTGGAATCGTTGCACCATTAGTGGCTGGGCAAACGGCCGTGAACCCTGCATTTGTTGTTTTGGCGATCGGGGCTGGATCAATTGGATTATCACACGTCAATGATGCGGGATTCTGGATGTTTAAAGAGTTCTTTGATTTGACAGTCACACAGACATTGAAAGTTTGGACCGTTTTGGAAACAATTCTTTCGGTTGTAGGTTTGGTGGTTATCTTAATCTTAAGTGCAATCTTTTAAATTTTAATGGTAAGATGAAAGCTCCTTTTGACGAAGGGGCTTTTATGTTAAACTCAAATAAATACTTGCTGGGATAGCAACGATAGGAGCATTCATTTAATACTATGCCGTTTTTATACTTACATTTTAATATTTTTGCAGATATTATTGTTTTGCTGAACACAATTGCGGCTGTTGCCATTGTGTTTCATGGTGAACGAGAAGTTTCATCGATGTGGGCTTGGTTAATGGTCTTGGTGACTTTACCAGGAATTGGTTTGATTATTTATATGTTTTTGGGACGTAATCTAAACAGTAAAAAAATTTTTAGTTTACAAACACAAAAAGTATTGGGCATTGATAAAATTGTCAAAAATCAAAAAAAATTAGCACACGAAATTGAGACCGCAGAACATTTAGAAGAAGAAAGTAGTTTTGTACGTTTATTTTTACAAAATGACGCTGCCTTATTAACTTTCCAAAATTCAGTTCAAATTTTTACTGATGGTCATGATAAATTTGATCAACTGTTTTCCGATATTAAACAAGCGAAGCATCACATAAATATTGAATATTTTACGATTTATGATGATGAAATCGGAAATCAACTAGTTGACTTACTCACACAAAAGGCACGTGTAGGGGTTCGGGTTCGGGTTTTATTTGATCAATGGGGTTCCAAAGGCCGACATGATAAAATGTGGCGTCGCTTCAGGGATGCTGGCGGACAGGTGGTTCCTTTTCTATCACCACGATATGTTCCAATTACATTTAGAATCAATTTTAGAGATCATCGTAAAATTGCGGTTATTGATGGTAGCATTGGATATATTGGTGGTTTTAATGTTGGCGATCAATATTTGGGTCGATTTAAAAAATTTGGTTATTGGCGCGACACGCATGTGCGGATTGAAGGTGATGCAGCTTTAGCTATCCAATCTAGATTTTTTACCGATTGGAATGCAACAACTAAGAAGCAACAACTTAATTTTTCTGATGATTACTTTCCAAATCAACAAGCGTCTAATAACCGGACGACAGCAATTCAAATTGTTTCATCGGGTCCAGATGATTCCAAGAAGCAAATTCAAACAGGCTATTTGAAGATGTTTGCGACGGCATCACAGAGCATTTATATCCAGACCCCATATTTTATTCCTGATCAAGCTGTGCTTGAAGTGTTGCGGATGGCGGCTTTATCGGGGGTGCAGGTGAAAATTATGATTCCGGCCTTTCCAGATCACCCATTTGTTTATCGTGCTACTGAATGGTATGTCCAAAAGTTGCTACAGGTTGGTGCAGAAGTCTATCGATATGATAAGGGCTTTATGCACGCTAAAACTGTAACGATTGATGGTCGTATTACATCAATTGGTTCGGCGAATATGGATATTCGGTCATTTATTTTGAATTTTGAAGCTAACGCTTTTATGTACGACCGGAATTTGGCAGAACAACTTGAAAATATTTACCACGCGGATATATTAGACTCAACACAATTAGATTTGAAATATTTTGAACAGCAGCCACTTTGGAAAAAAATTCTTCAACGGATGTCACGTTTATTGGGACCAATTTTATAATTTAGAATCGTTAGAAGGAAGATGAAATAATGGAACAAATTAAAATGGCTGATGGAGTTCATTTGCAAGTTGAAAAAACGGAACAGTTTACGACAACTCAAATTAGTATTAATTTTGCAACGCCCAAAGTAAATGCAGATTTAGCTGGGCGTTTTTTAGCTTCAAATTTTTTGGAGACTGTATCTAAAAAATATCCCACCCAACAAAAATTTGCACAGGTATTAAATGAATTATATGGTGCCGGTTTTAGCGTTGAAGTCAGCAATATGGGTGGAGTTCATAATTTTTGCATAAATTTGGAAATTGTGGATCCAAAATTATTAAATAGTTCAGAAGATTTATTAACGGCGGCTTTTTCTTTTTTGGAAACAATTTTATTTGAACCATTGGGTAATGAGATTGAAGGATTTGAACCAACTATTTTTCAACGGCAAAAAGAAATAGCATTAGATGAAATTGCAGGGCTTAATGATGATCGTGAATATCAAATTATCCGGACGACCATTGAAAATAGTTTTGTTAATGGAAATTTAGGCTTGGCAGCTTATGGAAATCAAGAGTTAGTGGAACAGAGTACTAATTTATCCGTTTGGCGAACTTATCAAAAATTATTAGTTGCAGATCAAATTGATGTCGTGGTAGTTGGTCCGGTTGATGTCAGCCAGATTAAACAATTGATGCATCAATACCTACCATTTCAGGCACGGACCATCCAATTACCAGTGAAACAACAACCAGGCTTTCAGCCCCCCAAAATTCAATATTTGAATGAGCCGGTGTTGCAAGCTCAAATTGTATTAAGCTGGCAACTGACATTAGATTGGTCGGAACGTTTTAGTGGTTACGTTTTAAATGCATTATTAGGTGGGAATGGTTTATCACGTTTATTTTTGCATGTTAGAGAAGAGGCAGGACTCGCATATACCATCTATTCAGATTTTAATTTTTATACAGACCTTATGTTTGTGGTGGCAGGAGTGCGGGTTGATCAAGTTAATGCGGCGCGCAAAATGATTTTAGATGAGGTTCATGATCTACAAGATAATCAGATCACGGAGGCAGAACTCAAGCAAATTAAACAATTAATGCTTAATGACTATCGCTTAGGTCAAGATCAAATCAGGACACGGACTGAACGGGGATTGAGTCGGGCAATCACCAAAAAAGTATTGACGCCCATTGAATGGCAAGCATGCTTAGAAAAAGTTACGAAAAAAGACGTGCAAGCAGTTGCTCAACGGCTACAACTTAAAATACAAATGATTTTGCAACGAAGGGAAGATAAAAATGAATAGACAAGTTCCGCAAGGTCAGCATTATCAACTTGAAAATGGATTGCGAGTTCATTTAATTCAGCGATCCGAATTTCATCAAGTTGTCAGCTTGTTAACGGTTGACTATGGGGCACGTGATTTAGATTTAACACAGCAGTCTGAAAATGTTGAAACATCTAAGCTAGGAATTGCTCATTTTTTGGAACATCAATTATTTAAGCAACCAGGTTATGATGCCATGTTAAAAATTAATCAAGCGGGCGACACAGTTAATGCATACACTTCGCCAACTCGAACTAGTTATTTTACGGTCTCGCCGGCAGAAGAGTACCAAAGCTTGATTGAACTACTAACTTTTACGCAAGAACCATATTTTGAACGGACTTCGGTGGCCCGTGAGGCCAATATAATTAGCCAAGAGATCGACATGTATCAGGATGATCCAGCCTCACAACTTTATCAGGCGATTTTAGGACAACTTTACCCACATGACCCGCTAGCCTTTGATATAGCTGGTACAGTGGAAAGTGTGCATACCATTACAGCAAGTGATTTACATAACGCTTTTGAGATGGCTTATTCACCGAATCGAATGGATTTGGTCATTGTTGGTGCATTTAATGAAGCCATAATTAAAACCTTGATATTAAATTCTCCCGCTGGAAAACGCCAGAGCAAAATGGTCGTTCAATCCACAAATAATGAGAGCCAGTTGATTGAATTTAATGTTAATGAAGAAACGTTATATCTTGATGCGGATATTCATCGAAATCGGGTAGCAGTTGGGCAAAGAATTATGTTGCCGCAAGCAACTGGAAGAATGGGTTTAAAAGATGGATTGGCGCTGGAATTAGCATTGGATTTAGTTTTTAGCGAAATTTCACCTAACTATCGTCAGTGGTATGATATGGGTTTGATTGATGATAATTTCAGTGTAGAATTAACTTGGGAACGTGGATTATCATATTTAGTGCTCTTAGGAGAAACGCCAGAACCGGAGGAGTTGATTACAGTTTTGAAAAATGAACTGATGAGCTTACCACAACGGCTAGAAGATTTAGCTGATGAATTTGGGCGTGTTAAACGGGGCGCAATTGGTCGTTTGATAAACAAATTTAATTCATTAGAAGAATGGGCTACTCAATTTGAAGGCGAAACCTTTGAGGCTGCATTTTTACCTGATGAACTTGAACTCCTGCAAAGTCTGTCTTATCAAGAAATGCAAACGATTACGCGACGAACAAAAATGAGTGGGATTGCAAGTGTAATTATCCAACCGGAATGATAAAAATATGGTAGAATAATTATATAAATATTAATGTAGTAAAGGGATTAAATGATATGGCAGACATAGAGCAAAAGGGAATTGGTGATGAACTGCAAGCAGCTCGGATTGATAAGGGCCTCACGTTAGATGATGTTCAAGCACAAACAAAGATTCAAAAGCGTTATTTGCAAGCAATTGAAAATAACCAATTTGATCAATTACCGGGTAAATTTTACGAACGTGCCTTCACACGACAATATGCAGCGGTCGTTGGACTTGATGCATATGATTTATTAGAGCGACATGATTTAATTACTCCAGTGGCCAGTTCGGATTTGGAACAGGCTCGGGTAGATGAAGATAATATCACACGGGTTGGGATGCGCCGCGAAGAAAATTTGCAAAAGAAACAACTAATGAATGTTTTGCCAAAGGTCATTATGGGAGTAGCCGCATTGGCTGTTGTCATTTTGGTGTGGGTCCTGGTTGCTAATTTTGCGGGTCATTCTAAGTCATCGACAGAAGATTCACATGTTTCGATTAGTAGTTCATCGATTGCAAAGAGCTCATCAGCTTCTGAGACATCAAGTAGTGAAAAGTCATCTTCTGAAGATACTAAAACAGAAGTTGGAGCGCCAGCAATTGCAGGCTCAACAACAACCTTTGAAGCTCAGGTTCCTGCTAATAGTGAACGCAAATTAACTTTGAGCGGACAAAATGGCGATGCTTGGGTGTTAGTTAAGACTAATACGGGGGCAGTTTTGTATTCTGGAACGATTAAAGCCGGTACTAATCAAGACTTTGTGGTTAATAGTGATGTTACTAGTGTTAATTTCCAAACAGGGAATGCTAATAATTTAAAGGCCCAATTTAATGGTAATGACCTGCCATTGAGTAATACCACTTTGGTTTGGCATGCATTGATTAATATCGTTCAAAAATAGGAGTAGGTTTGCATAATTATGAATTTACCGAATAAATTAACCATTTTTAGAATTATTTTAATTCCCGTTTTTGCCGTTATTTTAATGTTGCCAATAGATCTCTGGGGGCAGTTTGGAGTTTTGCCAATTACTCATCTTGTGGCTGCAATAATATTTATTACAGCTTCGCTAACGGATATGGCTGATGGGCAAATTGCTCGTAGACAGCACCTCGTAACTAATTTTGGTAAATTTGCGGATCCCTTAGCTGATAAACTATTAGTTATGACGGCCCTGATTTTCTTTGTTCAATTTCAATGGGTTTCTGCATGGATGATTGCACTGATCGTGATTCGTGAATTAGCAGTGACTGGTTTAAGAACTTTAATCGTAGAGAACAATGGGCAGGTGATGGCAGCGGCAATGCCTGGTAAAATTAAAACTACTACGCAAATGTTAGCCATTATTTTTTTCCTGCTACATAATTTAGGCTTTAATTTGATTAACTTACCATTTGCACAAGTAATGATCTGGATTGCTTTATTCTTTACGCTTTATTCAGGTGTAGAATATTTCTGGAAAGCACGCTTTGTATTTAGTGATGGTTTTAAATAAAAATTTATTAAGAGAAGGTTTGAACGTTTAGTTCAGACCTTCTCTTTAGCTTATTTGGGAAAAACATTATAATTAAGAATAGATTTAATAATTTATTGGATCCTTATTAGTTAGGAGCGATGATAGTGAAAGTAATTGAAAAATTAGGACGACGTTTGATTGAACAAAACCAAAGTATTACGGCTGCAGAAAGTTTAACGGCAGGGATGTTTGTCAGTCAATTGGCAAATGTGAGCGGCATTTCAGCTATACTCAGTGGGTCATTTATTACATATAGTGCAGAAGCAAAAGAGCAACTTATTGGCGTTTCAGTAGAAATGATTGAGCGCTATGGGGTCGTTTCCCCACAAGTAGCTAAAGCTATGGCACGAGGAGCACAGCAAGAGCTAAATACAAATTGGGCAATTGGCTTAACCGGAGTAGCCGGGCCGGAGGCTTTAGAAGGGCACCAAGCAGGAACGGTATACATCGGGATTGCACAGCCGAATGGCTTAGTTACCGCTAAGTTATATCAATTAACGGGCGATCGCATGGCAGTGCGAGAACAAGCGGTAGCATGTGGCGCACAATTAATTTTAGATTTAATGACTAAAAACGTTACAAAAAGTTAAAATTAGGTTATACTTAATATATTGAATTTTGAATTGAACGGAGAAATTAAAAATGGCAAGTGGAAAGAATATTAACCCTAATAAAAAAATTGAAGGTAAAATTACGGAACCCAAGGCCCGTAAAAAAGCATTGGATGAGGCACTCAAAAAGATCGAAAAGAATTTTGGAAAAGGGTCGATTATGCGAATGGGAGATTCAAAATTTTCTCAAATTGAAGCATCTTCAACAGGTTCTTTGAAGTTAGATATTGCTCTTGGAATTGGTGGCTATCCAAAGGGCCGAATTATTGAAATTTATGGACCAGAATCTTCTGGAAAAACGACGTTGGCCTTGCACGCTGCAGCAGAAATGCAAAAAAAAGGTGGTAATGTTGCATATATTGATGCTGAAAATGCCATGGATGTTGAATATGCCAAGGCGCTGGGCGTGAACATTGATGAATTGTTACTCTCACAACCAGATACTGGTGAACAAGGGCTGTCAATTGCAGATGCTTTGATCCAATCTGCTGCGATTGATATGATCGTGGTTGATTCTGTAGCGGCTTTAACACCGAAAGCGGAAATTGACGGTGAAATTGGTGATAGTTCAGTTGGACTACAGGCGCGTATGATGTCTTCTGCTTTAAGAAAGCTATCAGGCTCAATTTTAAAAACTGAAACAACTGTGATTTTTATTAATCAATTGCGAGAAAAGATCGGGGTTATGTTTGGAAATCCTGAAACGACACCAGGTGGGCGAGCTTTGCGTTTCTATTCAACGGTACGTTTAGATGTTCGACGGCGAGGTGGAATCGACGGGACTAAAAAAGACGGTGAAGACGTGAAGTCAGTTGGGAATCTGACTAAAATTAAAGTGGTTAAAAATAAGGTGGCCGCTCCCTTTAGAGAGGTTGAAATTGAAATCATCTTTGGAAAAGGAATTTCTAAAACTGGTGAGATGATCGACCTAGCTGTGGATAAAGATATTATTAAAAAAGCAGGTTCATGGTTCTCGTACGAGGGCGATAAAATTGGGCAAGGAAAAGTTAACGTCATGCGTTGGTTGGACGACCCAGAGAATAAAGCCACATATGATGAAATCATGGAACGCGTACTTGCTGAATACTTTAGCCAAACAACAGATGGGGACAAAGACGCAAATGTGGTTGAATCTGAAGCTTCCGAGACACCAACGACGGATACAAATGATGTTGAATTAGAAATTGAAGAAGAATAGGATGATAATTGTTTTATTTTAATGTAAAACAGAAGCTAAAACTTAGTTGCTAAGTTTTAGCTTTTTAATTTCATTTTAAAGATAATGAATACAGTAAAATTTATTAAATAATACATTCGTCTTTTAATAATATTTTTGGTATACTGAATTTAGTTTAGAATGATTATAAATTAGATGTAGGGAGTTAGTATGAGTAAGGAAAAACAAAGTTTAGCACAACGTAGTAATATTATTCGAGCGGCGGTCATGGGTGCCAATGATGGAATATTATCAGTTTCAGGGATTGTCATTGGGGTAGCTGGGGCGACTACGAATTCTTTTGCGATTTTTATTGCCGGTTTTGCAGGTGCTTTAGCGGGGACTGTTTCCATGGCAATGGGCGAATATGTCTCAGTCCATTCACAAAATGATGCCCAAAAAAAAGCAGAACAAAACCAATCACAACGATTAGATCACGATTGGCAAGCTGAATTTAACTTTGTGCAAGATAAGTATATTGCAGCCGGAATTAAGCCAGAATTAGCTCATCAAGCCACACAAGAAATGATGCAACAAGATGACCTTGGAACTACCGTTCGTGAGCGCTATGGGTTTACTCTAAATCAAGAAATGGATGCCATTTCAGCTGGTTTAGCCTCGATGATCTCATTTCCATTAGGTTCAGTTTTGCCCATGCTCGCAATTACGTTGATTCCTGCTAACTTACACTTGAATATTTGGGGGACAGGCGTAGCGGTAGCAATTGCATTGGCTATTACTGGATTCTCAGCAGCCAAGTTATCCGGCGCTGATTTGAAATGGGCAACCTTACGAAATGTTTTGGCTGGTATTTTTACGATGATTATTACTTACATAATTGGAACATTAATGGGGGGCTTATAAGATGAAGCTATCAAAAGAAGAAGAGCTTCTAATGCAAAATGGGGCCCATAAGCATGAAAAATTAACTTTAGAAGAGCGCTTAAATGTTGTTCGAGCGGGGGTTTTAGGCGCTAATGATGGCGTTTTAACCGTTGTTGGAGTTTTATTTTCCGTCGGAGCAGCCACGAATAATTCATTTACCTTGCTTATTGCTGGAGTTTCAGATTTGCTGGCTTGTGCATTATCAATGGCTTCCGGAGAGTATGCTTCAGTGAGTTCTCAGTCGGATGCCGAGAAGGTTGTTGTTCAAAAAGAGGCATACAGAATTAAAGAACAACCAGCATTAGTTGAGGCGGATTTAGAACAATTTTATGTTGGTCGAGGTGTGTCAGATCAAACTGCGACTTTAATTGCCAAAGATCTTATGCAAAAACAACCTTTGAAGGCAATTTTGGAGACAAAATATGATGTTCAACTCGGACATTATGTTAATCCATGGGAAGCGGCACTTTCTTCCATGATTTGTGCGGCATTAGCAGGGGTGGTGCCACTATTAGCTATGGTTTTGTTAAGTCGGACTCAGGGAATGTTAGTTGCAATCTTAGCAACTACGGTGGCTTCTGCGATCATTGGCTGGGCGAGTGCCAAATTGGGACAGGGATTTGTTAAAAAATCGATTATCAGAAATATTATTATTGGTCTTTTAACGATTACTATTCACTATGGGATTGGTTTGCTATTTTGAATCGTTTCTGCACTCAAATAATATCGGATCTTTTAACTTAAAACGAAATTTTAGCGGTATAATGATAGACAGTAGAATAACGGAGGTTAATGATGATAACGTTAAAATCAAAGCGAGAATTGGTTGCTATGGAGAAGTCCGGGGCAATTATTGCTGGTATGCATCAAGGGATGAAAAAATTGATTAAGCCAGGTCTCTCAACATGGGAAATTGAAGAATTCGGTCGAAAATATATCGAAAGTCATGGTGGACGGGCTGCACAAATTGGGTTTGAGGGTTTTAAATATGCCACAACCGTATCTGTGAATGATGAAGTTGCTCATGCTTTTCCACGTAAAGGATTAATTCTTAAAGATGGGGATCTCGTTAAGGTGGATACAGTTGTAGAATTGGATGGAGCTTTTTCTGACTCTGCTTGGAGTTATGCAGTTGGAGAGGTCTTACCAGAAGTGCAAAAGTTAATGGATGTTACCTTAGAAGCGCTTTATATTGGGATTGACCAAGCCCAAGTTGGTAATCGCCTTGGTGATATTGGCGCTGCGATTAATCATTTTGTGGAGGATGAGCATGGTTACGGTAATGTTCGTGATTATATCGGACATGGAATTGGGCCCACGATGCATGAAGAACCAGCTGTGCCGCACTATGGTGTAGCAGGACATGGGCTACGTTTAAAGCCAGGAATGACAATTACGATTGAGCCGATGGTAAATCTGGGAAGTTGGGAAGTGGAAACATCTAAAGAAGATGGTTGGACTGTTCGAACGATTGACGGTTCTTGGTCTGCTCAATATGAACATGTTATAGCGATTACCGAAGATGGACCTAAGATTTTGACTTCACAAGATCCAGAATTTGACGCAAAATATTTATTGAAATAAGAAAAAAATCATCTTACGCTACTTTTATAAAATAGTATGAGATGATTTTTTATTAGTATTTCTATTCATCAATGTGGATGGCTTCAGTGGTTAAAACAGTCAAGATGACGGTGTCTTTTTCAAATTCAACTTGAGTTTCAGCACTGGAACCAATTTGTTGTTCCGTTTGTTGGGCTAAGAAGCCAGCTTCTAAAAAGAAATCCGGTTTAGTAGCCTCCGACATGCGCCTTTCAACAAGTGAGCCAGTTAAAATCCATCTTTGACTAGTTGCTTTTTGTGATTCGATATTTAAAATTCCAAAGCCAGCATCATTGAAGAAATCAACAATGGCACTTATTCCTTGTAATGGAAATTCACGCGCTAAATCCTTACCGGCCCAATAAGTAATATCGCTCAGATCATCCGTCAATAATGCAGGTAGTAAATGATCTCTTAATAGCGTAATTGGGAAAATATTATTGTTTTGATCAGCCATACGATGCTCCTTTTTTATACTACTTATTATAACGAACATAATTCAATTTGCCAAATAGGTTGCAAAAATGTTACAATTTTTTAATGGAAAGGATGGGTAATTAAATATGGACTTACCAAATAATCCATTAATTAATAGCACCCTTGGGATGCTTGATGGTGATTTATTAACACAAAAGCATCTACCATTAGAGCAACGTCGTTGGAGTAGTGGTAGTTCATTAGCGCTTGCAACGATTGATGCTTTGTCAAAAAATTATGATATCAATGAAATCATGCAAGCTTTTGAAGCATGGTATAAACACGGTAAATATACAGTCGATGGTAAAATTCAGCCTGCTGGAAAAACAACTAAAAAAGCATTGGACACATATTTAGCAACACAAGATCCGTTTTCTTCGGGAGGAATATCTGAAGATGATAACGGGAGTGGGGCATTAGCACGAATTATGCCCATGATAATTTATATGTATAGTCTATATGGATCGGATTTTGTGAATAATGAGACGGCAATGTTGACGTTGCATCAAGTCGCTGGTCTAACTCATAATTACCCTCGAGGACTAATGGGGATTGGATTGTATGCAATTTTGGTTGGACAAATCTTAGACGGTTTTGAATTTGAAACAGCTTTGGATCGGGCAGTAGGGATTTCCTATGAATATTATTCTGAACACAGCTTATTTGCTGGTTTTCTCAAAGAATTAGATAATCTAAATACCCCGGATTTTAGTAGCCAACCCCAAGAAGCTTTGAATGGAAGTGGTTATATTGTTGATACACTTGAAAATTTGGTCTGGATTCTTTTAAACACCAAGTCATATCAAGAAGCAATTCAAGCCGCTGACCAAGTTCAAGGTCCGTCTAAAAAAATTGTAGCAATTGTAGGTGCGGTGGCAGCGCTGATCTACGGGAGACCGATCAAGGCTGACTTAAGCAGTCGCTTAGAAGTGGCACCAAAAGTTAAAAAAATGTTAATTCAAGCCAGTCGCAGTGGTCGATTTGAGATAAAAAAAGCTGAATAATTGGTGCAAACCTGTGATTATCAAGAAAAATGGAATAAGGGATCGTTGAATTATACGATCCTTTTTTATTTTCATGAAATTTGAGACCTATTTAGGATTAAAAATAGTTAGTTTTTTAAGATTTCATGCTAAACTATTATTAGTTTGTTAAAAAATAAAATATGATTATTATGAATCAATAACGAATGTGGTTATCTGATCCTAAGCAACCGATTGCAAGCGTGATAGATTAACGTGTATATCTAGTAGTTGCTTGGTAATAAGACATTGGAGAAAAAATGCAAATATTTAAAATCATTTTGGGATTATTAATGGCTTATTTATTAGGTTCAATTCCCTTCGGTTACTTAATTGGTAAGTATGTTTATCATAAAGACATTATGCAAGCAGGTTCAGGTAACATTGGAACGACCAATACTTTTCGGGTTTTAGGATTTATTCCAGGCACAATTGTATTTATTTTTGATGTTTTAAAAGGAACCGTGGGAGGGTTACTAGCGTATTTAATATGGACGCCATTACCAGATAATCGTCATTTTTTGATTTTAGCAATTGGTGTAGTAGCAGTTTTAGGTCATACTTTTTCAATTTGGTTGAATTTTAAAGGTGGGAAAGGGGTGGCTAGTTCGCTAGGAATTTTGTTGGCGTACTCACCTAAGCTATTTTTAATTTCATTGTGTATTTTTTTGATTTGTCTAATCCTCACTAGTATTGTCTCGATTAGTTCGTTGTTGAATTTTTTCTTTAGTACACTTGTTTTTTGGTACTACGACGAAAAATTTTTAGCTTTAGTTGCGGCTGGTTTAATGGTCTATGTGACATATCTTCACCGCAGTAATTTGGGACGGATGATTCATGGGAACGAAAATACAATTAAATTTGGGATTCCATACTGGATTCGGCGATTAAAAGCAAAATAAAAAGCCAATGGTCTAGGCTTATTAGAAAGTAGGCAAGATATTTTATGCAATTAGAATTTTTAGGAACGGGAGCGGGCGTCCCCGCTCGATATCGTAATGTGACCAGTGTGGCTCTACGATTATTGGAAGAATTAAATGAAGTGTGGCTATTTGATGCAGGGGAAGGGACCCAACAACAGATGCTTCAGTCAACGATTCGCCCTCGAAAAATAACAAAAATTTTCATCACGCATTTACATGGTGATCATATCTTTGGTTTACCAGGTCTATTATCATCGCGTTCATTTCAAGGGGGGATGATCGATTAGATTTATATGGACCACATGGAATTAAGCAGTATGTGGAAACCAGTTTACGTCTTTCACAAACGCATTTGACCTATCGAATTAATTACCATGAAATTAATCCTGAAGGTGGATTGGTTTTTAAAAATGAAAAGTTTCAAGTGGAGGCGTTACCTCTCGACCATCGGATTTTATCCTATGGGTATCGTGTCGTTGAAGCTGATCATGAAGGAGAATTATTGGTAGAGCGATTAAGGGAATTAGATGTACCGGCTGGACCACTTTATGGCAAACTAAAACATGGTGAAAATGTAAGTTTACCAGATGGACGCGAAATTCAGGCGAAAGATGTAGTGGGAGATCCTAAAATCGGGCGGATAGTTACGATTCTAGGAGATACCCGACGGACGGCCAATATTGATGAATTAATCAAGAACGCAACGGTAGTGGTTCACGAATCAACCTATGGTAAGGATGAAGCGAAGTTGGCTCGATCATATCATCATTCAACTAATTTACAGGCCGCGCAGGCCGCGTCCGAACAAAAAGTAGGACGGCTTTTCCTAACGCATATTTCGGCTCGCTATCCCGGCCGTTTAGCGAATGAATTAGCGTATTCCGCTCAACCGATCTTTAAAAATACGCGTGTTGTAAATGATTTTGATGTATATGAGATTCCAATGGGGCAACAGGATAATTCGGGGCCGATTAAAATTCAAATTGAGCCAGATGAAAACGAGGAATAGATAATGATTGATCCACAGTACCAGTGGCAACTTGATCAGTTACCCCAAGATGAACGGGTATCACAATTACAGAGTCAAATTGGCGCACAACCCCTGATTGCAAAGTTGTTAGTTGCACGTGGGTATGACACCCCTGAAGCTGTGCAATCCTTTTTAAATCCAACTTTAGATGATTTGTTAGATCCATTTCAATTACATGATATGCAAAAAGCTGTTGACCGAATATTTGCAGCCATCGATCAAGGCGAAAAAATTGTAGTCTATGGAGATTATGATGTTGATGGAATTACGGCGACGACAATCATGGTCTCAGCGCTGGAGGTCTTGGGGCAGAGGTTGATTATTATGTACCTAATCGTTTCAAAGACGGTTATGGACCTAATCTAGATGTATATGAAACATTGGCCGAACAAGGAATGCAACTTCTGATTACGGTCGATAATGGAATTAGTGGCAGAAACGCGATTGAGACGATTATGCAACAAGGTATTGATGTGATTATAACTGATCATCATGAATTACCTGGAGAATTACCACCAGCCATTGCTATCGTTCACCCTCAATTTCCAGAAGATCAATATCCATTTACTGGATTATCAGGTGCAGGAGTGGCTTTTAAAGTTGCATCCGCTTTACTGGAGGCTCCCGCGGATGAATGGTTAGATCTTGCGGCTTTGGGAACTATTGCAGATGTGATGCCCTTAAATGGTGAAAATCGAGCAATTGTAAAGCTTGGTCTGGATAATTTAAATGAAATGCAACGGCCCGGGCTAGAAGCATTATTAAAAATAGCTAAAATAAGTTCAGAAAAAATTGATGCGACGATGGTTGGCTTTCAGATTGCGCCACGACTGAATGCGATTGGACGGATGGCAGATGCCAAAACGGGTGTTCAAATGTTGTTGGCTGAAGATGAAGCAAGTGCTTTAAAGTTAGCACAGCTCGTTGATCAATCTAATCAAGAGCGTAAACAATTGGTCGATTCAATCGCAGAAGCAGCTCTAGCACAGGCCCAAAATGAATTTGCCAACGATTCAGTCTTAGTGTTAATGGGTCAAAATTGGCACGAAGGTATTTTAGGAATCGTGGCGGCACGTATTCTAGATGCAACAGGTAAACCGACGATTGTCTTGAATCAAACTGATAATCTGGCTAAGGGTTCTGGTCGGTCAGTAACCGGGTTTGATTTATTTGCGGCAATTGATCCACATCGAGACTTATTTATCAATTTTGGGGGACATGCTTTAGCAGCGGGAATGACAATTGAGGTTCAACAAGTTGATCAAGTTCGTCAAATGTTGAATGATGCGGCTTCAGCACAGTCTTTTGATGCGCAAAAGAAAAAAGTCTTAGCGATTGAGGGGACTTTAACCGGTCAAGATTTTAATGCTGATTTTTACCAGCAACTACAACTTTTGGGTCCCTTTGGCGCAGGTAATCCCGAACCAGTGTTCAAGCTAGAATTGGATGACATCGAGAATGTTAAAACCATGTCAGAAGGAAAACATCTACGATTTACGGGAGTTATTAGACAACAACCTATTCCAGTGATTGCCTGGCAAAAAGGGTTATTAGCGAATGACTTACAAGGACGTTTTAAAAAATTGACGGTTGTAGGGACAATCGATCAAAATACATACCGGGGTGCGACTAGTTATCAGTTAATATTTAAGGACATTGAAGCATCAGGTTCGGCGTTAGTTGATGCAAGAACAACGCATTTAACGAAGCAAATGTTTGATCGATCGGTTACCTATCTATTCTTTAATCAGAGGATGCAACAACAATTAACCCCGCTGATTACTAATTCAGGAACAGCTCTTTGGTGGGAAGATGCATTTAATGTTACACAGTTAGATCGAGTCGTTTTTGTAGACTTACCTCAAAACTTAGATGAATTACATCAAGTATTAGCGTATGTTCCAATCGGTAGTTGGGAGACTATTTTTTACACTAAAAATCCGGCATATCTACAAAAAATCCCGGCACGCGATGATTTCGCAAAATTCTTTAAATTTATTCAACAGCAAGAGACAATTGCCTTAAAAACTCAGTTTGAAGCAATGAGACAATACCTAAAAATGGATGATTTGATGTTGAAATTAGTAATTCAGGTGTTTTTGGACGCGAAATTTGTTACAATTGAAGACGATTTGTTAAAAAAGGTGTTAGCCCCGACTAATGTTGATCTAACCACCATGCCTTCTTATCAGAACTTTTTACAAAAACGGGAAGTGGAAGCTAAACTAATTTATAGTACCACTGCCGAGTTAGAACAATTGCTAAATGAATTAGCACAAGATGATTAATTCAGATCATCGACATAGGAGCATAAAATGACAATGGATTTGCATGATTATATTGCATCAATTCCTGATTTCCCACAACCAGGAATTACTTTTCGAGATATTACCCCCTTATTGGCGGATACAAAGGCCTTTGGTTTTGCGATACATGAATTAGCTGAATATGCGAATGAAAAAGGCGCAACTAAAATCGTTGCACCTGAATCACGAGGATTTTTATTAGGAACCCCCATGGCGCTTGAAATGGGAGTTGGTTTTGTTCCAGCTCGTAAGCCTGGTAAATTACCTCGTAAGACAATATCTGAAAGTTATACTTTGGAGTACGGTTCAGCAACCCTTGAGCTTAATGCAGATGCAATTGAACCAGGAGATAAAGTTGTGGTAGTTGATGATTTATTAGCTACAGGTGGTACAATTGCGGCGACTAATAAGTTGATTGAACGCCTCGGTGGTGAAGTTGTCGGCTTAGCATTTCTCATTGAATTAACTGAGCTACAAGGCCGTCAAGTTCTAAAAGATTATGATATCAGGGCCCTGTTAACGTATGAAGGTGAATAAAAATACAAATTAAAATGACCAACCCAATGAGAAAGACTCAT
This sequence comes from Weissella coleopterorum, assembly GCF_011304355.1. Taxonomy (NCBI): domain Bacteria; kingdom Bacillati; phylum Bacillota; class Bacilli; order Lactobacillales; family Lactobacillaceae; genus Weissella; species Weissella coleopterorum. The sequence goes on along the minus strand of NZ_CP049888.1, from coordinate 1,186,238 downwards.
TTGGTTGGTCATTTTTAGTTAGTTTGAAATTTTAGTAGACATAGGGGCGAAAAACAGACATAACGCGACCGATAACCGTATTTCTAAACATAATATCTGGGGCTATTAGTTCGTTTTCAGGTTGTAACCGGTATTGGGCTCGTTCTCGAAAAAAACGGGCAATTTTAATTTCTTGATTTTCATTCAAATAAGCTACAATTTCGCCATTTTCCGCATTTTTTTGGCGGTGAATGTACAGCAAGTCGCCAACTGAGATGCCAATGCTTTGCATATTTTTATTATTGATCTGGAAAATAAATAACTCACCAGCATAACGACTGAGATGTTTGGGAAGGGGATATTGGGGCGCATGGTCGGGGATGAAGTTGGCCCATGGCGTCTCTATTAAGGGCACAGTGGCCTGGACCTGGATTCCTAAGACGTTTAGTCCACTGGGTGTGATTTCTAAGGTTCGTGACTTGAGAAGGTTTCGTTTTAAGTATTCTTTTTGCTGCAGGCGTGTCACATAACCCTGAACTGTAGCTGATGAACTTAAGTTTAAGCCATCCCCAATTTCACGAATCGTGGGAGGAAACCCATTGTTCTGGATAGATTCATATATATAACGTAAAACTTTTAACTGTTTTTCTTCGCTACGCGACATGGTAAACTCCTTTGGGTCGATTTCATTAATAAGTTTAACTGATAAATTGGAATTGGGGCATTGTTTTAAGAAACTATAATAAAATGTTATAATTAGAAAAAATATTAAATAGAAAGGAGATTAGGTAATGAGCGAGGATAATCATATGTTGGCGGTTCGAGAACGAATTAACGAATTGGCAGCAAAGGCTAAATTGCCTGCAGGTCTAACAGAAGAGGAGTTGGTTGAGCGAAAGGCCTTACGAGCTGAATTCTTAGAGAACTTTCGTGCATCTTTCCGTTCACAGGTGGAAATGTTGCAAGTCTTTGATAAAGATGGGAAGGAAGTAACGCCAGATAAAGTAAAAGACATTCAACGGGATAAAGGGCTACGGGATAACTAAGAAATCTTTTCTAGATCTAAGCTAGTATTCTAAGCTAGATTTGATACAATTGAAGATGAATTAAAAATAAGGTTAGGTTAAGGTAAACACATGAGTACGTCAATTTGGATTGTTATTGTTGTTATTGCATTAGTTGTGGGAGCCGTTTTTGGTTTCTTCATGGCGCGTCGTTCAATGGAAACTTATTTGAAAAAGAATCCACCAATCTCTGAGGAAATGATGAAGTCAATGATGACTTCGATGGGACAAAAGCCTTCTCAAAAGAAATTGGCTCAAATGATGGCTCAAATGAAAAATCAACAAAACAAGTAATTTATATTTAATTTAATAAAACCCCAGTAGCCATTAAAACTATTGGGGTTTTATTAAATTATTAAGTACTTAGGGGTTGGCCAAAATATTAGTTTGAACAGCACTATTTTGAAATAACTGACAATGGATGTTTTATTTTTGATCTATATATACAAAATTAGGATCAATGCTTTGATCTAATTGTTGGAAAGCTGTTTTTAATACTTGATCGAATTCTTGACTGGCCGTTTCTTTGTTTTTCGAAAAGCCGTTTGGATCAATGGGGGTACCATAAGCTAACGTCACGTTATTTCTTTTGAATAATCCACTAAATTTGAGCGGACCTTGGTAGACTAATGGGACAATCGGTTTTTTGGCTAGTTTAGCGATTAAAAGGGCACCGTCTTTCATGTCAGAAGAATGACGAGACCCAGAAGGGAAGATGATTAGACTCATATTTCCTTTTTTAAGACCCTTGACGGGAATCTTAATAACAGAGGGACCCGGATTATCACGATCTACTGAGAAACCGTTGGCACTTTTAATAATCCAACCGAGGATTGGATTTTTAAATAATTCTTTCTTAGCCATAAACATATATACCGTAGGGAAACCTATGGCAGCAAAGAAAAGAGGATCCCACCAAGTACGATGAGGCCCAACGAGCACATACTCTCCTTCGGGGACCTGATCGCGATTTAATACGGTCACTTTACCATTAATTAACCAAATTAGGCCACGGACAACACGAGCTGCAAATTGATAGAACATTGAAAAATACCTCTTGTTTTCTTAAATCATGTTTTTAATTATCCCATAAAGTAGAATTAGTTGACAATTAATAAATTGGAATAGAAAATAAATGAGACTAAAAAGGATGGAATAAAAAAATGAAAATTGAGTTGCAAGCCGATGAACGGCTAGACATGTTATACCGAGATGAGGTCCAAATCATTCAAAGCCATTCAGTTTTTTCATTTTCACTGGATGCGGTTTTGTTGGCTCATTTTGCGAATCCCAGAAATGGTGGTCGTGGAAGAATTGTTGATTTGGGAACTGGTAACGGAGCAATCCCCTTGTTTATGGCGCATAAAGTTACAGGCCAAATTATTGGGATTGAGATTCAACCACGTTTAGCCGATATGGCGCAGCGTTCAGTGCAATTTAATGAGCTAGAAGATAAAATTAAAATTATTAACACGGATATGCGCGACGTATTTGATTATATTAAACCTGGTTCAGTTGAAACGGTGGTCTCAAATCCGCCATATTTTGAAGCTACAGAAAAATCACATAAAAATCCAAATCAACATTATGCGATTGCTCGACATGAAATCAAAGCTGATTTGAATTTAGTATCACATACCGCTAAAAAACTACTTAAATCAGGGGGGCATTTTTTCATGGTACACCGCCCAGATCGTCTCTTTGAAATCTTAGATGCCTTACGGGCGAATAATTTAATTCCCAAGCGGATTCAGTTTGTCTATCCTAAAGTAGGAAAAGAAGCTAATATTGTTTTAATCGAGTCGATTAAGAATGGAAAATTAACCGGTGCACAGATTTTACCGCCTATTATTACGCATCACGATAATGATGAATATCGAGATGAGGTCTGGGCCATTTATGAAGGCCGGGCATGATCAATGACGGACAAGAATTATTACATGTATGTTCTTTTAACGGCGGATAATACTTTTTATTGTGGATTTACAGATAATGTTGTACGGCGTTTGTCCGTCCATGAAGCGGGTAAGGGAGCAAAGTATACTCGCCCGAAAAAAAGGCATCCATTACGACTAGTTTACTCAGCAGAATACAATACCAAAACAGCAGCTCTGCGAGCAGAGGCAGCTTTCAAAAAATTATCGAGGGCACAAAAAGAAAAATTTTTAGTGCTTCATGATGCCGAGTGGGATAGTCCTCAGATTAATAATTGACAACTTTCATACTTCAGCGTAAAATTTGATATTGGTTTAATAACCAAAAATACTCACTAAATCTAATAGTTGAACGGGTGCCGTTTCGGTCGTCGAACTACATGCGGATTTAGGTGGCAAAACAATTTGGAGGAATTTTACTCATGGCAGTAATCTCAATGAAGCAATTGCTTGAAGCTGGTGTTCACTTTGGTCACCAAACTCGTCGTTGGAACCCAAAGATGGGTGAATATATCTTTACAGAACGTAATGGTATTTACATCATCGACTTACAAAAGACAGTTAAGATGGTTGACCAAGCATATAACTATGTTCGTGATGCTGCTGCAGATGGTGCAATCGTTTTGTTCGTTGGAACAAAGAAACAAGCACAAGATGCAGTTGCTGAAGAAGCTACTCGTGCAAACATGTACTTTGTGAACCACCGTTGGCTTGGTGGAACTTTGACTAACTGGTCAACAATCCAAAAGCGTATTGCACGTTTGAAGGAATTACGTTCTTGGTCAGAAGATGGAACATTCGATCGCTTGCCAAAGAAGGAAGTTGCATTGTTAACAAAGCAACGTGAAAAGTTGGAAAAGTTCTTAGGTGGAATCGCTGATATGCCACGCATCCCAGATGTTTTGTATATTGTTGATCCACACAAGGAACAATTGGCTGTTCAAGAAGCAAGTAAGTTGAATATTCCAATCGTTGCCATGGTTGACACAAATGCTAACCCTGATCAAATTGACGTTAAGATTCCATCAAACGATGATGCGATCCGTGCTGTTCGCTTGATCACTGCTAAGATGGCAGATGCAATCATCGAAGGTAATCAAGGTGAAGATGCGGTTGCTGATGAAGCCTTTTCTGAAGAAGGAGCTGAAAAAGCTTCTTCAATCGAAGAATTGACTGAAATCGTTGAAGGCGACAACAAGTAATTATTTGCTTTAAATCAAGCTGAGGACTTTGGGACTCGGCTTTTTTTATGACCTTTGTTAAAATTCACGGGGGTAGTAGTGTTAAAACACTACTAAATTGTGTATAATTAACTAGATAAAAACTTATATATTTAAAGGAGACCATTTAAAATGGCAATCAAAGCGGCACAAGTTAAAGAATTACGTGACAAGACAAACGTGGGAATGATGGATGCAAAGAAAGCGTTGGTAGAAACTGACGGTGATATGGAAAAGGCTATCGATTTCTTGCGTGAAAAGGGGATGGCTAAGGCAGCAAAGAAAGCCGGAGCAATTGCAGCTGAAGGAATGACATATGTTGCCGTTAAGGGGAATTTTGCGGCTATTATCGAATTGAATTCACAAACTGACTTCGTTGCCGGGAATAAAGAATTCAATGATTTATTGCATGCAGTTGCTGAAACCATTGTGGATGCAAAGCCTGCTACTGTGGAAGCTGCTCTAGAATTACCAATGGCTGGTAAGACTATGAACGAAGAAATCATTCATACTACTCAAATTACCGGTGAAAAGATCACTCTTCGCCGTTTCGAAGTAATTGAAGCTAAGGATGGTCAATCATTGGGAGCCTACTCACACATGGGTGGACGTATTTCTTCATTAGTTTTGCTTGATGGAGCTTCTGCTGAAGTTGCAAAGGACGTTGCAATGCACGTTGCTGCTATTAATCCACAATATGTCTCACGTGAAGAAGTTCCTGCAGATACTTTGGCACATGAAAAGGAAATTCAATTAGCTGCAGATGATTTGAATGGTAAGCCCGATGCAATCAAAGAAAAAATTGTTGAAGGTCGTTTGAATAAGTTCTTATCAGATATCTCATTAGTTGACCAAGCTTTTGTTAAGGGCGATGGTGAAACTGTTGCGGCTTATGTTGAAGCACAAAAGGGTAAGGTTATTTCATTCGTTCGCTACGAAGTTGGTGAAGGAATTGAAAAGGCCGAAAGTGATTTTGCGGCTGAAGTTGCAGCCCAAATTAAGTAAGATTTGATAGGGGTGCACAAACATGGCAGACGTAAAGTATAAGCGAATTTTATTAAAGCTATCAGGGGAAGCCATGGCTGGAGAAAAGGGTTATGGAATTGATCCATCAACAGTTAATAGTATTGCCGCTGAAATCAAAGAGGTTCATGAGTTGGGGATTGAAATTGCCATTGTGGTTGGTGGTGGAAATCTTTGGCGTGGTGAAAATGGAGCTCAATTAGGAATGGAACGCGCTCAAGCTGATTATGTTGGGATGCTGGGGACGGTAATGAATTCTCTTTCATTACAAGATGCGTTAGAAAATATGGGGGTTCCGACCCGCGTACAAACGGCTATTGAAATGCGTCAAGTTGCTGAGCCTTATGTCCGTCGTAAGGCTGTACGCCACTTAGAAAAAGGGCGTGTTGTGATTTTTGGAGCAGGAACTGGTTCGCCATACTTCTCAACTGACACCACTTCCGCTTTGCGAGCCGCTGAAGTAAATGCTGATGCGATTTTAATGGGTAAGAATGGCGTTGATGGTGTTTATAGTGATGATCCACGTAAAAATCCTGAGGCCGTAAAGTATGAAAGCTTAACGCATATGGATGTATTGTCACAAGGCCTTAATATCATGGATTCCACAGCTTCTACCCTTTCGATGGATAATGATATTGATTTAGTGGTCTTTAATTTGAACACGCACGGCAATATTAAACGAGTTGTTTTGGGTGAAAATATCGGAACAACGGTTGGGGGAAAATAAAGCATGGCAAATCAAATTATTGAAAATACCAAAGATAGAATGGAAAAAGCTGGGATGGCTTTGCAAGCTCAACTCGGTAAAATTCGAGCTGGAGTGGCAAATCCATCAATTCTACGAGATGTTAAAGTTCTTTACTATGGAGCAGAGACACCTTTGAATCAAGTGGCATCAGTTTCTGTCCCAGAAGCTCGAGTGCTTTTGATTACACCATTTGATAAGACGGCCTTAAAAGAGATTGAACAGGCAATTTTTGCTTCAGATCTTGGATTAACACCTTCAAACGATGGATCTGTGATCCGCTTAGTGATTCCAGCTTTGACTGAAGAAACACGTAAAGATTTGGCAAAGGAAGTTAAGGCTGAAGCAGAAAAAGCGAAAGTTGCTGTTCGTAATGTTCGTCGAGATGCTTTAGATCAAGCCAAAAAAGAAGAACTATCAGAAGATGAATTACGGAAACTTGAAAAAGATATCCAAGGTTTAACAGATGATGGCGTTAAAAATATCGATAGTATTGCTGCTTCTAAGGAAGATGAGCTTTTGACGATTTAATAGATGAAATACACCACTTGAATGTTAGTTAACAACCTAGATTAAAACTAATGCCAACTGGTGAAAATTAAAGAACCTTTTCATTGCGAAAAAGGTTCTTTTTTATTTAAAAATGAAACCGCATTTCAAAATAACTGTTTGGTGTATTATGACCTTTATTCGTTGTTTTATAATGATATTGTTAATGAGATATATTTTAATTGAAAAAATAATGTGACCGTCAATCGTGAAATTAAACTGTTGAGAATGAATCAAGAAGCCATTTTGATTATTGGGAATGAGATGGTTGTCACTTTTTTAATTGTGGGATTTTTGGTGGCAATCAGGCATGAGGAGCAAGGTTAATTACAGACGCATTTATAACTGGGACTGGGTTAATTATAAGGTTTTGTTGGCAAAGCGCTGTTTAATAACTAAGCAAGATGAAATTTAAATCAGGGGTCGTAAAATTGAAATTGGTTTAAAAAATAAATAAAATATTTGGCAAAAGATTAATAATTTGATAGAATTTGATGCCGATAGGATGAGTGATATAAACATTATACAAACCAATTATGACAATAATTTAATAATATTCAGGTATACCAATATATACCATTCTGTAGAAAAGATATTCTAAAACGATTGACTTAGGGCTATTCAAAGGTATAATTATACATATAATTTTAAAAATATAATATATACCAATTTATAAAAGGTATCAGGGGGAACGTTAATGTATTATTGCGGAATTGTGGGTTACACAGGAACACAAAAAGAATCAGCACCAATCTTATTAAAAGGTTTGGAAAAACTAGAGTATCGTGGATATGATTCTGCGGGGGTTTTTATCCCAAATCAAGATAGTACGGGGGATGAATTAGTTCGTCAAAAGGGGCGTGTGGCTGATCTTGAAGCATTAGTTGCGGAGAAAAATGTGAATGGTAAGGCCGGGATTGCACACACACGGTGGGCGACACACGGTGAGCCTGCTGTTAAAAATTCACACCCTCAATATTCTGAAGATGAAAAATTCTACTTAGTACATAATGGAGTTATTGAAAACTTCATGGAATTAAAAAAGCAATATTTATCAGATGTAACATTTCAATCTGATACGGATACCGAAGTGGCAGTGCAATTGATTAGTAAATTTGCGCGAGAAGATAATCTTTCAACTTTTGATGCGTTCAAAAAGGCAATTAGTTTGTTTGGTGATTCTGCCTATGGATTCCTATTGATGGATCAAGCTGAACCCGAACGTATGTATGTGGCTAAGCGTAAGTCACCATTGTTGATCGGAGTTGGAGCTGATTTTAATGTTGTTACATCCGATGCGGTTGCAATGTTGGATGAGACCCATGACTTTATTGAGTTGTTGGATGGTGAAGTAGCAATTATTGACCCAAAGGCGATTCAATTATTCAATGAGCAAGGTGACCGAGTTGAAAGAGAACCGTTCCATTTGGATATTGATGCTTCTGAAACTGATAAGGGAATTTACCCATATTATATGTTGAAAGAAGTGGATGAGCAGCCTGTTGTAATGCACCGCTTAATGGAACGTTACTTTGATGAACAAGGTAATGTTTTGATTGGAAAAGCGATCTTGGATGAAATTAATGCTGCTGATCGGGTTTATATTATTGCTGCTGGAACATCATATCATGCTGGTTTAGCAGGAGCTCGTTTGTTTGAACAGTGGGCAAATAAGCCTACAAGCGTCTATATTTCATCTGAATTTGCTTATGAACAACCTCTGTTGTCAGAGAAGCCATTCTTTATTTTCTTGAGTCAGTCTGGAGAAACAGCGGATTCCCGTGAAGTTTTGCAAAATATTAATGAAGCTGGATATCATTCATTGACGTTAACTAACGTTGAAAAATCAACGCTTTGGCGCGAAGCCACGTATGCTTTGCCACTACTAGCAGGACCTGAAATTGCGGTAGCATCTACGAAAGCGTACGTAGCTCAAGTGACTTTGGAGTCAATATTGGCCTATGCGTTGGCAGATAATCAGGACTTAAATTTGATGGAAGAATTATCAAATATTGCGGTTGCCATTCAAGCAATTGTTGATGATAAGGAAACCTTTAAAAACGTAGCCGATGCAATGCTGGTACCGGCATCTACGCACAGTGCTTTTTATATTGGTCGTGGAGTTGATTCGACGGTTGCATTGGAAGCAGCTTTGAAATTAAAGGAAATTTCTTATGTTCAAGCTGAAGGCTTTGCGGCGGGAGAGCTTAAGCATGGAACATTGGCCTTAATTGAAGAAGGGACACCAGTGATGGCTTTAATCACACAACCAAAGACGGCTGGATTGGTTCGTGGTAACTTATCTGAAACTACCGCACGTGGTGCACATCCGTACACAATTGTTTCAAAGTCTTTGGCCAAAGAGGGTGATGGATATATCTTACCTGACGTTGATCCTTTGTTAGCACCGTTAGTTGAAGTAATTCCAACTCAATTATTAGCATATTATACTTCTCTTGGCCGTGGTTTGGATGTTGATCGTCCACGTAATTTAGCTAAGTCAGTCACGGTACAATAGTAATATTATCGGGTATTTTAATTGACCATTTAAGGTAATATAAAATTAGTTTATAAATTTTTACAAATCGATGGTTATAAATCATCGATTTTTTAATGCTTAAAATGTAAATTTGTGCTTACTACTTTGTTAAGCTTTTAGTTTAAATCGACGGAAATCTAGAAGTAAAAAGTAGAAGATCGGGGTCTGAAGTGTTTATAAGTGAGCTAGGGTAATATTATTTAGTATATGGATTGAGTTATTGATTATGATTTTGTAAAATAAATTTAATAAAACTGAAAAGGTGGATTGGTAAGGGGTATACAGGGGCTACATACCATAACCAATTTAATAAATGAAGTATTGTATTTAAACTCTGATTTGGGTAATATAGTTATAGCAAGTTTCCTAACGCTATGTTAGTTTACAAGATAAAATTTAATGAAAGAAGGACAATCATGGTGATTATTACGGCAGGCATGATTGGGGTTGGTAAGACAACCTTGACAGATTTAATTGCAAAACATAAAGGGACGCAAGCCTTTTTTGAACCGGTGGGGGAGAACCCAGTCCTACCACTGTATTATGCCGATCCTAAGCAATATGGTTTTCTACTTCAAATCTATTTTTTGAATAAACGATTTGCCATGATTAAAAAAGCGTTAGCAGATGATAATAACGTCTTAGATCGTTCGATTTATGAGGATGCTCTTTTCACGCAAGAAAATCACAGTTCTGGTAATATTTCAGACGCTGAGCTAGATGTTTATATGAAATTGTTGGATAATATGATGGCTGAATTAAGTGGTATGCAAAAGGGGCGTCCGGATCTAATGGTCTTTGCGGATGCTGATTTTGATACAATTTTATATCGAATCAAGAAGCGTGGACGTGATTACGAGCAATTCGATGATAATGCGGAACTTCGAGACTATTACTTTAAAATGTGGAGTGCATATCAACAATGGTATAAGGATTATGATGCGTCACCAAAGATGCGTGTTGATCTACAAAAGTACGATTTAGAAGAGCCAGAAAGTCAAAAAGCTGTTCTAAAAATGATCGATGATCGTTTGAATGAATTAGAAGTTCAATAATTAAATCTTAATAAGATAAATGGTGTTGAAGATAGTTGTGAAATATGACTATTGGAAACACTATTTTTGTATCCAATATATTTTATAAGAAAAATGCAGAATTGTTTTAGAATTCAAGATTAGAGCGGAATGTTATCGTGATTTAAGAAAAAATGATTTCGTTGATTCTCGTATTTATTTAGGAAGTAAGGATATAAATTAAGCAGAAGATGTTGAATGAATTTCTTGTATAAAAAAAGATATATTAAATGACAAAAATTAGATACTTTGCAGATGGTTTAGCAGAATAAAATTCAGTGATTTAATTATTATTTTGGTATTTTTAATATTCGAAAATATAAGCATTGCTGGGTTCAATTATTTAAATATTGAGCATTATTTTAATAGGTAAGTAAAGACATTTACAGATTATTTTGTAGATGATTTTTTATTTAGTAAGTTTATAATGGTTCATTTAATATATCGAGATAAAATATCATTGCTTAGATGTCTTGATAATTTTTTGAAATATTAAATGCAGACGCCTTGTCAAATGATAAGTATAGTTTAATATATGAGAAAAAATAAAAATTAAACGTTCGACTAAGGGGACGTATCACTCGATAAAATAAGTAAGCGCTCTTTTATTGATGTCATGGTAAAATAGAGGTATTACTTTTAAACGGAGGAATGAAACATGAAATCGATTATTTTCGATGTAGATGGGACTTTATTGTCAACGGAAAGTATGTATATTACTGCCTTATCAGAAACATTAAAGGCTCATCAGATTGAACGATCAGAAGCAGAGTTGCATCATGTTTTTGGACTGCCGGGACCAGAGTCATTAACATACCTCAAAATTCCGGAGCCAGCAATGATTCTGGCGGATTGGGTCGCGCGTCTAGATGATTTTCGAGATAGTATTTTCCTATACCCAGAAATTTTTACCATGTTAGAACAATTACAAAAAGCCCAATATAAAATGGGGATAGTCACGTCAAATACGCCTGCTGAATTTGCAGCACATCAGGATCGTTTTGAAATTGAGCAATTTTTTACAGATTTTGTTTTTGCGGGAATGACACCACAAATGAAGCCGGCCGCTGATCCGATATTATTAGCAATGAGCAACTTAGTAAGTGATCCAAAGCAAACCATTTATATTGGTGATTCGATTCATGATATGAAAGCTGCTCATAATGCTGGCGTAGCATTTGGAATGGCAGGCTGGGGCGTTCTGGATCGGACTGTCTTTGAAAATGAAGCAGACTATATTTTTGAAAGCCCAAATGATGTTGTAAAATGGGCTAGACGGTAGAAAGTAGGCAAGGTAATGGACAATCGAGCCATTGGTTATATTGATTCGGGTTTGGGTGGTTTAACGGTTGTTAAGGCAGCACTAAAACGATTACCGAATGAAGCAGTTTATTATCTGGGTGATACAGCTCGAATGCCGTATGGACCACGTTCACAAGCAGAAGTTATTACTTTTACACGCCAAATGATTCAATTTTTAGTTGAACAGAAGGTTAAAATGGTTGTGATTGCATGTAATACTGCCACAGCTGCGGCCTTGACCGTTATGCAAAATGAATTTAAAATCCCAATTTTAGGAGTTATTGCTGCTGGAGCGAAAACGGCCATTGAACGAACCCAAAACAAAATGGTTGGAGTTATCGCGACTCAAGGAACCGTGAAGATGGACAGTTATGTTGAGGCGATTAATCAAAATGCCACTGACGTTGACGTTTATCAACTCGCTGTACCAGAGTTTGTGACTTTAGTGGAGAGTGGTGTTACGGATGATTTGACCATTCAACAGGTTGTGGATCGAAATATGAAGGCTTTTCCGAATGCCAAAATTGATACGCTTATCTTAGGTTGTACCCACTTTCCGCTATTGGAGAGTAATATCAAAAATACTATGGGGGCGGGGGTAACCATTGTAGATGCTGGTGCTGAAACGGTGACATCAGTTGCAAAGCAATTAATGCAGTTAGACTTAAATCATCAGAATGATAATTTCGTCGACCATCATAAAGATCGATATTATACTACGGGGAATGTAAGTCGTTTCAAGCTTTTGGGTGAACAATGGTTAGAACGCAATGATTTGCACGTGCAACGATTAGCACTTATTGATCAAAAACTATGCTTAGATGAGGTGATCTAATGAGACAATTAATTGTTGCAACTAAAAATAAAGGCAAGGCATTAGAAATTAGCACATTTTTAGCGCCCTTTGACATTGAGGTACTTTCGCTCAATGATTTAAAGACACTCCCTGAAATCGTTGAGGATGGAAATTCTTTTGCCGAAAATGCCATGATCAAGGCGGAAACCATTTGCGAAGCAGTTCATTTACCAGTTTTAGCGGATGATTCTGGCTTGATGATTGAAGCGTTAGATGGTGAGCCAGGGATATATTCTGCGCGATATGCAGGGGATCATGATGATGCTGCTAATAATCAAAAGGTGATAAAAAAATTAAAGAACGTACCTGAAGGGCAGCGTCAAGCAGCTTTTCATACGGTGATAGTTGGAATTAAGCCCGATGGTGGTCAAATCATGGCTGAAGGTCAGGTTAATGGCATTATGTTAGACACTCCACAAGGCACAAATGGATTTGGCTACGATCCGTTGTTTTTTTACGAACCATATCAAAAAACACTAGCTCAAATGAGCGCAATAGAGAAAAATAAGATATCACACCGAGGTAAGGCTTTAGAAGCTTTGGCCCGTGATTTTAAAAATTGGTGGTAATAAGGAGGTAAAAATGGATTACTTACTGGTTTCAGATATTCATGGTGATCGAACTATCCTAGAAAAAATTGTGAATCATTATCATGATCAAGTTCATGCGATGTTTTTTAATGGTGACTCAGAGTTATCGGCGGATGATGAATTATTTCGACAAATTCAACCGGTGATTGGAAACATGGATTTTGATGAATTATTTCCAGATGATCGTTTGTATGGAGATCGATGGATCAAAATTTATCAAACACATGGACATTTGTATCACACCGAGGCAAGCTTGAATCAAATCCGGACACATGTGGCAACTCTGGATGCGGATGTAGTTACTTTAGGGCATACACACCAATTAGGAGCTGAAATCATCGATGGTAAATTGTTTATTAACCCAGGATCAATTTCATTACCGCGAGGTCCCTACGCATACTTAAAAGGAACTTATGCAATCTTATCCGTTCAAACAGATAATTTGCAGGTACAATTTTATAATCGAGAATTAGAACCAATCGAGGGCTTGAATTTCATATTTGACCGGCGTGAATTAGGAATGGGGTAGTAAGAATGGCTTTTACAAAAACAGTAACAATCTTAGGCGATAAAAATATTTATCAAATTAATCCGACCTTGAAGAAATATGCCCTGACTGATATTGGGTTTGTTAAAAACAACGCGGGTACCTATGTCATGCAGCGGGCGTTGGAACCTGCTAAAGGACTGGAACAATCTATCAAATTTAAGGTGGCGATTAACGAAACTACAGATGGATTTAAAATGAAAGTCGTAAATGCATCTGGCAATACCAATATTAATATTTTTAAAGCATCCGATCAGACTGAATTAGTGGAGCTATTAAGATATTATCTAGATGAATTGGTCAGTCGAAATATTATTACAATCAATTAAAATTAACTCAATTAAGTTGCTCATTTGATGAGCAACTTTTTTATAGATTTTCATAATTTTTAATTATAATAATTTAGCTAAAATATTTTGAAAAAAGAATATTAAACGATTAAGTTCGTTATTTGCTGTTATATTTAAAATGAATTTGCTTTTTGTTAATAATTTGCGTTAAAATTTAATTATCATAAAAAAAGGCGGAAAAAAAATGATTGAACGATACACCCGGACAGCAATGCAGAAAGTATGGTCTTTGGAGCAACAATATCAATCATGGTTAGAGGTTGAGATTGCAGTGATGGAAGGATTGGTCCAAGAAGGACAACAGCATCCAGAGTTGACCTCAGTACGGCCGACAGCAGCAGAGTTGACCGCCGTAAAAGAAAATGCTCGATTCGACGTGGATGAAATTGCGGCGTTAGAGCAGGTTACTAAGCACGATATTGTGGCCTTTACGCGTAATTTATCAGACTCACTCGGACCGGAAAAAAAGTGGATTCATTATGGATTAACTAGTACCGATGTGGTTGATACGGCGCAAGCATTACGTTTGCGACAAGCGAATCAAATTATTCGACAAGATTTAGTGGCTTATCGTGATGTTATACAGCGTATGATGTTAAAGTATAAAACAACGGTCATGATGGGACGGACCCATGGAGTTCATGCTGAACCGACAACTTTTGGTCTGGTTTTGGCCCGCTATTACCAAGCAGCCCTTCGAAATTTAGAGCGATTTGATCGGGTTGCAGATGCTATGGCTACTGGAAAGTTATCGGGTTCGGTAGGAACTTTTGCTAATATTGCCCCAGAAGTCGAAATTACAGCAATGAAAAAACTTAAGTTAACACCTCAACCGGTTGGATCTCAAGTTTTGCCGCGAGACCTCCATGCCGATTATATTTCGACTTTGGCCTTGATTGGTTCTTCTTTAGAAGAAGTGGCAGTTGAAATTCGAGGATTACAACGTTCGGAAATCCATGAAGTTGAGGAAGGTTTTGCAGGTGGGCAAAAAGGATCATCATCAATGCCACATAAACGTAATCCGATCGGATCTGAGAATATTGTCGGCCTTTCGCGGGTGTTACGTGGGATGACGATCCCCGCCTACGAAAATATTCCGCTTTGGCATGAACGTGACATTTCACATTCTTCTGCTGAACGGATGATTTTACCAGAGGCCACGGCAACATTAGATTATATGTTAAATCGCTTGACTAATATTTTAGATAATTTACAGGTTTTCCCAGAACAAATGGAAAAAAACATGCATAAGACATATGGACTTATCTATTCTCAACGCTTGATGTATGCTTTGATGGATGAAGCAAACTTTTCCCGGGAACAAGCATACGATGTTGTTCAACCTTTAACCGCACGGGCATGGGATGATCAACTTCAATTTAGGGAATTAGTTGATGCTGAACCAGCTATTACTAAACGCCTTTCAACCAAACAGATTGATGCTGCTTTTGATTATCATTGGCATTTGCGTCATGTTGATGATATTTTTGCTCGCTTAAATTTAACCGATGAAAGATAAATTATCTAATATTTGATTTATATTTTAACTATAATGTAAGTAATTTAAAAAATCTAGCCGGCCATTTGATAGTGGAAAGCTAGATTTTTTTGGTTGGTTTGTAACGGACCATATATGATTGACGAAATAATTGTGATATTACTTTCTATCATAGAAAAATTAGGGTTTAAGCTGAACTACAGTGCTGATATTGGTAGCAATAACTATTATGAATACTTCGTTTTGTATATTGCGAGCTGATCTATTAAAAATGTCGTCACAAATTAGGTCAACGAAACGTAAAAAGATTACACATTATTTAATGTTTTACTATGACCATTTATATTAATGGTCATAGTAATGACTCAGTTTGATAAGTCTGGGATTAGTTCGGGTCCATTCGTACTTACTTGTAGTTTGGTGCGGTTGTTTTAAAGATCATAATCATGGATACTCTGATGAATGACAAGGAATACCATCATAAATTTTTATGTACGATTACATGGAATATCAAAATATAGCGCAGCCGTATTCCATGATTAATGCTGCAACTTCAATCGAAGAAATTGATAAATTAAACTTAAAATGGTCCAAGAGATAAATGGCGTAACATTGAAAAAAATTCAAAATAAATACCTTGATCGCTCGCGATCAATTTTTTCAAAAAAGCTCGTATTAAAATTTTCAACGATGCTGAATGAAAATAAAGTGGGGATGAAATGTGGAATTCATAAAATTATAAGTTAAAGTTAACTTTACGGGTTTGCTTGTTATATAATAGAAATAACACACAATAAGGGAGTAAGACATGACAAAATTATATTTTATTCGTCACGGTAAAACAGAGTGGAACAATGAGGGACGGTTTCAAGGAGCCCAAGGAGATTCGCCATTATTACCGGAGTCATACGAACAAATTGCTAAATTGGGGAAGCATCTACAAGATGTTGAATTTAAACATGCATTTGTTTCACCTTTACGGAGGGCCCGTTTGACAGCAGAAAATACATTGCAATTGGTCAAAAAGCGTCCAGCTATGACTTTGAATTCCGGGTTAATTGAATTTAGATTGGGTGTGTGGGAAGGCCAAACCTTTGTCGATGTCAAGAATAAACAAGCTGATCAATATGAAGCTTGGCGAAACCATCCAGATCAATATGATGCCACCTTGGTACCTGGAGCCGAAACATTTGAAGCTGTTCAAAAGCGCTTTAAATATGCGGTTGATGAGGCGGTAAGAGCTTATGGTGGTGATGATGTTAATTTGATATTTTTTGCGCATGGTATGTTATTAACGATTGGGATTGAAACTTTACTAGATACCCCGTTGGCACAGTTACGTGCGCGAGGAGGCTTGAGTAATACTTCCACATCAATTCTTGAGACAAATGATGGAGAACATTATCAAGAAATTTTACGAAATGATACTAGTTATTTAGGCGTAATTGATGATCCCAGTAATACGATTTAAGACGGTAGGAGGTAAGCTGACAGATGCCAAAAAAAGAAACAGAAAAATTACAGGCTGATATGCATCAGCTGGTCCAGTTAATTGAAAAAGATCCGCAACATTGGCGAGCGTATGTTGATTTAGTGAACCTTTTAGCAACCAGTGAAAATTTGATTGAGGCCGAGGAACTTGGATTAAAAAGTTTAGAATTATTTAAATCTGAACCGGTCGCCATGAATCACTTACACTATGTTGTTGGTAATGTGTACTATCTTGCAGGAAATTATGATAAAGCTAATCAATTTTTCCAATTAGTAACGGATGAACAATTGAAATATGATGCAGTTATGATGCAGGCTCAATCCTGGTATAACCAACAAAATTATCAAAAAGCGTTGGTCTATGCATTAACTGGAACTGAGATGGATGAAAATGATCTTGCAGGTTGGATTTTATTGGGGAATATTTGGTTGAGCCTACAAAATTTGGACCAGGCGGCCAAAGCTTTTGAGCGGGCGTTAACTTTTGATCAAGCTAATTTTGATGCTAATTTTGGACGTGGTTTAATTGCTACAGCGTTAAAAGAAAAATCAAATAATTGGTTTGAAAAAGCGAAAAAAATGAATCCAGAACGTTTTAAGCAACAAGTTAACCAATTAGATGCTTTGACACAAATTATGATAGGGAATCAGTAATGGATAAGGCGCTCAAATTAATGGTGGATGAGACGCCTGAGTTAGTGGGACAGGTTCAGGGCATTATCTTTGCGGCGACAGATAGCTTTTATAAAGTGCTTGCTGTTCAAATCGACGAAATGAATTTTGAATACGAAGGTGATGAAATTACTGTTACAGGCTCGTTTGGAGATTTACAAATTGGTTCCAATTATCAATTTACAGGTCAATTAAAAAATCATGCGCGGTTTGGGCAGCAGTTCGCTAGCGAACATTATCAGCGGTTAGATACCAGTTCAGCCGAAGGATTGGTTCAGTATTTATCCGGGGATGACTTTACAGGAATCGGGACTAAAACGGCAGAAAAGATTGTTGATAGTCTAGGGACAGACGCAATTGATCAAATTTTGGATAATCCAGCCGTATTAAATAATTTGGGACTAAGTGAAAAGCAAAGTGCCACAATGGTTGAGCAATTAAAACAGTCTGATGGCATGGAACGAGCCATTATTGCTCTGAATCAATTTGGCTTTGGATCCGCTCTAGCAACGACAATCTATGAACATTATGAAAATGATACTTTGGAAATTATCAAAAGTGATCCTTATCGAATGGTGTGGGAAATTGATGGAGTGTCTTTTAATCGAATTGATCAAATTGTGGTACAAGGTGGATTAGATCCATTGGATCCACGACGTATTCAGGCCGGAATTGTCGCGGCAATGAACCAAGCAACGTTTGAACAGGGAGACACCTTCATTGAGTTGAAGGAACTCAGTTTAGTTGCTAAACGCGCTTTGGAACGCAATGATCATACTAGAATTGAGCCAGAATTAATTCAGAAAGCACTCTTAGATTTAGTTGAGCAAGAAATTATTGTCGCAGATGATGAACGATTATTTATGGCTGATTTATATTATGCTGAGGTCGGAATTGCGCAACGGATCGTTGAATTAAATGAGCAAAAAGGAACCTTTAAGCGCTCCGAAGTTGAAAAAATTTTGAATAAAGTTGAAAAAGTACAGCAATTAGAATATACGAATGAGCAACATGAAGCAATGTTGGCAGCGTTGACTAGCAAATTATTCATTCTGACGGGAGGGCCAGGAACTGGAAAAACAACGATTATTAATGGAGTAGTGGCGGCGTTTCAACAATTGTTGAGCCAAAGCGGACTCGATCAGGATAAAATTGCATCAGCGATTAAACTGGCTGCACCTACTGGTCGTGCCGCAAAGCGATTATCAGAAGCAACTGGAATGCCGGCGGCTACGATTCATCGCCTGCTGGGTATCTCAGGACGCGAAAGTTTAGCGGATCTAGATTTAGATCCATTAGAAGGTCAACTTCTAATTATTGATGAGATGTCGATGGTAGATACTGAATTGTTTAGTTTTCTATTGGAAAATACCCCTAATTCAATGCAAGTGATTTTGGTAGGTGATAAAGATCAATTGCCATCTGTTGGACCAGGACGAGTTTTTTTCGACCTATTAAGTAGTGGAAAATTAAACTATCGGGAATTAGCAACTATTCACCGGCAAGATGCTGATTCAACCATTATTGAATTAGCAAACGATGTTAAGCATGGTGAATTACCCGATAATTTAATGCAAAGGCAAGCAGATCGCTCCTTTTTCCCGGCACATGCCCAACAAATTCCAGCGGCGATGGAAAAGATTATTGTGAGCTGGATTGAGCATGGGAATTCAGTACGAGATATGCAAATTTTGGCTCCGATGTATAAAACATCAGCAGGCGTCAATCAATTGAATTTATTGGCGCAAGCCCTTTTTAATCCGAAATCGAAGCAGAGCCGCGAATTAATATGGCGAGAAGGTGATTTTGAATTCGGTTTTCGAGTTGGTGACAAAGTGATGCAGAAAGCAAACGATCCTGAACATGATGTTTTCAATGGAGACATTGGCTATATTAAAACGATCATGTTTGCTAAAGAGGCTGAAAACGAAATCAAAGCGGATTATATTGAAGTTGATTTTGATGGTAATTATGTTTTGTATCAACGGTCTGACTTGATGAACATTACTTTAGCCTATGCAACGACGATTCATAAGGCGCAAGGGGGAGAATATTCTTTGGTTATTTTGCCATTGGTGCAGGCCTTCAACCGAATGTTACAAAGAAATCTACTTTATACAGGACTGACACGGGCCAAAGATTCATTAGTTTTATTAGGGGAACCAGATGCATACCGTCAAGCAGCTGAAACTGAGGGGGCTAAACGTCAAACGATGTTACCAACCCGTTTGGAAAAGGCATTGGTTGGGATACTTCCCAAGGGACCTAGCCAAGCAGTTCGCCCCCAAAATGAAATACCAACGCCTAGTTATGATATTAATGGGCAAAGAGGAGCACCTGAGGCACAAAGTGTTAATGATCCAAAGGAAGACGATGCGGTGCCAGCCGAAGTTTACCAAACGAAGCAAACGATCGGAGCGGTCCCAACCATCGCAACGCGCTTAAACAACGCAATAATTCAAGATCAAACAATCGACCCCAATGTGGGAATGATGGGGGTATCACCATATGATTTCATGTAAATTAGGTCTAAATCACAAGCAATTAATTGTGAGTTTGGGAGCTCTGTTAATAGGATTAGCGTTATATCAACGAACGATTGAATAGGAGGAACGTATGCAATTAAAACAATTACCAGTAGAATTTGAATCTGCTTTACCAGTGATTAAAACATTGGAAGAAGCGGGATACGAAGCATATTTTGTCGGTGGATCGGTTCGTGACACGCTCTTGCAAAAACCAATTCATGATGTTGATATTGCAACCTCCGCCTATCCAAATGAAATTAAAGAGCTTTTCCAAAAGACAATTGATACGGGGATTGAACATGGAACGGTTATGGTGTTAGATCATGGTAACGGTTATGAAATCACTACATTTAGAACAGAGTCAACTTATACGGACTTTCGACGTCCAGATGAGGTGCAGTTTGTACGCCAGTTAGATGATGATTTGAAGCGCCGTGATTTTACGGTTAATGCCTTGGCACTAAAAAGTGACGGCTCAGTAGTCGATCTATTTGATGGATTAAGCGATTTACAACATAAGTTATTACGTGCGGTAGGAAGTGCAGATGAAAGATTTAATGAAGATGCACTACGAATGATGCGTGCCGTGCGCTTTGCAGCGCAATTGGATTTTAATTTAGATCCAGAAACTAAAGTAGCGATTCATAATAATGCTGCACTCTTAAAAAATATCTCAGTTGAGCGTATTAATGTTGAATTTACGAAGTTACTACAAGGAAAAAATGCCCAATTTGGCTTATTAGCACTATTAAGTACTGGGTTAAACGAGTATATGCCTGGCTTGAAACATACAGAAATTGATCTCTGGGGGTATGCAGAATTATTAGCAGTAGATCAAGCTCATACTGATGGCGAGGCTTGGACGCTACTTGCGTTTGAATTAGGTTTAACTGCTGCTGATGTTAAAGATTTTCTGAAATTATGGAAGCATAGTAACGAAATGATTCAGATAATTCAGCGTTCGTTGAGACTTTTAAACCAATTACGTCTAGATAATGTAACAAATTGGCAACTCTATGAAACTGGTACAGCAATTGAAAATGCATTAGCAGTTTTGAAACTAAGCGAGTTAACAATCGATCCTGAGAAATTGCGGCAACGATATCAGGATTTGACGATTCATCAACGAAATGATTTGAAATTGAATGGTCAAACGTTAAAGCAACAGCTTAAATTAGCACCGGGACCGTTATTAGGTCAATTATTAAAAAAGCTTGAGCAAGCAGTGGTGGCTGGGCAAGTGGTAAATGATGAAGCTAGCTTAATCCAAGCTGCAGAAGAATATTTACAAAAACACCCATCAGTGTAAATCCATTATTAATAGGGTGATTAAAAGTTTAACTTAATTTTAAACTAGCTATGGCACGATTAATTTTATAGCGAATTAAGACGAATAAAATATTAAGAGAAATAGATGAGGATAATATATGAATCGAAAACGATTAACTCAACAAGGCTGGTTTCGGGTTTTAGCTATGATCATTGCATTAGAAATGGTAGCAATAGCAATTAACTTTTTTTATGCACCAATCCATGTCGCAGCTGGAGGAGCGACGGGGGTAGCGATTCTTTTAGATACAGCTTTTGGAATCAATCGTTCCTTAACCGTGTTGATCATTAATCTTGCGATGATTATTTTATCAATAATTTTTTTAGATCGAAAAACCGTAAGAAATATCACAGTTGGTAGTTTTCTATTACCGCTTTTAATGTATGTAACACCAAGCTATAAAGTAGTTAATGATGCCGTTTTGGCAGTCATTATTGGTGGTGGTATATTTGCAACGGGGGTGGCTTTATTATACCGATTGGAAGCCTCAGCTGGTGGGACGACCGTGCCACCCATGGTTTTAAAAAAGTTTTTTGGAATTAATACGGCAGTTTCATTACTTTGTATTGATTTAACGATCACGATGTTTAATCTAATTGTTTCAAGCACAAATGCTTTTTTCTTAGCCGCCTTTTCATTGGTGGTTACTATGATTGTGATGCGCTATATTGAGACTGGCTTGGATTTGAAGCGACAGGTTCAAATTATGAGTAATAAGCACTTGGCAGCTATTCACCAAATGCTCTTAGACGAGAATTTAAGTCTAACAATTTATGAGGCACGTGGAGGATATACTAATGAGGCACGTGAAATGATTATGGTCATGTTGAATGGAAATGAATACGCGCATCTTTTACGGAAAATTCATGATATTGATCCAGATGCATTTATTACAACTACTAACGTGACGGAAGTGCACGGTGGCAGTTTGGGCTATTAAATTTATAAATTCAAAAATCATGTATGGGCAGAAAAGGAGTAGGAGTCATGAGTGATCAATATCAGATTAATCACTATTTGGATGCTGGTAACATTGACATTAGCCTAATTTTACTGCAGCGTTATCACGAGATCGGTCTAACTGATCAAGAACTAATTATTTATTTACAAATCAAAGCGATGCTTGATCGCGGATTTGTGGAACCAAGTACTGAAAAAATAGCAAAGTATATGGGGTTACAACCAACTCAAGTTTTTTCAGGTATTGAGAATATGCGGGCAAAAAATTTAGTAGTTTTTGAAACTAAACGCGATGAAAACCAACGGCTGATTACTACCTTGAACTTTCATCAACTCTATCAAAAGTTATTGGAACTACCTGATGGTAAAGCCACACGTGCCGTTGATCGCCAAAAAAACAAGCTAGTTCAAATCCAGTCCATTCAAGATGAGCCAAGTCGAGCCGAAATTTTTAATATGTTGGAACAAGAATTTGGTAGGTCATTATCACCGATTGATTTGGAAATCGTTAGTAACTGGTTTGATGTTGATCATTTTTTACCTGTTTTAATGCAAGAGGCCATCAAGGAAGCAGTCGCCAATCAGGCACTAAATTTACGATATATTGAGTCAATTCTGGTAAATTGGACAAAATTGAATTATCATTCTAAACAAGATGTGTTAAAAAATTCAAAGCGGCGGCGGAATTTTAAAAATAAGCAAAATGGTTCAAATAAAGATACACCCAAAATTCCTTTGAATGTAGATCTTTTAAGCTTGGACCCCCAAAAACTATAAAACAAAGGATTAACAAATGAAAAAATGGCGACAA
Source organism: Weissella coleopterorum (assembly GCF_011304355.1). Taxonomy (NCBI): domain Bacteria; kingdom Bacillati; phylum Bacillota; class Bacilli; order Lactobacillales; family Lactobacillaceae; genus Weissella; species Weissella coleopterorum. The sequence continues at coordinate 1,163,177 of NZ_CP049888.1, read as the reverse complement.
AGCAAGATTCATGAAGTGTTACCAGATCAAGTTTCAGCCACTGTCAATCGGGTCAATGATTTGAGTGATACGGTTATGGATAGTGCCCTAGCGGGTGATTTCCGCTCCTTTTTAACGGGCGATCGAGTCACTGGGTTTGCCATTGGTGTGGTCGTTGGGAATGCATTTTCCAGTTTTGTGAAAGATTTTGTTGATCTCATTAGTGGTGTGTTGGAGTTTTTAGGTATTGGGCTTCGCCACGGAACTTGGGCATTTAGTGTAATTCCTTGGGCTAATTTTGGTAAATCATTTTTAACAATGATCTTAGTTGCCGGTTCAGTCTTTTTATTCATTCGGATTCTCAACACTTTTGTGGCACGGAACCCCACTGAAAAATTCGGGTACAATGGTAACTTAATGGAGGTCAAGGCATTACGTAAGGAACAACAACAAACCAATCAATTATTAACAGAATTAATATCCATAGAGAAACAAAGGCAAAATTAGGGTAAAATGTTATAATGGAATTATTAAATAAATGGGGTTAAGATAATGAAAAAATATGATAAATTAGCAAAAAAACAAGCAACAAAGATGGCTAAAGAAATGGAATTACAACTTAAGCGAGGACAAATTCATGTTGAGTTAGTCGAATCACCAACTGAAATGGATGCATTCTTAGCTGGCCTACATTAATCTTTGTTTTCAAGAAGATTGATCATAAATATCGAGTTTAACTCGATATTGAATTTAATGTAAAGGAGGTATCCATGATGGAGATGGAACGCATTAATGATGATACAATTCGGGTGCTAGTTACAAAAGAAGATTTAGATGAACGTAGTATTTCATTGGTTGATTTACTCAGTAATCAAGATGAAGTTGAAAAGTTCTTTTACAGCATCTTGGCTGAAGTAGATGTTGAACATGATTTCGAGCAAAACGAAGCGGTTTCTTTCCAAGTGATGCCTAGTCAAAAGGGGTTGGAAATTTTCATAACTAAAAATATGTCTGAAGATCAAGTTCCTAAAGAAATCTTAGATAAATTAATGGGACCAGAAAAGGGATCAGAGACGCAAACGCAAGATGAAGTGTCAGATAGTACACTCCATGAACTATTGGAAACCGACCAAAATGATTCTCCATCGACGATTGATAAAGCAGCCGGTGATCGAAAAGAACAAGCAAATCACAGTCCGAAAGTTCCGCAAAGCTTAACCTTTAAATTCCATGATTTTGAGGAGTTAATTCAATTATCACAAGTGTTAGAGATTGAAGCGGCCAATAAATTGGTTAAGTATGCGGGTGATTACTACCTAGAATTACTTTTCGATGAAACTTATCAGTTAGATGAGATTAAAGATATTACAGCAATTGTACGTGAATTTGGACAACTTTCGCCAGTGGCAACTGCTGTTTTGGCCGAACATGGGCAATTAATCTTTGAGACACGGGCGTTGAGTCAAATTGTTGGTTTTTTCAAATAATGGGAGAGTCCGATTCTGCAATTAGAATTAGGGCTCTTTTTTGACGCAAATTGGAATTGATTTTTGGTTTAAAGAAGTAGCTTTATAGCTAGAAATATAGTAGATTTAATTGATGTCACCGGATGATCAATGACCTTATTTGTGTAAAATTCAAAAAAACAATTCAGCAAGAAAAAAATATGGGATTTTGGTGATTAAACCATAAAATTTATTAGAGCAGTTAGAACAGCAACGTCCAGATATTGTTTTAGGGATGCCGATGGTTGACTATCAATGCACTGACATTAGTCATGCACTAGAGATAACTGGAATCTCGGGCGTTTTGGTTAGAGTGATAGAATATGGAATGATGTAACAGGCAGAAATTATTTCATCAATTCAAAAAAAATTAGATAATTACTGAGTAAATGTTCCTTACTAATATGCAATATTTTCAAAATAGTAAGGAGCTTTTAAAAATGTTATTCGCAAGAGATCAACAATCACAAGCAATTGTGCACGCCAAACAGGCCCAACGTTTCGTCATTTATCAATGTTTAGATTGTCAGCAACAAGTTCATTTAAAATCTGGACCGGTTCGTCATCCGTATTTTGCACATATGAGGTTGTTAGATTGTGGAATATTTAGCGAAAATGAAACATTCGAACATGTTTTGGGTAAATATCATTTATTAGCTTATTTTTCAAAAAAGGGTTATCGGGTTGAATTAGAAAAATATTTAATTAATTTAAAACAACGTCCCGATTTGATGATCCATCGTGATAAGCTTGAAAATTTTGCGATTGAATATCAGTGTGCACCGATTTCTTTAGGAAAATTGAATTCACGATGTCGGGGTTATCAACAAAATGGAATTAAAGTGCGATGGATTTTAGGTAAGCCATACCAAAATAAGAATTTACAGGCGGGCACTTGGGCAAAATTTGCACAGCCCATTTCATCCAATACAATTGGGGTGACTTTTTGGTCAACCAAGCAACGCCGTTTGTTGGTACGACCATGGATCAAAATTGACGGACGTTCAAATGATCAAAAGAATGTATCAAACGATGTATTAGCTAATAGACAATTAGGCCAATTGATTCGAGCTAGTCGTACTTTTAATCCGTTGAATAATCGTTTATATCAGATGCATCGATTTTTGTGGGGGATTCCTTGAATTTTGCATAATTTTAAAAGCCTAGTAGGGGGCTTAAAGGATTCTAATACGATCGCATTAGTGAAATTTTATTTGTTTTTGGAAATTAATCAGCGATGTTCTTGGGAGAATGTAGTTCGCTTTGTTCAAACTTTACCGTGGCACGATTTTGGTTGTATGTCAGTGAATCAAGTGCAATTGATCTGGATTAGACAAGTACTTGAAGAATGGGAAAAATTGGAGATAGTTAAATTTGAAACAGGTCAATTGGTTATGTTAAAACCCGTTATTTGGTATGAAAATTTAGAGCATAAACGCCGAGATTGGTGTGATGTTTCGCAGCGCTTTTAATCGATAGTGGTAAAATGAATTAAATCAAAAAGAATAAGAATGGAGATAAATTAATGGTAAAAGCAATTCCAACTCGCTCAGAAGTGCCGTTGAGTGCAACCTGGGACTTAACAACAATTTTTGAAGACGAGCAAAGTTTTGAAGCTGCAGTGGAAGATATTAGTCAACGAGTCACATTATCTGAACAAATGGCTGATAAGGTCACCAATTCAGGATTAGATTTGTTAAACGCATTGCAGTATGGATTAAATTTGATGCGTGATTTAGAAAAAGTCTATGTCTATGCCTCAATGAAAGCTGATCAAGATACTACTAATCAGTATTACCAAGGCCTGAATGCAATTGCAGGCAATTTAGCTGCCCAAGTCTCTAGTGCAATTGCCTTTTTTGATCCAGCAGTGCTAAGCTTATCCGAACAAGAACTCGCAAACATGATTGAAGCTGAACCTCAATTAGAACAGTATCAGCATTACTTTGAAACTATTCTGACTCAAAAAGGACATGTTTTATCCCGTGAGGGTGAAGAAATTTTGGCAGGAGCTTCAGAAGTTTTTAACGCCTCACAAAATACATTTGGCATTCTCGATAATGCAGATATTGAATTTGGAGCGGTGGAAAATGAAGATGGTGAGTGGGAACAGCTAACAAATGGTGTTTATAGCCGTTTGTTAGAATCGACTAATCCGATGGTTCGTAAAACGGCATTTCAAACTTTTTATGCAGCTTATGCCCAATTAGAAAATACGTTTGCGACATTAATTAGTGGAAATGTTAAACAGCAGAACTTCCAAGCACAAGTACGCCATTATCACTCAGCGCGTGAAGCTGCATTAAGTAATAATCACATCCCTGAGGTGGTATATGATAACTTAGTAGATGAGACCCACCGGGCCTTGCCTCTATTACATCGCTATGTGGCCTTACGTAAAAAAATGCTGAAACTTTCTGAATTACACTCATATGACCTGTATACACCTATATTAGGGACACCTGACTTTGAGATCGATTATGAGTCGGCTAAGGCGATGGCGTTAGAAGCCCTAAAGCCAATGGGTGAAGATTATTTAGCAATTATGAATCAAGCATTTGACGAACGCTGGATTGATGTGATGGAGAATCAAGGAAAGCGTAGTGGGGCATATTCTGGTGGTTCCTATGATACTAATCCATTTATGCTGTTAAATTGGGTGGATAATCTAAATAACTTGTATACGTTAGTACACGAAATGGGGCATTCGATTCATAGTTATCAAACCCGGCATAATCAACCATACCAATATGGAGATTATCCGATTTTCTTGGCAGAAATAGCGTCAACTACAAATGAAAACCTCTTAACAGACTATCTATTAAGGACGATTCATAATCCACAGATGCGGGCATATATCTTAAATCAATATCTTGATGGGTTTAAAGGTACGATGTTTAGGCAAACTCAATTTGCTGAATTTGAGCAATGGATGCACGAACAAGATGCAGCGGGTATACCCTTGACAGCTGAAGTCTTAGATGAAGCTTATCGTAATTTGAATCAAGAATATTATGGAGCTGCTCTTACCGCTGACCCAGAAATTGCCTTTGAATGGGCGAGAATTCCACACTTTTACTATAATTTCTATGTTTTCCAATATTCAACTGGGTTTGCGGCGGCTACGGCGTTAGCCGAGCAAATTTTACATGGAGGAAGTACTGGGATTGCTAAATACATGGGTTACTTACAGGCCGGATCAGCCGCCTTTCCTTTAGAAGTTATTAAAACGGCGGGTGTTGATATGACGCAAGTAGATTATTTGCAAGCAACTTTTCAAGTCTTTGAAACGCGTCTAAATGAATTTGAAACATTAACTGATACTTTATAAGTGTCTTCCATGAGTAGAAATTAATAACGTTGAAACATGATTAAAACTTGCTGAAATATCATTTTAGGCATATAATTTTCTAGTACGTTATGATTGTAGAAAAAGTGAAGTAGATGTACTCAGCAAGTTATCGTTAATGTGAGGATAATTACATCATTGCACGGGGAGCTATAGGAGCGTATTAAAAATTAAATGAAGCTGTCAAAGGGCATTTTAAGTCGTTATCTTTCCTTTGGAAGCAGGGTGGAACCGCGCTAACAACGTCCCTGCATCAATCATTTTTAAATTTGATTGGTGAGGGATTTTTATTTTGCACTTAATTTTAAATTAGCTATATGAAAGGAATTAAAATGAGTAATACTTTATCAGTCCAGGATATTATTTTAAAGTTGCAAGGCTTTTGGGCCAAGCAAGGGGCGATGTTGATGCAATCTTATGACACCGAAAAAGGGGCGGGGACAATGTCACCATATACTTTTTTGCGTGCCAATGGACCAGAACCATGGCATGCAGCCTATGTGGAACCATCACGTCGACCAGCTGATGGTCGTTATGGAGATAATCCGAACCGACTTTATCAACACCATCAATTTCAGGTGGTGATGAAGCCATCACCGGATAATATTCAAGAATTATACCTAGCTTCATTAGAGGAGCTGGGAATTAATCCACTAGAACATGATATTCGATTTGTGGAAGATAATTGGGAAAATCCATCTATGGGCGCCGCTGGAATTGGTTGGGAAATTTGGCTTGATGGAATGGAAGTCACCCAATTTACATACTTCCAACAAGTTGGTGGTATTCAAGTGGACGCGGTTACCTCTGAAATTACTTACGGATTGGAACGCTTATCATCATATATTCAAAATGTTCCAACGGTGTATGATTTGGAGTGGGGGAATGGTGTATTGTATGGTGATATTTTCAAAGAACCTGAATTTGAACATTCAACCTATTCCTTTGAGCAATCAGATCAAAAAATGTTATTACATCATTTTGATGAATACGAGCAAGAAGCGCAGCGTTTGCTGGATCAAGGCTTAGTACATCCGGCGTATGACTATATATTAAAGTCATCACACACTTTCAATTTGTTGGATGCTCGTGGAACGGTGTCCGTCAGTGAACGAGCGAAGTATTTAAGCCGGATTCGAAAGATGGCACGTCAAGTGGCTCGAGCATTTATTGATGAGCGGAAGAAATTAGGCTTTCCTTTACTAAAAGACGAAGAACTACGAAAGCAATATTTACCAGATGAAACGGAGGAAGACTAAGATGGCTGACTTTTTAATGGAAATTGGTTTGGAAGAAGTACCTGCACATTTAGTAACCCCAGCTATTAATCAATTGGTGGAAAGAACGGCGGTCTTTTTTAAGGAACATCGCTTAGAACATGGGCTAATTCAACCATATTCAACACCGCGGCGTTTAGCTGTTTTAGTCCACGATGTGGCCGCGCAAGCTGCTGATATTGAAGAAGAAATGAAAGGCCCAATTAAACGGGCCGCCTTAGATAACGATGGTAACTTTACCAAGGCCGCACAAGGCTTTGCTCGTGGAAAAGGGATGACAACCGATGAGATTGTCTTTAAAGAATTTAATGGGCAAGAATTTGTAACTTTAAGTCGTCATGAAAAAGGTCAAACGGCACAAGAAGTGTTGAGTCATTTTAACGATGTAGTTATGGCAATGACTTTTTCAACGACGATGAAATGGGCCCGACATACTTTTGAGTATGTACGACCAATTCGCTGGATGGTGGCGTTATTAGATACGGAATTAGTGAATTTTAAAGTCTTAGATATTGAGACTGGTAAAATATCACGTGGACATCGTTTCCTTGGCCAATCCGTTGAAATTAAACATGCTGATGATTATGTTAAGAGTCTTAAAGGTGAGGCAGTAATTGTTGATGCTAAGGAGCGTAAGGAGCTAATTGAAAGTCAGATTAAGCAATTAGGTTCTGAAAATAATTGGAACATTGTGATTGATGCTGAATTATTGGAAGAAGTTAATAATATTGTAGAATTTCCGACTGCATTCTTTGGTCGTTTTTCGGATGAATATTTACAATTACCAGATGAAGTTTTAATTACTTCAATGAAAGAACATCAACGATTCTTCCATGTTCAGGACCAAGCAGGTCAATTATTACCATTTTTTGTTTCGGTTCGAAATGGAAATCAAGACCATCTTGAAAACGTGATTGCCGGGAATGAAAAGGTCTTGGTAGCACGTTTAGAGGATGCTAAGTTCTTCTATCAAGAAGATCAAAAACATAGTATTGATTTTTATAATGATAAATTAGCGGTTGTTTCTTTCCATGAAAAGTTGGGATCAGTCGCGGCTCATACGCGCCGTGTTCAGGTTCTCGCAAACATGATTGCCGATCGGCTTAACTTGGAAGCGACTAAAAAAGAGTTATTAAAGCGCGCGAGTGCCATCTATAAATTTGATTTAATGACGGGGATGGTAGGCGAATTTGATGAACTGCAGGGCGTAATGGGCGAAATTTATGCGCAACAGTTTGGAGAAGATGTCACAGTTGCACAGGCCATTCGCGAGCATTATATGCCCATTTCTGCCGATGGAACGTTACCTGCATCAGACTTAGGAAAGATTTTGGCAAGTGCTGACAAGTTAGAATCATTAGTAGCTTTTTTTGCGGGTGATATGATCCCATCTGGATCTAATGATCCTTACGCACTAAGAAGAGCCGCTTCAGGACTAGTAGCGATCTTAACGGATAATCAATGGCACCTAGACTTAAAAGCCATCTTAACTGAATTTGTGCAAATTATTCAACAACAAGGTGTGAAGTCAGGATTACCTGAAAATATTAGTGCACAATTACCAGCACAAATTACGCCAGTTTTGAATTTCTTAACCGATCGGGTGATGAAAGAATTACAAGAGCAACAGATTCGTCGAGACATTATTGATGCAGTCATCAAGAATGATAATCCTGATATGGTGGCGATGTTAAATAATGCGCAATTATTACAGGCGGCGAGTCAAAAGCCAGCATTCCGACCTGGGATGGAAGCTCTAACGCGAGTAGCCCGTTTAGTAGTTAAAAATCCGACAAGTGTTACGGTGGATGTCACATTATTTGAAAATGAAGCAGAAAAAAAGCTAGCAGCAGCAATGGAGCAATTTCATCCACAAGATCAAGACGACCGGTTGGACCAACTATTAGGCTTAGCACCCTTGATTTCGGCCTATTTTGATCAAACAATGGTCATGAGTGATAATGATGCGATTAAGAAGAATCGTTTGGCGACCTTAATGCTCGTGCAAATGGAGAGTGTTAAGATAGCAAATGTTTTGGAATTGCAACTAAAGTAATAAATTTATCTAAGTTTTGAGACATCGATTGTAAAAAGGTTAATTTGATATTGGAACCGTACCCCGAAAGTTGTTTCTAACCTTCGGGGTACGGTTCTATTTGCTTAGCATTTTTCTCTTGAGAGCTTTAAAATATGGTGTAAATAAATTTGAGAAGGATATAATAGTATAAATAAAAATACATCAAATTAGATGGGAAGGTGAGTGTAATTTGCATAAAATCAAAAATATGCCGGTTTGGCAGCGTAATATGTATATTTTATGGATCGGAGTTTTTTTAACGGGGATTGGCTTAAGTATGGTTATCCCTTTTATGTCTTTATATATTAATACTTTGGGGCATTATTCCAAACGCATGTTGAGTCTGTATTCGAGCTTAGCATTTTCAGGTAGTTATTTAACAATTGCAATTTCTTCGCCCTTATGGGGACGGTTGGCTGATATGAAGGGGCGCAAGAAGATGATTGTCCGAGCTGGGCTTGGTATGGGAATTGTGTTCTTTCTGATGAGTCTAGTAACTAATGTTTGGCAATTAATTTTGTTACGAGCAGTTCAAGGTGCGTTAGGTGGTTTCACTTCCAATGCCAATGCCCTAATTGCTTCTGAAACACCGACTGAACGCTCAGGTTATAGTATGGGTATTATGATGACAGGTTCAACTGCGGGAATGTTATTAGGCCCATTGATTGGTGGAGTGTTAGCCGATACAATTGGTTACCGGTTTGCATTTACTCTGACGGGTGGACTAATACTAATAGCAACAATTCTGGTTATCTTTTGGGTTAAGGAAGTTGTGGTACCAAAGAAAAGGCGGCAACCTTTGCAAAGAAAGGAAATTTTCTCAAGCCTGCCATATCCAAAAGTTATGTGGGGCTTTTTTATAACCACTATGCTGATCATGGCGGTAAATCAGTCGATTAATCCAATTTTAGCGCTCTTTGTTCAGGAATTGAATCATGGATCCAATAATACAGCGTTATTAGCCGGGTTAGTGGCGGCCATGCCTGGAGTGGCATCGTTGATTTTTGCACCACAGTTAGGTCGATTAGGTGATAGATATGGGACATCTAAGATCATGCTAGGTGGATTTATTTTAGGGGTAGTGGTCTTTTTGCCTATGGGTTGGGTGAGTGCAATTTGGCAATTAGCTACCTTACGCTTTTTCGTTGGCATCATTGACTCAACAATGATGCCCTCAATTCAGACTCTGATAACCAAGACGACACCCCATGAAGTCGTTAGTCGAATGTTTGCGTATAACCAAAGTTTTCAAGCTTTAGGCTCAGTTGCAGGACCTATTATTGGTGCTGTTGCCACGGGATTGTTTGATTACCGAGGTGTTTTTGTAATTTCCGCCCTCATTATTGGAATTAATGGAGTTTGGTTTCATCATAATACGAAAATTCTACGACAAGATGGGATTGCTTAGGCAGATTATACGAATTGTCTGGTTGCTATTACTGGATTGTAATAATTCTATTAAGTTAAATAGTAAAACATTTCAATTGATAGTATAATGAAAAAATATGGTTAATTAAAATTAGTGAGAATGGCTGGGTACAATTATGTCAAAATATTTTAAAATTACATGGGTTCATCCAGTGTTAGTATTTTTTGCGCTGATTTTAGATGGAGTGATTGCTCTTAACTGGGCCCCCTTGCTATATAAATTACCAATGTCGGCTAGTCCGTTATTAGTCTTATTGGTGCTGTTAATGCCCATTTTAGTAAAAACAGATGATGTACTAAATGAACATTTAAATCTTTATTTTTTGGCAGGCGTAATTGGCTTAATTTATGATTTTTATTATACGGGCTATGTTGGTGTCTCATTGATTGGTTTTCCGTTGATGGTTGGGTTAGCAACTTGGGTCCAAAAATATTTCGAATATTCATATTTTTGGGAAATGGTCATTTTCTTTACGGTCATTAGTGCATATCTGATTTTTGATTATTTGGCTTTTGGTGTGATTAATGTTGCAAAAGCTAATTTTCAGGAATTTATTATCTTTCATATGTTTCCATCCATTTTGATTAATTTAATATTATTTATTATAGTTTTTCCAGCTTTAAGTATTTTATACCGTTGGCTTCAGGCACCGAATTTAGTTGACTATCAGGTTGATAATAAACAAATTAATAATCGTCTTATTTTTAGGCGTTCTGACCGGATGTAACTAGATTAGTTTGACATTTCGGGTTAAAACGCTTATCCTTACAACATAAATTAAATTCACGTAGAAGAGTAGATCATCTAATTTGTTCAGAGAGTTGCGCCGAAGTTGAAAAGCAATCAAATTAATGAAACGAACCACACCTATGTTTGTTTAAAAATTGTAATGATTTTTCGGTCGACCGCGATATAGGTCCCCACCCTTACGTTAATAATGGTGGCTGAGTGTATCTTAGTAATAAGATGCAAAATTGAGGTGGAACCACGAATTCGATCGTCCTCAAGGTATGTTGTTGACCCGCATACCTTGAGGGCTTTTTTTAATTAATAAAGGATGGGAAATATGAATTATTTATGGTCGATCTTACCTAGTATGCTAGATGGTTTGAAAATGACTTTTGGGGTATTTGGCCTAACATTGATTGGTGCCATCCCACTGGGAATTCTAGTTGCAATGGCGTTAAGGTCAGAAATCGTCTTGTTGAAAATGTTGATCAATTTTTATATTTGGGTAATGCGGGGAACGCCGTTGCTCTTGCAGATTGTTTTTGTTTATTATGGATTAAGCTTAGCTCAAATTGTCACATTTCCCCGCTTTGAAGCGGCAGTGGTGACGTTTATTTTAAACTATGCGGCGTATTTTGCAGAAATTTTTCGGGGTGGGTTACAAAGTGTTCCACAAGGACAATTCGAGGGCGCGCAGGTTTTGGGATTTTCAAAATTGCAAACCATGCAAAAAATTATCTTACCTCAAGTAACAAAGATCGTAATGCCATCTGTGGGGAACGAAGTAGTTAATCTCGTGAAAGATTCTTCATTAGTTTATGTGATTGGCTTAGGGGATTTGATGCGGGCTGGAAATATTGCAGCAGCCCGGGATGTCACCTTGGTTCCGTATCTATTGGTTGGTTTACTATATTTAATTTTGACCGTTGTAGCAACATTGATTATGCGAAAAATCGAAGAGTCTTTGGATTATGACCGATTAAATCGCTAGAAAGGAAGACAAATGTTAGAGATTAAAAATTTAAAAAAACAATATGCTGAACATCTGATTTTTAAAAATTTAAATTTAGTAATTCCAACTGGTAAGATTATGGCAATTGTCGGTCCATCTGGAATTGGGAAAACAACATTTTTAAAAATTATCGCTGGACTATTATCTGCAGATCAGGGAACGATGAAATTAAATGGTGAATTACTTGATTTGACTGGTAACCGACAAGGAGCACAGGTGGGGGTGATTTTTCAAGATTTTAACTTGTTTCCTCAATACACGGTGCGAGAAAATATCACGTTGGCCCCACTAACGGTGTTAAACGACCCCCAAAATGTTGCGAAAGATAAAGCAGACCGTTTGCTGCTCGAATTAGGGTTAAATAATCAAGCTGAGCAATATCCCAGTCAATTATCAGGCGGGCAAAAGCAACGAGTTGCAATAGCTCGTGCTTTGGCGATGCATCCCGGAATGTTAGCGTATGATGAACCTACGTCGGGGTTAGATCAAGCTTCAACGCAACAGGTTATTCACGTGATGCAACAAATGAAAGCCCAAGGTGTGACCCAGTTAGTGGTAACGCATGATTTACCTTTTGCTGAAGCTATAGCGGATCTAACCTTTGATTTTGGAAAAGAGGTTCAGCGGTGAAACATACAAAGCTTTGGGGTAATTTGAGTGTCTTATTAATTCTTATGGGATTAATTGGTGGAATAGTCTGGAAAGTCAATCATCCGCAAGATCAATGGAACAAAACGCAGCAAAAAAAAATCGTCGTGGTTGGAGTGGATGACACTTTTGTACCTATGGGGTTTCGAAATCAAAAAGGGGAGTTAGTTGGGTATGATGTGGATCTAGCTCGAAAAACGTTTCAGGCAATAGGCTTGCAGGTTAAATTTCAAGTAATTGATTGGTCTATGAAGGAAACGGAACTTAAGTCAGGGCATATTGATGCCATTTGGAATGGCTATACGGCCACAGATCAACGAGCCAAGCATGTTGCTTTTTCAACCCCTTATCACCAAGATGAACAAGTCATTTTAACTGTAAAAGATCGTGGATTTAATCAATTAACGGATTTAAATAGTTTAGATTTAGGGATTCAAACTGGTTCTTCTGGTGCTGCTAGTTATGATGAGCATCCAAAGCTGCTTAAAAAGTTGATTCGTAATACTACGCAATATGATGATTTTTCTAAAGCTCTCAACGATTTGCAAGTTAACCGTATTCAGGGAGTTTTGATTGATAGTGACTATGCTCGCTATTATATGGCTCATTCTAAACAAGGCGAAAATTTTAAAATTATTAAAACTCCGTTTCCAAAAGAACAGTTTGTAGTTGGCTTTCGGAAGTCGGATCTTAAATTAAGAACCGCGGTAAATAAACAGTTGGCAAAATTTAAAAAAGATAGTACCATGAATGAGTTGGCCAAAAAATATTTTTAAAATTTTATGGTCATCAAAATAATTAATGTTTATTAAAAAATGAGGTCGTTCACGCGCCTTCATTTTTTATTTTTATCAATTAATTTGAGGGGGGGATTCGGATGCAAACAAGGGGAATGTCATTAAGATGGCTTTTAACGGCTAGTTTTATCAATAATTTTGCCTTGGGATTTATTTGGCCCTTGACGTCGATTTATTTACATAACCAATTAGGGCAGACACTAGTGATGGTCGGTTGGGTAATGTTAATGAATGCACTCGGCCAAATGTTAGGTAGTATTATTTCAGGAAGACTCTTTGATCGGATGCAACCATTTAATTTGATTCAGATCGGGGTTGGAATTATGGCTTTATCACAGATCGCTTTTATTTTGTGGCATGGTTGGCCAGCATATCCTATCATTTTAGCGATTACGGGGATTTTTAGTGGTTGGAATACAGCAACCATTAATTCATATGGCACACAAGTTAAGACTCACGATGGACGCTATGTTTTTAATATGCTGTACTTTATTGCTAATTTTGGGATGGTTTTTGCTACTGCTATGGTTGGACCCATCTATAATTATGGCATTATCTGGTTATTTATGATTTCACTAGTCATGTATAGCGCACTTTTTATTATTATTCAAAAACATTTTAATTTCACATTAGCTCAAGTGAGTAGTGATGATGCTTTGAAAATTAAAAAAATAAAATTACCAGTTTGGAATTTAAGAATTATTTGGACCGTGATTTTAGGGCTTAGTGTTTTATGGATCTCTTATTCACAGTGGCAAGGAAATTTGTCAGTTTATATGTCAGACGTTTTACATTTACCATTATGGCAATATTCAATGCTGTGGACGATTAATGGGTTACTGATTGCAGTAGTTCAATTAACGATGAATTTTTTGAATTTGTCGACGAATCGTAAAATGATGTGGATTCAAATTTATGGTGGGATCGCATGTTTTGGGTTAGCATTTTTAATTCTACCTTATGTAAACAATTTCAAAGGTTTTGCGATTGCGATGATTATTACCACGTTGGGTGAGGCGACGGCATTTCCAATGATTCCGGCCCTAGTTAATGAATTAACACCAATGAGTTTAAAGGGGCAATTTCAAGGTTTAGCTGCTGCCGCGCCATCAGCTGGTCGTGCTTTTGGACCGTTAGTGGGTGGATTTTTAATTGAACGTTTAGGCTATCATTCAATGTTTTATTTAGCTGCAGGACTTGTCGCAGTTACTTTGGTTTTGGTGATATTGATGGTCATGGTCGGCTTTAAAAGGACGACTCTTTTCTAATAAAAAGTATATTAACTGAGATTCAGTAAAAAAAGACACATTGTTAAAATGTGTCTTTTTTTAGTTCTTTTTATGGTTCTTTAACATTGTTATTGCTTGTTACAGTGCTAGTTGTTGCATTCCGGTTACTTGAGGTTGTTGCCGGAGTAGTAGTTTGTTGGGTTGTCGTCGTTCGCGTGGTCGTAGTATAGATTGTCGATGATTGAGCAATTGAAGATGAAGCTGAACCACTGACTGCAGTCGTAGAACCAGCAACACGGTTGGCAAATGGATCATTGAAATCAGCGCCATCAACTTCGTATTCCGTTTGACCATATTTGTTAACCTTTGAAACCGATGAAGGGACACTCCAATCTGAGCCATCACTTCCATTTTTATCCATGACGTATTGCATTAAGCTATCGTAGATCTCACTAGGTAGTTGCGAAGTTGCACTTAGCGGTGTTGTTACATCCATTGGTTGATCATAGCCAGTCCAAACCGAAATTGAGGCAGACTTAGTAAATCCAGTAAACCAAAGATCCTGGGCCGTATTTCCTGCTAACTTAGAGCTAGAAGGGTAAGCAACTGTCCCGGACTTAGCTCCCTGAGTATAATCTGAGTGCACGTATTTATTAAATCCTAGGTTCCAAGGTGCTTTAGCAGTGAAAACGGATTGTAACATACTGTTGACCATGAATGCCGTTGATTCTTTCATAGCCTTTGACCCAGTACTGGTCATATTTTCAACTTTACCTTCACGGGTAGTAACAGTCTTAATGTATGAAGGTTTGTAGTATGTTCCTCCGTTGGCGAAAGCCGCAAAGGCAGCTGCTTCTTGTTCCGTTGAAACATTAAAGCCGATTGCAGAACCACCAGTTAGCTTTTGATCAATCCCCAATTTATTCAGGAATTTCCCAGCACGTTTATAGCCAACATACTCATCTTTTTCACCACTTGGTAAGGTGCTTTGGCCTTCCAGTGTGTGTAGGGCAGGTACATTGAGAGAGCGTGAAAGAGCATTGCGCATGGTTACGTATGATTGGCCACTTTGCTTGGAGTAAGGTGCATTGTTAGTCATACCGGCATCGCCGACGTAAAGATTCGTTCCAGCATATTTAAATGAGGCAGAATCATCAACCGCTCGGTAAGTTGGCCAATTAAAGGCTTCAATGGCCGGAGCGTAGTCAATCAAAGGTTTAACCGTTGACCCACCAGAACGCTGTGTAGAGGTAGCCAAGTTTAGGCCTTGCAAACTATCTTGATTTCGGCCACCGATTTGAGCAATCACATCCCCGGTTTTAGGGTCAGTAATTGTAACGGCTGCTTGAAGTTCATCATCAGGGTAGGCAATTCCGTAGGTATTACTTGTAGATGAATTAATAATATCGTAGGCCTTGTTTTGAACATCACTGTCCAAATTAGTTTTAATAGTTAGGCCATCACGATTAATGTCATATTTCTGTTTCTTAACTTGAGCCAAGACTGATGAAATGTAGGCATCTGAAATTTTTTCATTTTCAGCTTCGACATCTTTTTCGGGATGCTCGGAGACCAAACCATCATCGATGGCTGTGGCCTTATAGGTTGCCGCATCACTCTTTGAGATCGTACCGTATGCAGCCATGGCATCCAAAACTTGATCACGGCGATACTTAGCACCACTAGGATTGGCATATGGATCATAACCAGAAGGGGATTGAGGTAATCCAGCAATTAAAGCAGTTTGTGGGATGCTCAATTCATCCATATTCTTATTGAAGTAGAACTTAGCAGCCGTTTTCATTCCATAGACACCGTTCCCCATGTAAACTTTATTCATGTAGAGGGTTAAAATTTGGGCTTTGGAATATTGCTTTTCCACTTTAATTGACATCCAGGCTTCTTGAATTTTACGTTTAATAGTTTGGTCACTGGTTGCGGATGAAAAAGCGGTCTGTTTGATTAATTGTTGCGTTAGAGTTGACCCACCTTGAAGCCCAAGGGATGAACCAGTTAGATTGGCAAAAGCCGCTCCAATAATTCGGCGTAAATCGACTCCTCCGTGTTTATAAAAACGACGATCCTCAATGGCAACGACGGCATTCTTCATATTGGAAGGATACTCGCTTTGCCGTGCAATTTCTCGCCGTTCATTACCACTGGTCCAGACAGTGTTGCCATCTTTATCTAAGATAGTTGACTGAGATGATCCCACAAGGCCAGCATTGGTGACTTTTGGTGCGGTAAATGACCAATAAGCAGCCAAGCTAATTACTAGAATGGCAATAACACCAATCACGCTCGCTGTAATATAGAGAATGCGTTTTTTCAGAGGATGATGCGCCTTTTTATTTTTAGGATGCGTACGATTAGTTCTAGAAAGATTTTGATCAGACATTTGATCGTTCTCCTTGGATAATATAAATTTAATGTGCTGCAATTAGTTGATCAACTGCATTGAGATAGGGAAGAATTGGTCTTAATCCAGTTGGAATTAAAAACCCATGTTTAACAATTTCAGCGTAGGGGACGGACTTCCGGGTTTCTTGACGATGTTGCCAAGAATCAATTAGAAGACTGCTATCAATTAGATATGTTTCACCACGTTTTGTGAAACGAATAATGAAGAAGCTGAGGCCACCGAGTCGTTTGATATCTGCTAAATGGTCAATTTGATGTTGATGAACATTGCTAAGCGGAAAGGAAGTTTGACTGGCAGTTTCTTTGGCATCAAAATCTAAATAGCGGCCTTGGTAGATTCCGTTATAATCTGTGGTTGAGGCTTGGCGAAAATAAGCTTCGGAAATTTTCGCCGCTGACCGTTTGGGATAATCAACATTAACAATTTGAATTGGCGTCGGTTTCTTATGAATATTGGCTACTCCATTTTGTAAATAAAATTGATTTGCTTGATTTAATTCACTTTCCAAAGACATTCCGCGATGTCCTTGGCTTGGCCGGTGCACAGCACGTTTATTCGATTGTGCCGGGTCAAAACCTTGTCCATTCGGATATTTAATGGTCATCGCAATACCTCCGTATGAAAGATAATCGTTACTATTATACCAAACTTATTATAACTATTCCTAGATTGAAATTATTTAATTTAACAATGGAGTTAAATTAAAATTATTCGGGTTAATTTGTGTTATTAGATTGGAATGATATTAGGTGTTTTTTCCAAGAATTTAATGATTTTATAAGATAACTTTATTCAATTGTCATGGCCCATTTTTGATATAATATTTTAGGAAATAACAACAGTTCTGTTGCGTTAAGGACGGGGTACTGAAAATAAGAAAAAATATATTTAGATATAAAAATTGGAGATATTATGGGGAAAAGGAGATGTTAACGAATGACAAGACTGTGGGTTACGGGTTTTAGAAGTTTTGAATTAGGCGTGTTTGGCAATCAAGACCCTAAGATTACGGTTATTAAATATGCGCTTGAAAAAATTATTAAACGAGAATTGGATGAAGAACTAGAGTGGATCATTACGGGTGGTCAATTAGGAATTGACCAGTATGCACTTGAAGTAGCCAATGCCCTGAAAGCAGAGTATCCAGCCTTAAAGACAGCCTTGATGACCCCCTTCAAAGATTTTGGGGGGCAATGGAACGAGAATAATCAAGCACAGCTGCAAAAATTAAAAGCCGCTGTTGATTTTACCCAGAGCGTGAGTCAAGATGAGTACAAAAATCCGCAACAGTTTAAAAACTACCAGAATTTTATGTTAGAACATACGGACGGAGCAATTCTGTTTTATGATGCGCAAGCTGAAGAAAGTAAAGTTCGTTATTTATATTCGGCCATGCAACAATATGATCGGCAACGAACCTATCCAATTACATTAGTCGATTTTGATCGACTGCAAGAATATGCCGATGAATATGTTGAGAGCATTCGTGAGTGGTAAAGAACTGTCTACAATAATTGGCAGATGGAAATGGCAAAAATTGTCAATTCCATCTGCTATTAAAAAAACTCCATTAATAGAACAACGAGATAATGAGCTTGAAATTTCAAGAGATAAATTAATGGCAGAAGTTTTGAATAATTATGCTGAAAGAATTTCTGAGAAAAAAGCGGCTGAAACAATTCATACGCAACTTGATTCTTTGATGTTAAATCAAAATCGACTAATTGAGGCAACTAATAACTCAGCTTCGAGTTTGTCAGAAGCGATTCAGGAACAGATGAAAATGAACCAATCTTTGATGCCTGGTATGTCACTAGAAAATATTTCTAAAGTATTATTTAGTGCATATGCTAATAACCAGGCTTTAAGGGTGCAAGAGAAGGTCATTGTTGATGGAATAGTACCCGCTATTATTTCTGGAATGGTCAAAGGCTATGATGAGGAATATGTATTTATTGGTGGAACTAAGATTGCGATTGATTCAATTAATTGGATTGAAGATAAAAAATAAAAGAACCTCACATGAATGAGGTCCTAAAAATTTAACTGGAATATAATTAAGAAAAAACGGGAGATAAAACGATATGAAAATAATCGCATTGTCTGGTTTAGAGGGGAGTGAAAAAAGAATATTTTAAAAGCATTAATTTCACTTATATGTATCTAATGTTAACCAAATTTTTGGTTTTGTGAGACATATTGTGTCGATAATAGGTGAAAAATGAGTTAAACTGAAATTAATACTTAAAATAAAAAAATACGGTTGACAGTATATTAGAAAGGATTTGCATAATGATGAAGCACAGCACAGCACAGCACAGCACAGCACAGCACAGCACAGCACAGCACAGCACAGCACAGCACAGCACAGCACAGCACAGCACAGCACAGCACAGCACAGCACAGCACAGCACAGCACAGCACAGCACAGCACAGCAAGATTAAATGTATAGATAGAGATAGATGTGAAGACATGGTTAAGCTATTGTTGGTTTAACTGTGTCTTTTTGTGTGCAATTTTATAATCGGAGTAAGTAATTATGAAACAAAATGGTATGGAAGATATAAATTATTTGTTTTCAAAAATTAAAGAATTAGCTTTAAAAGATGTTGAAGAGTTAGAGATATTGAGAAAAGGATATTTAACAAAATCTGGAGATACGGTATCTAGTGTTTTTATTTTAAGAGAAGGGGTGATACTTTCATCCATTCCTGGAACAAGTGGAAATAATGTAAATATATCATATATGGATGAACCAGGTATTATAACACTGCTTGAAAAAGAGGATATAAATTTAGTGAAACAACCATACAATATCCGAGTTGAATCTAACATTGCAAAATTTTATAAAATAAATAGAATCGAATTTTGGAAAATGATTAGGAATGATCCTTTTCTTCAAGGGCATGTTCGAAACTATTATCGACAAAAAATTGATGAAAATACAACAAGATTAAAAAGACAAGTTAGTAACAATAGGAAGGGGCAAGTGAGTGCCTTTTTATATGATTCCGCTAGGAAGTTTGGGGCAATAGATAAAAATACTAATAATGTTTTAATTGATTTAATCATCACACAAGAAACAATTGCAGACTTTGTCGGAATTAATAATAGAACATCAGTTACTAGAATTATGAACGACTTGGAACGAAATGGTGTAATTGAGTATGTTGATAGAAAAATATTAATAAAGGATTTAGATTATTTATCTGTCTTTTCAAAATCTGTCTTGTAAGTAAGTGAGAATTAGAAATGAAATTAAAAAAATATATATTAATAAGTACAATTATTCTAGGAGTAGTTAATCCTTTATGTGTGTTTGCGGAGGATGAAATCAGTCTTGATAATAATAAAATAAAAGCTCAAATAAATGCAAACGATACTTCTGAACCGCTTAGTGTTCAGAATAATAATTTAGATATTACCGGTAAAATAAAAACTAAAACAAGTAGAGTTAGCTACATTAATAAAAACACACAAACTTTAGATAATTCAGACAACGAAGATGAAATTCCCTCTACATCAGTTAAAACCAATTTTTCTACAATTAAATCATCCAATAATGTTACCAAAATGGATTTACAGATATTGAACGAAGCACCCAACAAATTGATACATAAAGGCGATAAGATTGTTCTAAATATTGATAGTAATGGTATACAATATTCGACTTTAAAATTGATTGATGGGTCGAAGTATTTCTCTATGAAATCTGATGCATCTGCTAGTACGATAACATTAACCGCTACTCAAATAATCGATTTTAGTGGGGTAGTAAATATTAGTGTAACTAGTAATCCAACTAAAAATGAAGATAATACTGGTAAAACAGCTGAATACCCACTTAATGTTAAATATAGTAGAAACGACATATACTTTGATATATACGGTGAGAACATGATATTGATGGTTCAGAATAATAAAGCTGATCAAATTGATAGCTTTGGACCACATTTACAGGGGAGTCTAAAAACAATTTTTGATTCTAATACTGACTGGTTTAATAATTATGTTGGATATGATAATTACAAACATATGTATTCCTATGACCAAGAGGGTATGTTAATTAATGCAAAATTAGATAATTTTGTACATGACTTAACAGCTACTAATGTGAAGTGGGGGGTGACACTTAAATCGGATATATATCATTCTTCATCAACTATTAAAAAAAATACGCTCAGAATATATCATGGCAATGAGGATGTGACTAATACAGTTAAAGTTGTATGGGAAGATGATGATACAGGATTTTATATTCTAATACCAGAATATAAAGGATATGATAAAAACCAGTATTCTGCTAGTTTTATCTCCAATACTAATGGAAATTTGAGTCATGTTGATGGATCATCGTTTGTAAGTGCTGATAATGCTGAAACTGGTAAGCCAATTGAACCGATAAAAAATAATGATTTATCAATAACACTGGGTTCTGGGGATATTATGTTCAGGTATTATCCAACATTAAATGGATCTTTCATACCGCATATTAATGCAAAGCCTCTTACTATTTATAGTACAGAAAAAATCAGTTTAAAAGATATACTGAATTTGGCAAATGCAACAGACCAAGATGATGGTGACATAACATCTAAAATTAAAATAGTGGATTCTTCTGATATTATAAATAATAATAATATTCCTGGAGAATATTTAATTAAATATTCAGTTGAAAATAGTACAGGTAATATTGGAACAGGTCAAACTACAATAACTATACTTGAAGATAAAACTAATATAAAAGTAAAAAATTCTACAATATTAACTGGATCTAATTGGAGTAAAGAAGATAATTTTGTTTCTGCTACAGATAAAAACGGTAAGGATATAAGTATCACTGATATCCTTACCGAAGGAGATGTGAATACATCTACTCCTGGAATATATGAGATTAAATATAAGACATTAAATGCGAATAATAGTCTAGTAGATAGTGTAGCCAAAATTAAGGTTGTTGAAAATAAACAAGGTATTAAAGGTTCTGACGTAACAACATATGTTGGAGACAAAGTTCCTGCAGATGAAGAATTTAAGGCTAGTGCTACAGATAAAGATGGTCAAGATATACCCGTTAAGCTAGATAAAAGTAAGATTAATATGAATAAATCCGGAAATTACGACGTTATCATAACGACAGATGATGGTCAAAGTAAGACGGTTAAAGTACATGTATTAGAAAATAAACAAGGTATTAAAGGTTCTGATGTAACAACATATGTTGGAAATAAAATTCCCGCAGACGAAGAATTTAAGGCTAGCGCTACAGATAAAGATGGTCAAGATATACCCGTTAAGCTAGATAAAAGTAAGATTAATATGAATAAATCCGGAAATTACGACGTTATCATAACGACAGATGATGGTCAAAGTAAGACGGTTAAAGTACATGTATTAGAAAATAAACAAGGTATTAAAGGTTCTGATGTAACAACATATGTTGGAAATAAAATTCCCGCAGACGAAGAATTTAAGGCTATCGCTACAGATAAAGATGGTCAAGATATACCTGTCAAGCTAGATAAAAGCCAGATTAATATGAGTAAATTCGGAAATTATGACGTCATTATAACGACGGATGATGGTCAAAGTAAGACGGTTAAAGTACATGTATTAGAAAATAAACAAGGTATTAAAGGTTCTGATGTAACAACATATGTTGGAAATAAAATTCCCGCAGACGAAGAATTTAAGGCTAGCGCTACAGATAAAGATGGTCAAGATATACCTGTCAAGCTAGATAAAAGCCAGATTAATATGAGTAAATTCGGAAATTATGACGTCATCATAACGACGGATGATGGTCAAAGTAAGACGGTTAAAGTACATGTATTAGAAAATAAACAAGGTATTAAAGGTTCTGATGTAACAACATATGTTGGAAATAAAATTCCCGCAGACGAAGAATTTAAGGCTAGCGCTACAGATAAAGATGGTCAAGATATACCTGTCAAGCTAGATAAAAGCCAGATTAATATGAGTAAATTCGGAAATTATGACGTCATTATAACGACGGATGATGGTCAAAGTAAGACGGTTAAAGCACATGTATTAGAAAATAAACAAAGTATTAAAGATACAGATAATTATAGTAAAAGTACCTTAGATAGTATGTTTAAAAATCTGAACATAAAATTACCCAATACATCTATAAGTAAATTGAATTTAGCAGGACTTGCAAGCGTAGTATTAGCATTATTGGCTTACATAATTATTTATAATAAACGTAAATAATTCCCCCAAATATTAATCATGTGGAAACATTGATTCAAATAAAGGAGATAAATTAATATCATGAAAAAAACAGTCATCCTATCTTTTAGTATATTACTATCAACTAATATTTTAGTTCCAATAGCTCAAGCTGATATGAAAAATAGTGAAGATTATCAAACACGTAATTCAGAGATGGTCCCCCAAAAGAGTGAGTTAGATAACAACAAAAATGAAAAAATTAATTTAGATGTGGACTCTAAGCTAACTAATAATTCAATATCAAATACTACGAATACATCCAGTAGTACATCCGTAAATGAAAGCTCCAGTGTTAGTGATTCAGTGAATATGGCAGAAGGAACATTTGGTACTAGTGACTGGTATATTACAGAATCTGGGGTATTACATATTGGGCAAGGAACTTTTAACAATACAGGTTATCAATCTCCATGGGAAAAGTATTCTAAGTCTATAAATAAAGTGATTTTTGATGGAAAAGTTAGTGCAGCCAGCGATATTAGTTATTTATTTTATAGCTTTGAAAATGTAACAAGTATCGACAACCTTACATATTTAGATACAAGTAAAGTAACTAATATGCGTTATATGTTTCATGCGATGACCAATCTGCAAAGTTTAGATTTATCAAATTTTAATACCCTAAATGTAACAGATATGTTTGGAATGTTCGATTATTGTACAAATTTAACTTATCTCGATTTATCTTCATTTAATACATCAAATGTCAAGAATATGAGTAGTATGTTTAGCCAAACAAAGAAGCTAACACAGTTAGATATAAGCACATTTAATACATCAAATGTAACTAATATGAACGCAATGTTTTCGGAGACAAAATCATTACCTAAAT
This sequence comes from Weissella coleopterorum, assembly GCF_011304355.1. Taxonomy (NCBI): domain Bacteria; kingdom Bacillati; phylum Bacillota; class Bacilli; order Lactobacillales; family Lactobacillaceae; genus Weissella; species Weissella coleopterorum. The sequence goes on along the minus strand of NZ_CP049888.1, from coordinate 1,139,636 downwards.
TAGATTTATCTTCATTTAATACAGGTAATGTAAGTGACATGTCTAATATGTTTAGGGGAGCATCAGGGTTAACCTCTCTGGATTTAAGTAATTTTGATACTAAAAAAGTGACTATTATGAGTGATATGTTTTCAGGAGTCTCTAAAATATCATCACTTGATTTGAGTGAATTTAAAACAGAAAATGTTACTAGTATGGCGCAAATGTTTGCGGGTATGACTGCATTAAATGATTTAAATGTAAGTAATTTTAATACAAACAATGTTACAAAGATGAATGGTACATTTTATGGAGATGCTAATTTAAATAGTTTGGATATAAGCTCATTCAATACATCAAACGTTGTTACTATGGTATCGATGTTTGCGGGAATGACTAATTTGAAAAATATTAATTTAGATAATTTCAATACAAGTAAAGTAACTACCATGTGGAGTATGTTTAGTGACATGCAAAACGTTAAATACTTAAATTTACAGTCTTTTGATACAAAAAATGTGACGGATATGAGAGGGATGTTTGTACGATCTGGATTCACAGATATTAATGTTTCCTCATTCAATACGCAAAATGTTGCAAATATGAATGGTATGTTTGAAGAACTACCTAATTTAGAAAAACTGAATTTAGATAATTTTATAATTACTAATAATACTAATATTAAAGATATGTTTTTATCTGATATCGAACTTAAGGAGATAGTACTTGGTAAAAATATTAGTACGTTACTAAATTCAGGAATTCCTGAATTTAAAAAGAGCAATAAATACACAGGTAAGTGGCAAAATGTTGCAGAGGGGAACTCAAGTCGGCCATCGGGGATAAATGTATATAGTTCAGAAGATTTAATGAGTAATTACGATGGATTAAAAAATTCGGATACGTACGTTTGGCAACCCGTTGTTATGGCGGCTAACGTAACGGTTCATTATCAAGACGTAGACGGTAATAAAATTGCCGATGATGAGATCAAGAGTGGTAATATCGGAGATGATTATTCTACCGATAAAAAAGATATCAAAGGTTATACGTTTAAGAAAGTCGAGGGTGATGCCTCAGGTAAGTTGACTGATAAAGCACAAACGGTGACTTATGTTTATACTAAGGATCCTGTGAAGGCAGCTAACGTAACGGTTCATTATCGAGACGTAGACGGTAATAAAATTGCCGATGATGAGATCAAGAGTGGTAATATCGGAGATGATTATTCTACCGATAAAAAAGATATCAAAGGTTATACGTTTAAGAAAGTCGAGGGTGATGCCTCAGGTAAGTTGACTGATAAAGCACAAACGGTGACTTATGTTTATACTAAGAATCCTGTGAAGGCAGCTAACGTAACGGTTCATTATCGAGACGTAGACGGTAATAAAATTGCCGATGATGAGATCAAGAGTGGTAATATCGGAGATGATTATTCTACCGATAAAAAAGATATCAAAGGTTATACGTTTAAGAAAGTCGAGGGTGATGCCTCAGGTAAGTTGACTGATAAAGCACAAACGGTGACTTATGTTTATACTAAGAATCCTGTGAAGGCAGCTAACGTAACGGTTCATTATCGAGACGTAGACGGTAATAAAATTGCCGATGATGAGATCAAGAGTGGTAATATCGGAGATGATTATTCTACCGATAAAAAAGATATCAAAGGTTATACGTTTAAGAAAGTCGAGGGTGATGCCTCAGGTAAGTTGACTGAGAAAGCACAGACGGTGACTTATGTTTATACTAAGGATCCTGTGAAGGCAGCTAACGTAACGGTTCATTATCAAGACGTAGACGGTAATAAGATTGCCGATGATGAGATCAAGAGTGGTAATATCGGAGATGATTATTCTACCGATAAAAAAGATATCAAAGGTTATACGTTTAAGAAAGTCGAGGGTGATGCCTCAGGTAAGTTGACTGAGAAAGCACAGACGGTGACTTATGTTTATACTAAGGATCCTGTGAAGGCAGCTAACGTAACGGTTCATTATCAAGACGTAGACGGTAATAAAATTGCCGATGATGAGATCAAGAGTGGTAATATCGGAGATGATTATTCTACCGATAAAAAAGATATCAAAGGTTATACGTTTAAGAAAGTCGAGGGTGATGCCTCAGGTAAGTTGACTGAGAAAGCACAGACGGTGACTTATGTTTATACTAAGGATCCTGTGAAGGCAGCTAACGTAACGGTTCATTATCAAGACGTAGACGGTAATAAGATTGCCGATGATGAGATCAAGAGTGGTAATATCGGAGATGATTATTCTACCGATAAAAAAGATATCAAAGGTTATACGTTTAAGAAAGTCGAGGGTGATGCCTCAGGTAAGTTGACTGAGAAAGCACAGACGGTGACTTATGTTTATACTAAGGATCCTGTGAAGGCAGCTAACGTAACGGTTCATTATCAAGACGTAGACGGTAATAAGATTGCCGATGATGAGATCAAGAGTGGTAATATCGGAGATGATTATTCTACCGATAAAAAAGATATCAAAGGTTATACGTTTAAGAAAGTCGAGGGTGATGCCTCAGGTAAGTTGACTGAGAAAGCACAGACGGTGACTTATGTTTACGTTAGCGAAGATAATAAGAACAATACACAAAATAATTCAGATAATGCGAATAAGGACGAAAAAAACAGTTTAAATTCAACAACAAAAAATATAGTAAGTAATGCAAAGAATATGTTGCCAAATACTGCAGTACAGAAAGTAACTTTGGCAGGACTTATCAGTTTTATTTTAGCTAACTTAATGGGATTATTAATCTGGAAGAAACGAAAATAATAATTAAATTTTAGACAAAGACAAGTAATTGATTTACTTGTCTTTTAATATGTAAGATTGGATCGAAATACCACCATTGAATAAATCTAATATCAAAAATGTATTTGTAACTAGAGTGGAGCAAGAAATTTAGAATTACCCCTTCCTAATTGTGAATTTGATGAATATGATTAAAACTAAAGTTGCTCCTGTGTCAATAAATGGTACAGAAATAGTTAAACGGTTGTCCGTATTCTATTGTGATTGTACCAATACATATAATTTTCAATTTTCAAAATTAAATCATCATAACTTTGGAATTTAGTTAGGTAAACAAACTCACGTTTGAAAATTGAATGAAAGGCCTCAATTGGTCCATTGTCATAAGGATGACCTTTGAGAGAATACGAGTGTTGTATTTTAACTTTTTTGAGTAATTGTTCAAATTGGTTACTGGTATATTGACTTCCCATATCAGAATGAATAAATTGTGGCCTTTTATGATGTGATAATGCCATTTTCAATGTATCTGTTACTAAATTACTAGTCATCTGATTTGCTACTTTATAGGCAATAATTTTATGATTACTTTCACTATAAACACTACTTAAATAAACCCAATGACCTGGATATTTCTCTATATAAGTAATATCAGTTCGCCAGATTGACGCATTTTTATCACAATGTTTTATTAAATTTGGTCGCTGATCATAATCAACATGCGTTCCAGGTTTTTTAAATCGGCGACACATAAGAGAACGAATATTAAATTGATGCATTAAACGGAATTATACGAGACGTACCAATTCTAATCCCAAATGACCGTAAGGCCATTTGTAAACGTGGACGTCCATAGACTTTATAATTATCACGCCATATATTTAGCATTATTTTACCAATATGTTGATCATCTTGTTCACATCGTGAAGGATGATGATTTATCCAATTATAATAAGTTTGTCGTGGAATTCTTAATTTATTTAAAATCATTGTTAAGCAGTATCCTCGTTGACATAACTTTTCTATAAGCACTAACCCATTTTTAAGTTTTATCTCTGTCCGAGTAATACCGCCGCTAATTTTAAAATTTCATTTTCCTCTTTTAATCTTTTATTTTCTTTAATTAGGTCTTTAATTTCAGTCAGATTAGTTTGTTTCCCGTTTGATAACTTGATGGGTTCAATTGATTTAACCCATTTCGAAATAGACCCAGTCGTTACATCATATTCACGAGATAAAGAGGCCATCGATCGATGGCCTTCTAAATATAATTTTACTATTCGTTCTTTAAAATCAGTTGAATAACGTTTACTTGAATTATTTTTCATAAAAATATCTCCTGTTCTGATTAAATTATCGCACAAGCAGTTTCTCTTTTCTTGTACCATTTATCAGTATAGGAGCACTATACAGCTGCACCTGATACCAATACACCAACAAAACCATTGAATCCAGAGACCAATATGCCCACATTACCAGTAATCGATGATAATGGTAATGACGACCATGGATCAAATGGTAACGACAATAATTCAAATAATATAAACCCAGGGAAAAACAATAGCAATTCAAACCCAAATATTAACAATGATAAAAAGCGCAACGACGTTGTGAATAATGTAGTTGAGGAAGTTCAAACATTACTTCCAAAGACTGCAGCGCAAAATCTGACATGGATAAGCGTTGTGAGCATTATCTTAACAAGCTTAGCTGGGGTGATGATTTGGAAGAGTCGCAAATAGTATTTAAAAGACTACATTAATTTGTGGTCTTTTTTAAATGCCAAAGTAATAATATGGTTTAATAATAATCAATACTTTGACAGCTTAATTTAAGATGAGTGGAATATTATGGTGGATAAGATACCTTTATGGTTAATCAAAATATAAATGTATTAGAATTAATTGTTAACTAATCATCGAAAAATATTCATTTTAGATGAAAAAAAACAAATAAACTGGTAAACTTTAATTAAGATTAAACTAAAGGAGCTCCATTATGGAACAAGTACGGCATACCGTTGAAGAAATTTTTAATAAAGATTTTAAGAAAACTGCAATTCAAGGTTATAACACCAATGATGTAGATAGTTATCTCGATGAATTAATGGCAGATTATCAATCTTTTGAAAGTAATATTGCGGAACTAGAAGAAACGATTGAAAAACAAAAATTAGAAATTGCGGAATTGACTCGTCGAGCTAATGCAGTGACAACGCCTGCAAGTACAATTAATCCGGCTACTCCTTCAGCTAATGCCAATATGGATATCTTAAAGCGACTTTCAAATTTGGAACGTCGAGTCTTTGGAACCGTAAATGAAAAAACTGAATAATTAAAAGCTATAAATTATGGAGTAATTGGTGTATAATTTATGACATTGTGTTAGTGGGTAATTGCGTATCATTTTTATGGTATGAGGAAAGTCCATGCTCGCACTGGCTGTGATGCCAGTAGTGTTCGCGCTAGCTGAAAAAATAAGGCTAGGCTGCCATTTAAATGGTAGACGGCCAACGAACGGCCTAAGGGTAACTATGGTTTAATAGTTGTGAAAGTGCCACAGTGACGAATCTTTTTAGAAATGAAAAGGGTGGAACGCGGTAAACCCCACGAGCGGGCAACCCAAACTTTGGTAGGGGCGCTTGATCTAACAAATTGAAGTGATGATCGGGGAGATATTTATAATATCTGAGATAGATGATTACCACCTAACAAAACCTGCCAAGTTTTGTTAGGAACAAAACATGGCTTACAGCTAACACATCCGGCAGCCGACACTTTTAGGGTGTCGGCTTTTATTTTTACAAAAAAATGAATAAATTATCTTAATTGGGGATTGAGCGCGTTTGCTGAATAACGCATAATTAAGGTAATTAATTCAATTGATAATAGAACTATATTTGAGTCTGTGCTCGAGTGATACCGGGAGCAACTTAATTCTGAAAATATGAGGAGAACAAACTATGACTGAACCAACTTTTAAACTAATGGCCGTGATGGGTGCTGGGATGGAAGCCATTGTTGCCAAAGAATTGAAGAATCTGGGGTATCAGGTCCAAACAGAGAATGGGCGTGTTTTTTTTGAAGGAAGTTTAACCGATATTTATCGGGCCAATCTATGGTTGCGTGTGGCAGACCGGATTAAAATTGTCTTGACTGAGTTTGAAGCTAAAACGTTCGAGGATCTTTTTCAAGGCGTTAAAGCTTATCCCTTTGAAGATATTTTACCTTACGATGCTCAATTTCCAGTTAATGGACGTTCAAAAGGATCAATATTACATTCCGTGCCAACGGTGCAAAGTATTACTAAAAAGGCCATTGTGGAACGTTTAGCTGCGACTTACAACACCCGGGGACATTTACCTGAAACTGGGGCGCGGTATTTGATTGAAACGGCGATTGATAAAAATCATGTCATGGTGACCTTAGATAGCACGGGTGATTCATTATTTAAGCGCGGCTATCGAACTGAAAAAGGGGGGGCACCACTAAAAGAAACAATGGCAGCGGCGCTTATTGATTTATCCCACTGGTTTACAGATAATCCATTTGTAGATCCTGTAACTGGATCAGGGACGATTCCGATTGAGGCAGCTTTAATTGGGCGTAATATTGCACCAGGTTTGAACCGAGAGTTTGATATTTCAGACTGGGAAATGTTTGATCCAGCGATTGGAAAAACATTAAAGGAAACGGCACGGGGCTTGATTGACTTTAATGTTGAATTAAATATCAGTGGTTATGATATTGATGATAATATGATTCAAATTGCCAAAGATAATGCCAATAAAGCGGGCGTGGGTGAAGATATTGAATTTAAGCAGTTGGCTGCTAAAGATTGGGTACCGGAAGGTAAGAATGGTATTATTGTTGCAAATCCACCGTATGGAGAGCGTTTAGGTGATGAGGAAACAGCGCGTCGTTTGTATGGTGAAATGGGGCAAATTTACAGCAAAATGCCAACTTGGTCGAAGTATATTTTAACCAGTGATGATGGTTTTGAAAAAGCCTACGGACAAAAAGCAACTAAGAAACGAAAACTTTATAACGGTGCATTAAAAGTGGACTTGTATCAGTATTGGGGAAAGAAGGAGCGTTAATAAATGAGTCAAGAATTGTTAAAGGGGATGAACCCACAACAAGCTGAAGCCGTAACTACTACGGAGGGACCATTATTAATTATGGCCGGAGCTGGATCGGGTAAGACCCGGGTTTTAACGCATCGAGTTGCTCATTTAATTCAAGATCAAAAGGTTGCGCCGTGGCGCATTTTAGCTATTACTTTCACGAATAAAGCTGCCCGTGAAATGAAGGAGCGAATTGCCGATTTAATTGGAGTGACTGATGCTAATCGTGTTTGGATTTCGACTTTTCATGCGATGGCGGTTCGAATGTTACGACGAGATATTGATAAGTTAGGCTATAAACGTGACTTTACAATCATAGATGCCGGAGCACAAAGGACTTTAGTGAAACGAATTTTAAAGGATCAAAATGTTGATATTGAAAAATTTGATCCAAGAAGTGTTTTAAGTGCCATTTCGAATGCTAAAAATGCGATGGAAACGCCAGTTGGATATGCAAAAACGGCTAATGATATTTTTAGTAAAATTGTAGCGAAAGCTTATGCGGCCTATCAAAAGCAGTTGGAGCTTGCGCAATCTGTCGATTTTGATGATTTAATTATGTTGACGATTGAGTTATTGGAGCAAGAACCAGAGGTCTTAGCATATTATCAAGATAAATTTGAATATATTCACGTTGATGAGTATCAGGATACCAATGATGCGCAATACCGTCTCATTCAATTATTAGCTGCAGGTTGGAAAAATTTAGCGGTAGTGGGTGACTCTGATCAAAGTATTTACGGTTGGCGTGGTGCCAATTTAGAAATTATTTTAAATTTTGAAAAAGACTATTTGGGCGCTAAAAAAGTACTTTTGGAACAAAATTATCGTTCGACACAAATCATTTTAAATGCGGCAAATGATGTAATTGCTAATAACCATGGACGCATCTCTAAAAATTTATGGACCGATAATGGCGATGGTGAAAAAATCACTTATCACCGATCCAACTCTGATCGGGATGAAGCCGTTTATATTTTAGGTGAGATTACGAACCAGGTTAAGAATAAAAATCGACAATATCGCGATTTTGCGATTCTCTACCGAGCCAATGCACAGTCGCGTGGAATCGAAGAAGCCTTAGTTAAAGCAAATATTCCGTATACGATGGTAGGTGGTTCTAAATTCTACGAGCGTAAAGAAATTCGGGATATTTTAGCCTATCTTTCATTAATTACCAATCCAGCTGATGATGAAAGCTTTTTACGCGTGGTAAATGAACCTAAACGGGGTCTAGGTGATACTTCCATTATTAAGCTGCGAGCGTTCGCCAGTGAACATAATTGGCCCCTTTTGGAAGCCGCGGCTAATGCACATTTGATGAACGATTTACAGAGTCGGGCACAAAATAAGTTAATGGATTTTGCTATATTAATGCAAAAATTGATCCAACAAGAACAATTTGATGTTTCAATTACTGATTTAACCCGGGCTGTATATCAGGAAACTAAATATGTTGAGACATTGAAAGTTAGTCCAACCCCGGAAAATGAAAATCGATTAGAAAATTTGGACGAATTTTTAACGGTGACAGAACAATTTGATAAAAATTATGAACCCGACGAGGATAGCGTCTCTAAATATGTTGATTTCATGAGTGAACTAGCCTTGGTTTCAGATATTGATAATGTAGATCAAGAAGATAACAATGTCACCTTGATGACGCTTCATGCGGCTAAGGGATTGGAATTTCCGGTGGTTTTCTTGGTTGGAATGGAAGAATCAATTTTCCCATCATTTCGGGCTATTATTGATCCAAAGCAATTAGACGAAGAACGACGTTTGGCTTATGTTGGTATCACACGAGCCAAAGAAAAGCTCTATCTAACGAATGCCTATTCAAGAATGCTATACGGTAAGATGAGTAATAACATGGCCTCACGTTTTATTGATGAAATTTCACCTAAATATTTGGATATGTCCGCCGCTGGTCAATTGGATAGCTATCAAGCACGAGAAGCCAGTTTGCCATTTGCGCGTCGTTTTCAACCGGCGACTGGTACGACTTTTCAAGGTCGTCCAGTTGGGCAACGTGAGCCTAATAATCGGAATTTAACTTCTAGCCGACAAATCCACCAAGCTCCCAATCCGGACAATCTTGAGCAATCAGTTAGTTGGTCCGTTGGTGATTTGGTAACCCACAAAAAGTGGGGCACTGGAACGGTGGTGAAAGTGAACGGTCTTGGTGAAGATATGGAACTGGATGTTGCTTTTGAGTCGCAAGGAATTAAGCGCTTGTTAGCGGCTTTTGCCCCCATTAAAAAGCAAGAATAAAGGAGTAACGTATGGCCGAAGATCAATTGACATTAGCGACAGCTGAAAAAATGTTAGCTGTTCGGCAGACTCAGTTAAAACAGTGGGCTGAAGAATATTATCAAAATGATGCACCGACGGTTGAAGATAGTGAGTATGATCGGGTTTATCAAGAAGTAATTGATTTAGAAAATCAATTCCCAGAATTGATTAGGACAGATTCCATCACGCAACAGGTTGGGGATCAGACTAAGGAAAATTTGCCTAAAGTTGAGCACATTCAACCGATGCTTTCATTAGGTGATGTTTTTTCGATGGATACATTAAGTGATTGGATGCACACCACACAACAGAATAGTTCAACTGCTTTGGCCTACAATGCAGAATTAAAAATTGATGGATTGGCCATTAGTTTACGGTATGAGAATGGAAGCTTAATTCAAGCAGCAACTCGTGGGAATGGTCAAATTGGTGAAGACGTTACCGCCAATGTATTATATATTCAAAATATTCCGCATCAATTGAGTGAACCGCTTAATCTTGAAGTGCGAGGGGAAGTCTATATGCCCAAGACGGCATTTGTGAATTTAAATGAACAAAGAGATCGAGATGGACTGACACCCTTTGCAAATCCGCGAAATGCTGCCGCAGGTTCATTGCGGCAATTGGATCCGCAAATTACAAAACAACGGCAATTAGCTGGATTTATGTACCAGGTGATTGACTCACGAAACCAACTAGGCGTAAAAACGCAAGCTGAATTGTTAATCAGATTGGCTGAATTAGGATTACCGGTTAATTTAACCAATCAGGTAGTTGAAAGTATTGTCGAATTAGAGCGATATATTGAGCAACAAACGAACCAAAGAGATAATTTAGATTATGGAATCGACGGTATTGTCGTTAAAGTTAATCAATTAGCATTACATGAAGTATTGGGTGCGACTGTAAAAGTACCTAGATGGGCAATTGCCTATAAGTTTCCGGCGGAAGAAAAGCAAACTGTCTTAAAAGAGATTGAATGGACTGTTGGGCGAACGGGAGCTGTGACACCTACTGCCGTAATGAACCCCGTTCAATTAGCAGGAACTACTGTTTCAAGAGCATCGCTCCACAATCCAGAATATTTGGTAGCTAAAGACTTACGCATCGGTGATACAGTAACACTGCATAAAGCCGGCGATATTATCCCCGAGGTGGGGACCGTTATTTTGGAGAAGCGGCCTATGGCTAGTCAAAGCTATCCAATCCCCACGAATTGTCCTGTTTGTGGGGATGAATTGGTGCATGTGAATGGCGAAATTGCACTACGTTGCTTAAATCCATTTTGTCCGGCACAAATTAAAGAACGATTGACTCACTTTGCATCTCGAAATGCGATGAACATTGATGGGTTGGGACCAAAGATTATTGAACAATTACTGGCCCGCGGTCTGGTTAAAACCATTGCGGATTTGTATCGTCTAAATGAAGAAGAGTTGTTAGAATTAGATAAATTTGGCCCCAAGGCTACGCAAAATTTAATTGTTGCGGTTGACCAATCAAAGAACAATTCAGCAGAACGCCTCTTATTTGGATTTGGAATTCGCACGGTTGGGGCAAAGGTTGCACGGCAAATCATGCAAAAATTCCTTAATATCCATCAACTAGCGCATGCGACGGTTGATGATATTGCTGAGATTCCGGGCCTTGGGATGGTGATTGCTGAAAATATTGTCCAATACTTTGCTGATCCATTAGTTCAAGAGCTATTGGAGCAATTAGAGCAACAAGGTGTTAATTTTTCTTATCAAGTAGAAAAGGCAGTGATCAACCAACCTGAATTTACGGATAAGAAAATTGTTTTGACAGGCAAGCTAACGATGTTTAGCCGACAGGAAGCCACGCATTGGTTAGAACAACGTGGAGCACAAGTGGTAGGCAGTGTCTCAAAAAAGACGGATCTACTCATTGCCGGGGCAGATGCTGGAAGTAAACTAAGTAAGGCTGAAAGCCTAGAAATTACCATTTGGTCTGAACAAGATTTGCAAGATGTTATGCAAAATAATTCTTAATTTGTTAAAATATAAATTATATGAATAATATTAAATGTAAAAGGGGCGGATAAATGCGCTATATAAAATGGATCGGGGCCGTGGTTGGTGTAGTGCTCTTGGGCGGCGCTTTAATCTTTTTTGGTAATTTTTATTCTAAAAATTCATCGAAGGTTGAATCTCAAAAAGGTAAAACAACCGTTAATAATAAAGTGGCCACTAAAAAAGGAATCAAATTAACGGGATCAAATTCTAATGATCAGTATCAATCAGTCATTAAAGATGGAAATTACTTAGTGGGCAAGGCACGGGGTGTTACCGCTAATCAAAATGGTAATCAGTATAATACAGTTAATTTTGAAAATGGATTGCTCAGCTTAGCTAAAAAAAGCTTTTCACCAAAATCGTATATATTTCAGGAAGGCCAATATTTAGATACTAAAACAGCCCAAGCATGGTTGAAGCGTAAATCAAATGATAATGCCGTTGGATTAAATCCAGAAGATAATGGTAAAACGGATGATGGTCGAAATCCATACTATTTACAATCAATTGAAGAACAGGACTTCATGATTCAAGAAGACAATAGCTTAAAGCTTAAAGGGATTGTCTTAGGTTTGGCGATGAATACAGAAGATGTTTATCAAAAAGAGGAATTTGGAGCTAATTTCACGCAAAAGATTGATGATAGTACTCGCATAGCTAAAGGACAAGAGATTGCAGCTGAAGTCGTGGCCCGTTATCGTAAGATGGAAGGTATTAGTGCTGATACGCCGATTATCGTGGGGATGTTTAGCCAATCATCTGATGATAGTTTGGCTGGTGGAAGTTTTTACAGTTATGCTGAGTCTAAGTCTGGGACTAAGCTGAGCGATTTTAAGTCAATTAATGAGCAAAATGTTGTTTTACCAATGCAAGAAGGTACCAAAAATTATAAAGATATGGCCAGCGGCTTGAATACTCAGTTTGTTAATTTTCAAAATAATATTCAAGGCTTTTTCCCAAATGTTTCGTACGTAACTGGGACAGCCAATTATGCCGATAAAAATATGACTAACTTGAAAGTTGATATTACCACCCAATTCTATTCACAAACTGAAATGGATAGTTTTACCAATTATGTGGCGCAAACGGCACCTAGTTTTTTGCCAACAAATGTTTCCGTTCAAATTCGGATTAAGACAGTTGAGGGCATTCAAGCAGTCTTAGTTCAAAAATCTAATGGGAAATCATATGATATTACCCGGCTATCAAGCGATTAGATATAACATTCAAAGATAAATTTTATCTGTACCCCAAAAGTTGGAAACAACTTTTGGGGTCTTTTTATTTATTAAATGATGAATGAATCTTTTGAATGAATTAGGTTGATTCAGTTGAAGAAATCCGATGATGCAAAGCTAACTGTAGTAAAAGAATGCCCTTGCAAGAGTTTACAGACTTATGTATAGTAATATCAATTAATAAATTTAGATTAATGATTTTCATAACAGGAGGAATATCAGATGGGATTTCATCAGTATTTATCAGGACTAACTGAATTGGAGATGATTAATCGAGCTCCGGGCTATTTTAAATATTTCCCGCATTCTGTGGCAGCTCATTCATGGAAAGTGACGCAAGTTGCTCAATTTTTGGGTGATATAGAAGAACAGCATGGGGAAACTGTTAATTGGCGGTTGCTTTATGAAAAAGCATTAAATCATGATACGAATGAACGTTTCATTGGTGATATTCGTACGCCAGTTAAATACGCTTCTTCTGAGTTACGACATATGCTATCAGATGTAGAGGAGTCATTAGCAGATAATTTTATTAGAATGGAAATACCGACAGAATATCGACAGAATTATCATCGACGTTTGACTGAAGGCAAGGATGATAGCTTGGAGGGGCGGATTTTATCAGTTTCTGATAAAATTGATTTATTATATGAAGCCTTTGGTGAGTTACAAAAGGGAAATCCTGAGCCAGTCTTTATGGAAATATATAAGGAAAGTCTCGAAACAATTTATGCCTTTCGCGATATGGAAAGCACTAAATACTTCATTCATGAGGTGTTACCGGAAATGTTGGCGGAAGAATTTCCAGGTTCAGAGCGTTTACAAAGAATATACATTGGCATTTTTAACCGCGGAATCAATCAATAATTGAAGACATCATTAGTATGCTGATCCAATTTCTATTGGCGGCATACTTTTTTATACATTTAAAAATATTTAGTTTAAAATTTACAAAACTAAATAAACGATTATAATAATATTTGTTAGTTAATTTGTAACCAAACTAAATATAAATAAGGATGATAACTATGGAACAAAATGATATATTAGAAAATTTAACGGAATTAATGCGACAACCGAGCTTGTGGTTTACGATGATGGCGCGTGGCGATGAACATCGGCAGCGGCCGAATAACCAACGGCGCTTGTTACGAATTTTAAGTACAAGCGACCAAGCCATTACGGCAGGAACAATTGCAGATATTTTAGATATTAGGCCGGCTTCTGTAACTCAAATTATTAAAAAATTAGAAGATGAAGACAGGGTTGAGCGGATTAAAGATCAACAAGACGCGCGGATTGTTTTAATTAAGATTACGCAAAAAGGGTGCGATTTTTTGAACCAACTTGATTTAACGCGTGACAAAATTGAAGATGAAATATTTAATATTTTTACAGATGCGGAACAGGCACAATTTGGAGCGCAACTAGAGCAATTAAATCATCATTTAAATTCAGAGCAATTCGATCAGAGATTTATGGAGCATTTGAGTGAACAACAACGCACACGCTTTAATGAAATTAAAGACCGGAATCATCATTTTGGGCATCACTTCCATCGGGGACCAGATCCAAGGCGTACATTTAATGATCATCCTAGGTTTTAGGAACTATTAGTAAAAAAGAGGGAAATAATTATGCAACGTGAACAACGACAAACTAGAGCCACAAAGACAGTCTCAGGAGCTGGTGGCGCAAAGAGTTTGATTAAAATTATTAAAATGGCACATCCACAATGGGGATTAATGATAGTTGGACTGCTTTTATCATTAGTAGGAGTATTTGCCAATTTATTAGCACCTAAATATTCGGGAAACTTGATCAATTTATTCATGGGAAAGCACGGAATGGATTATCAATTAGTAGGTATTGTATTGGCACTCTTTATCGGTGGTGCATTAATTTCCGCTGGGGGAAGTTTTTTAACATCAGTTGCAGGGGAGCAATTAGTTAAAAATCTACGAATTATTGTTTGGAAGCGCTTGTCGATTTTAAAAGTTCGCTATTTTGATCAAACTAAATCTGGAGAAATCACGTCACGTCTAACTAATGACACGACCCAGGTGAAGCGTTTGGTTGCTAATGACTTACCCAATTTTGTAACAAATATGTTACAAATGTTAGGAGCGGTAGTGCTTATGTTTTCTACAGATTGGCACCTCGCCTTATGGATTTTATTAGCAGCTCCAGTAACCCTATTACTCTTATTACCAGTAATGATGTTTTCACGAAAAGTTGGGCATGCGACACAAGATGCCATGGCTGATTTTTCAGGTGTTGCACAAGAAACATTAGCTGAAATGCGCTTAGTCAAATCATCTGGTGCTGAAGAACAAATTATCGCTACCGGAGATTCTGCGATTAACCGTTTATTTAAATTTGGTCGAAAGGAAGCGGTGGTTGATGGAATCGTCGGACCAATGATGAGTTTAGTTATGATGGGCCTCTTTGTCGTAATTTTAGTGGTGGGAGCGTTAAGAATTGCGCATGGACAATCAACCATGGGAACATTATTTAGCTTTTTAATGTATTTATTCCAAATTATGCCAGCCTTCATGGTTTTGGGAACTTTTTCAACAACTTATGCCAAAACGCAGGGATCAACGCAGCGTTTAACTGAAATTTTGGATGAGGCCTCTGAAGATTTTGAACAAGGACAAGCAATTGAAGTTGAAGGTCAAACTCTAAAAATGCAAAATGTCGACTTTGGTTATACATCCTCTGAAGAGATATTACATAATATTACAATTGAAGCTAAGCCCAATACGATTGTCGCTTTTGTAGGACCATCAGGAGGTGGAAAATCAACCATCTTCCAATTGTTGGAACGTTTTTATACACCGACAGCCGGGAATATCCAGATTGGAAATCAAGCCATTGATGATATTAATTTAAAGAATTGGCGCCAACAAATCGGCTTCGTAGCACAGGATTCGGCGATTATGGCGGGAACAATTCGTGAAAATTTAACTTATGGATCAAATGAAAAATATACCGATGATCAATTGTGGCATGTCTTACAATTAGCATATGCTGATCAATTTGTTAAAAAAATGCCGAACCAATTAGAAACGCAGGTGGGCGAACGTGGAATTATGGTTTCAGGTGGTCAGCGCCAACGCTTAGCCATTGCTCGAGCTTTTCTACGAAATCCTAAAATTTTAATGTTGGATGAAGCAACGGCGTCACTTGATTCTGAATCTGAGGCCATGGTGCAAAAAGCATTAGAGCAATTAATGCAAAATCGAACGACCTTAGTGATTGCGCATCGGCTAGCAACAATTGTAGATGCCGATCAAATCTATTTTGTGGAACAGGGAATGATTACGGGTTCTGGTTCGCACAATGAATTACTACAGAGTCATCCACTATACAAAGAGTATGTGCAAGAACAGTTAGTTACACAGTAATTATCTCAATAACTCACGGTCAAAAGCGATCGTGAGTTTTTTAATGGTAGTAAAAAAATCTAGATAAAATTCTTTTGTATTACTAGATTAGTTTAAACTTAACTTGTTATAGAGTATAATAGAAGTATTAATATATAGGCTTAATTAAAAAAATTCAAATGAGGTATGTAGATGATTACACGGCAAGCAGATCGTAAATATGAAGTAGTATCGAAATATCAACCAACTGGAGATCAACCCAAAGCGATTGATAAATTGGCACAAGGTTTAGCGAATGGCGTCAAGGAACAAATCTTGTTGGGGGCCACTGGAACGGGGAAAACGTTTACCATTTCTGAAGTAATTGCCAAGGCTAATAAACCTGTTTTGGTCCTTTCGCATAATAAAACGTTAGCTGGGCAATTATATGGAGAATTTAAAGAGTTTTTCCCTAATAATGCGGTCGAATATTTTGTATCTTATTATGACTACTACCAGCCAGAGGCGTATGTTCCATCATCAGATACTTATATTGAAAAAGATTCATCTATCAATGATGAAATTGATAAATTACGTAATTCAGCTACCTCTTCATTACTTTCTAGAAATGATACGATTGTGGTCGCATCAGTGTCTTCGATCTTTGGATTGGGTGATCCCCACCAATATCGGGATCATGTGATTTCAATTCGTGTAGGAGAAGAATTAGAACGTAATACGTTAATGCGGGATTTAATTGATATTCAATTCCAGCGTAACGATATTGATTTTCAACGTGGAAGGTTTCGAGCACGGGGGGATGTTGTTGAAATTTTCCCGGCATCATCAGATTCAAAGGCCCTGCGGATAGAGTTTTTTGGGGAAGAAGTCGATCGTATTCGTGAAATTGACAGTTTGACGGGGGAGATTGTAGCGGATTTAGATACAATTACTATTTTTCCAGCGACTCACTTTATGACGAATGAAAAAATTCGTGAAAAAGCACTCAAAACAATCCAAGCTGAATTGGATACCCAGTTAAAAAATTTAGAAGATTCGGGTAAATTATTGGAAGCTCAACGCTTGAAGCAACGAACGGAATATGATATTGAAATGATTCGTGAAATGGGCTTCACCAGTGGGATTGAGAATTATTCCCGACATATGGATGGACGGCAACCTGGAGAACCACCATATACATTACTTGATTTCTTTCCAGATGATTTTTTAATTGTTGTTGATGAATCGCACGTGACGATGCCCCAAGTGCGCGGAATGTATAATGGAGATCGAGCTAGAAAACAAACGTTAGTTGATTTTGGTTTCCGCTTACCATCGGCTCTTGATAATCGACCTTTGAAATTGCAAGAATTTGAAGAACATGTTAACCAAATTATCTATATGTCAGCCACGCCTGGTGATTATGAAAACGAACGTGTTCCTGAAAAAGAAGTAGTGCAACAGATTATTCGTCCGACGGGCTTATTAGATCCAACAATCGAAATTCGGCCCGTCAGCGGTCAAATTGATGACTTATTGGGTGAAATTAATGAGCGGTCAGCCAAGGATGAGCGGGTCTTTATAACAACTTTGACAAAGAAAATGGCCGAAGATCTCACTGATTATTTAGAAGACGTCGGGGTGAAAGTTAAATATCTGCATTCAGATATTAAAACCTTGGAACGAACAGAAATTATACGAGATCTCCGTTTAGGAAAATTTGATGTTTTAATTGGAATAAATCTGTTACGAGAAGGAATTGATGTTCCCGAAGTCTCTCTGGTAGCAATTTTAGATGCGGATAAAGAAGGATTTTTGCGAAATACACGTTCCTTAATTCAAACCATTGGACGTGCGGCTCGAAATGAAAATGGGCATGTTATTATGTATGCCGATCGAGAAACCGATTCAATGCGGTCATCGATCAATGAAACGGCACGACGACGTCAAATTCAGATCGAATATAATGATGCGCATGGAATGGTTCCTCACACGATTATTAAACCGGTTCGCGATTTGATTGCGATTTCGCATGAAACTGATAATTCTAAGAAGCAGAGTTCGTTTACGGAGATTGCTTTCCGTGACATGGCCCGTGATGATCAAGAAAAGATGATTACTAATTTGGAAGAACAAATGCGGGCAGCAGCTAAACGTATGGATTTTGAAGATGCAGCGAATTTGCGAGATTCAGTGATGGAGTTGAAGTTACAATTAGGTAAATAAAAATGATTCCTTCGATTGTGAAATTGAAGGAATCTTTTTTATTTAAGTGTGCATTCTATTCTTTCAGAATATATGAGTTGATTGTAAGCGAGAGTGATTTGCATATAACAAAACAAGTTTTGTATATAGCAATTATAGCTTAAGTGAGACTTTGTCGGGCTAAATGATGAGCTCCTTGATTTGATTTTTCTGGAATCCATTGTGAAATAACCAAGTTAAATTGATCTTGTAATATTAAATATTGTTCTAATAAGGCCTTATATTTTTTTGAATATTTTTTGGCAATGGCATCACTAACCATGCGAGAATCCGTAAAAAATTGAATAGTGTCATCAGGATTAGCGAGTGTAGATAATTTCTTAAAACCTGCAATCGCTGCTAAAAATTCGGCAGTATGGTTATCAGCCGCATAGTCTAATGTTTGATGATATTGATGTTGTATATTGTCTTTGATAATTAGGATGCCGATTCCGACTTGATTATTTTTGTTATAAATGGTGGCATCGGTATAAATTTTAATGATCATTTTAGATCCTTTTCAAGTTTTATGGTCCATTTTAATTATTTTAAGGTGTTTTATAGCAAAAAGGAGGATGATCGCACTGAATAATGTTAACTAGTTTTTGCCATAAATAGCCGTTTCTCTGGTATACTTAGGGTTAATTATAGCGTAAAAAGAAGATTGAGGACGTAACATGCAAAGTTATTATCAACCAGGTGGCCTAGCGGGCTTGGTAAATTTGGCTTGGGTATTAATGCTGGGGCTCTTAGCATTAACATTACAGTTGGAATTCATTACTTTTAATATTTGGACTTTAATAGCAACCGTTATTTTTGTCTTAGCGGTGCTTTTTATGATTTTACGGCGAAAAGTTGAATTAACGAACGACTATATTCATCTGAAGCAAATTCTGAGTTTTAACCGGTTATCAATTCGCCTGGATGGAATTAAACATGTCCAGATGACTAAACATGGTATGATTTTTGATTATAATGATAATTCGTATGATATTTTATTATCTAAAAAAATGCGTAATGCGATTGAACAGAAAACAGGGGTAAAGTAATGACGTTGGAAAAATTTGTGGTGACCGAAACAACTGGTCGATTAGATAAAATTATCGCGGAATATTTGCCGCAATATTCACGGTCACAAGCAAACGAGTGGATTAAAAAGGAATTAGTGCAAGTGAATGGTGAAACTAAAAAAGCTAAATATCAGGCTAAGACTAACGAAGTGATCACTATTGAAGTTCCAGAGCCAGTTACCTTGGATTTAAAGCCTCAAGATATTCCGTTAGACATCGTCTACGAAGATGACGATGTCTTGGTCGTCAATAAACCACAAGGAATGGTAGTACATCCTTCCTTAGGGCATGAAGATGGAACCTTAGTGAATGCTTTAATGTTCTACACCCCTCTTTCAAATATTAATGGCGTCTTTCGACCAGGGATCGTCCATCGGATAGATAAAGATACTTCAGGTTTATTGATGGTTGCAAAAAACGATAAAGCGCATGAGGCGCTATCAGTTAATTTAAAGGCCAAGAAAAATTTACGAGAATATTTAGTTTTGGTGCATGGGGAATTTAAAGAAAATATTGGAACCATCAAGGCACCACTTGGTCGATCAAGTAAGGATCGTAAGAAACAAGCCGTGATCGATGGAGGGCGTGAGGCAGTGACCCATTTCAAAGTGATCAAGCGCTTTGTCGGATATACCTTATTATCGGCAACGTTAGAAACAGGGCGAACACACCAAATTCGAGTTCATTTAGCATATATTGGACATCCGGTAGCAGGTGACCCTCTCTACGGTCCTAAGAAGACATTACCTGGTAATGGGCAATACTTACATGCGCATACCTTAGGTCTAACGCAACCTACAACTGGTCAAGAATTAGAATTTGAAGCACCCTTACCAGAATACTTCACAACAATGCTTAATCAATTAGAACCATATAGTAATCAGGGAAGTGAGGAATAACAAATGGCAGCTAAAAAAATTGTTGATGCAATGTCGATGCAACGGGCTTTAACTCGAATTACGTATGAAATTATTGAACGCAATAAAGGAATTGATAATTTAGTATTAGTGGGGATTAAAACCCGGGGGGTTTACTTGGCCCGTCGAATCGGTGAACGACTCCAACAGTTAGAAGATGCCAAGGTGCCGGTGTTAGAGCTTGATATTACTAATTATCGAGACGACCGTGAAAGTACTGCACAAATTGACAATCGCTTTGAATTAAATTTAGACCATAAGCGAGTGATTTTGGTAGATGATGTTTTGTATACTGGAAGGACTATTCGGGCGGCATTAGATGCACTGATGGATAACGGTCGACCAGCGGCCGTGAATTTAGCAGTCTTAGTAGATCGAGGACACCGTGAATTACCGATTCGGGCCGATTTTGTTGGTAAAAATATTCCGACAGCCGCTTCTGAGCGCATTAAGGTTCATGTAAGAGAATTGGATCAAGAAGATTCGGTTGAAATCGTCTAAAATATAGCAGTAGGCTTAAATTAACAAGCATTAAAGGGGATCAAATCTATGACCCAGCGATATTTAATATTACAAGACCAAACGGTGTTTAAAGGTGAAGCCTTTGGAGCACCTGCAACGACTTTTGGTGAAATTGTGTTTAACACAGCCATGTCGGGTTATCAAGAGATTATAACTAATCCAATTTATCATAATCAAATTGTGATGTTTACCACGCCTACCATTGGTGCTACGGGAATTAATCACCGGGCGGATGAGGCGATTGTGCCAACGATTAAAGGAGTAGTGGCTCGTGAAATTTCAGACGTTTCGACAAACCGTCTGCAACAAATGAGCTTGGACTCTTTTTTGCGGCGGCATAATATCCCCGGTATTTCTCAAATTGATACTCGGGCGTTGGCGCGCCATCTCAGAAAAACGGGAACCCAAAAAGCTAGTATTGTTGATGTACCAGATGCTCATGCTTTTGATCAACTGAAAGCAATGGTATTGCCAACGAATCAAGTAGCTCAAGCATCAACACCAAAGCCTTATGCTAATCCTGGACGTGGAGCGGATGTGGTGATTTTGGATTTGGGGTTAAAACACGGTATTCTCCGTAGTTTGCGCGATTATGATGCGAATATTACAGTCTTACCATATGATGTAACGCTCGAACAAATTGTCAATTTAGATCCAGATGGGATTGTTTTATCTTCAGGACCGGGAAATCCATTAAAGTTAAATGATTCAATTTTAAAGTTGATTCGGATGATTCAAACAGAAATACCATTACTTGGAATTGGATTAGGTCATGAATTATTTGCTCTAGCCAATGGAGCAGAATTGGAACCTTTGGCTTTCGAGCATCATGGGATGAATCACCCAATTCGGGAGCAAATTACAGGCGAGATTATTTTTGCAAATCAGGGAAGTGGGTACACGATTAATCGTGAGTCGTTGAAAGCAACGGACCTAATGGTGACACATTTAGATCTAATGGATAATTCGATTCTGGGATTACGTCATCGAGACTATCCGGCGTTTAGTGTCCAATTTTTCCCAGATGGAGCACCTGGACCATTTGAAGCCACGAATATATTTGCGGAATTTATGGAAATGGTGACAGCTCGGAAAGGGGGGAACTTACGATGATGGAAAATGTTTTAATCGTTGGTGGCTCAGCTAATGACTTTAATCATGAAACAGAGAGTGACCTTGCTAGCTACCAAGCTGTTTCGGTTTTAAAAGAGCATGGAGCCACTGTTTTTTTGGTGGATGATAATCCATACAATTTTACAATTGAACGTTCTGACATCACGCCGATAATTGCGGATTTGACCGTTGAAAGTTTAGTTGCAATCATTCATAAATATGCCATAACTAGTGTAATGGCTAATATTGGTGGTACGACTGGCATCCAATTAATTTATCAAGTGGTTAATGCGATGGGGGAAGCAGCACCTAAAATGTTAGGCCTCTCCATGGACGCACTAGAAGCAACTCAAAATACAGAACTTCTTCGAACTAACTTAGAAGCATTAGGTGAAAAAGGGGTCAAAACCAAATTAGCAACAAATATTTCAGAGGCATTTGATGCGGCTCGTGAGATTAATTTCCCCGTGGTTATTCGACCAGTCACTTCAAGTGGAGGGACGCTTCGATTAAATGCGAATAGCCCAGAACAGCTAGAAGAAGCAGTGCAAACTGCTCTAGAGCGTTCGCCGACGAAGCAAGTTAATGTGGACCAGGGGATCAATGGGTATCAGGAGATCACATTGGTAGCATTAAGGGATCAGTCCGACCATATGATTTTAGTCGGTGGAATTGAAGATATGGATCCAGTTGGCATCCATACCGCTGACTCGATTGCCTTGACACCGATTCAAACGCTTTCTGATCCCGTTTTACAAAGACTACGGCGTTCAGCATTTAATTTAATGCGCGGCTTTAATATTATTGGGTTAGCAGAGGTTCGTTTCGCGGTAAATTCAGAAACCGAAGAGTATGTTGTTACTAGATTAAATCCCTACTTTGACCGTCAATCAGCATTTATTGCTGTTTCGACGGGATATCCGTTATTACCTGTGATGGTGAATTTGGTTATGGGTAAAAATTTATCTGAAATCAAGTTACCATCCAACTTTACGTCCAATACCGCTTTACTGGAACCGGTTATGGATCATATTGTAACGCGTTTTCCCGTCTTTAGTTTTGGTGAATTTGAGGCGGCTTGGGTTGTAACAGACCACCGGTTAAACACGATTCAAAAATCAGTTGGAGCCACTATTGGGGTTGGGCGTAGTGTTGAGGAAGCGTTAGAAAAGGCGTTAAGAGCTGCTCATTTTAATAGTCGGGATTTTTCGCCAACAATTATGAACACCTTATCAGAAGATGATCTAATTGAACGAATTATTCATCCGCGTGATAATCGAATTTTGGTTTTGATGGAAGCATTGAGACGTGGTTACACAGTCGATGAATTAGCAGAGATGACGAAAATTAATCCTTTTTATTTTTATAAACTACAACGGATTATGCGCATTGAAGAAGATGTAGCAGCTAAACCTTGGGATACTGATGTTTTGCGTGAAGCTAAGTATTACGGACTCAGTGATGGTTTGATGGCAAAGTTGTGGGATGAAGAATATGAAAGCATTCGGCGTTTTCGTTGGGATCATAATATTTTGCCTACGTTCAAGGCGTTTGACCCATCAGCAGGTGAATTTGATGAAAACAATCCGCACTTTTACAGTACTTTTGAAACTGAAAATGAAACCAGTCGTTTATCCCAAAATTCAGCTTTAGTAGTTGGAACGGGTGCTTTTCGTTTGGGTGACGGTGCAGCTGGATCATACACCATGGCAATGATTAGCTCTGAATTACGTAGATTAGAGATTCCAACGATTGTGATGAATAATAATCCAAATGATTTATTATTTATTCCGCAAATTGCTGATAAGCATTACTATGAACCATTAGAATTATCGGATGTAATGAGTATCTTGGAAGTTGAAAATCCGCAATATGTTTTTATTCCGGGTAATCGGGTCAAGTTAATTACTAAACTACGTGATATGGGTGTAGCTGTGAATGTTATTGCAAAAGATAAGTATCTACCTACGAGCTTGTCAGAAAATCAAGAGCAAATAATTGTGAACTATTTTTGGGATGGAACTAGTTTAACCCCAATTTCCATGGCTCAACAGGATAATGATCAGATTATTAGTGACCAAAAGGTGATGACGCAATCACTATATGAATCATTACCGAGACCAACGTTAAATGTGGCTCATCCTGGATTATATCAACTAGTGGTGGATCATTGGCCGTTTGAACAGGAAGTTCAATCAACAGACCTACGGCCCATGCCGTTTACACATTTAGCATTTTTAAATAAAATTTCTGGCGTAAATTGGATTAGAATGATGGTAAGATATATGATGGGTCAAGTTACTGTGGCGGATCGGGAGTTGATTAAAAATTGGCGAATTCAAAGTTGGGCCATTCCAGCAGGACGCCTGTCATATTCAAATCCAGATTTTAAATCGCATTTGCGAATTAAAGAATCGCAAATTGACAATGGTCAATTCGCGATGGGCGCACGGATGAATAAAATTGAGAACGATTAATAAAAGGAGCATAGAGGTTTATGAAAAAAGGTTGGTTAGTATTTGGAAGTTTAATTATTATCGCGGGTGGATTGGTTGCTTTTGGTCTTTCAAGTGGTAAAAATGTAGCAACTTCTGATGCAGGTTCAATATCAGAACAAAAATTGTATGATAGTTTGAAGAAAACATCCGAAGGAAAGCAAACTTTCGCGAACTTAATGATCAAGCAGGTTTTGCAAAAAAATTATGGCAATAAAGTTGACCAAAAGGACATTGATCAACAATTTTCAGACGCTAAAAAGCAATATGGAGCATCGTTTGAATCAACTTTGCAAAGTAGTGGAATGACGCCTGATTCGTATAAGGACAACCTATATCTATCTGCTTTGGAAAAGGCGGCTTACCAAGCCAATCAGAAGTTTACGAATAAAGAATTACAAAAAGCATACGATGCATATACCCCCAATGTAAGTGCTTCAATTATTAAAACTGCTTCCGAAGAAGATGCCAAGAATGTTATTAGCGATATTAAAGGTGGGACTGACTTTGCCAAAGAAGCAAAGGATAAGTCTACCGATACGGCTTCTAAGGATAAAGGTGGTAAGCTAGATAAATTTGATTCAACGGTTAGTTCTTCGGTAGTTAATAGTGCCGTGCGTGATGCTGCCTTTAAATTAAAAGCTGGTGAAATGTCTGAATCACCAATTAAGGTTGCCGCAGATGGAACCACTAGTACCAGTGATAGTTATTATGTAATCAAATTAAATTCTAAAGATAAAAAAGCTAGCTTTGCTAAATTGAAGGAGAAAATGAAGGGAATCATCGTGGATGAGAAGTTGAATGCGGATTCAACTGCGATGCAGACCTTTATTGGACAACAATTAAATAAGGCGAATGTCCATATAACTGACAGTGATCTAAAGAACGCACTTTCAACGTATACGGAAGCTGCGAGCAAAAAATAAGTAATTTAAATTTACTGATATAAATAGTGTTAATAAGCGGAGTGAGAACTCTCTTGTTGACACTTTTTTAATATCGAATTATTTAAATAGATAAGCAGGAATAAAAGCCATTAACTGTAGTTATTAAAGAATGATGATCAAGCAAATGAATCTAACTTATCGAATCTGATGGACGATAAAATATTTATATCAACTATTAATCTCAGCAAGGAATGATTCATATTAATCAGGATCAAATAGTAAGCAATCGAAGGATTTGAAAAACAATAATATTAAAGTTTTTAGAGTTAAGATTGATCCAGCAGAAAATGGATACTGATGATTGCTCAATAAAGAAGGAAAGATAGTTGACTATAAATCACCAGAAAGGCACATATCGTATAATTAAAAGGTACCAACTAAGTGATTTTAAAATTTATAGTATGAGGTAATTTAGTATGAGTGAAATGGTATTCCAATAATATGCATGCTAATTTGGCTTGAGAATTTAACGACGTATTACAATATACGCATATCAAATTATGCATTTTAATAAATGATGTAAAAATTTGTTGAATTTACTGAAGGAAAGTCCTTTTTACAAAAATGAAAAGTTTAAATTGATGGTATTCAATCGACCTCTAACGAATTTAGGTTAATAGGTAGTAAAATCTTATAGAAAATAGCAAAGTTCATTGCGTCGAATTTATTAAGTCGTTTAGGCAAAGATGAATTTGCATTATGAAGACAATTATTAATAAATAAAAAGAATGGAACAAGTCAATTTGAGACTTATTTCATTCTTTTTAGTATTGTCTGGTTAATCGAAATGGGACAATCGGTTACATAAAAGTTCCTTGGGCATCAGTCATTTCTTTTGCCATTTCTGATAAGCTTGCAATTGAATCTTGCATTCCGGTTGAAATCCACCGAATCGCAATTGCTAACATCCCTGAAGCCGTGAAATCTGAAATGTAATCGACCGTGGCTGCATTTTTCGCATGGTCACGTAAAATGTCAGAATAAAGGACATGAAGAATATCACGTAATGGTGGATAAAATTGTTCGCGTAGACCAGCATTTAGTAGAATCGCAATTTCAACCGCATTGGCTTGAATAAATTCAAAAAAAGCTTGAGCGACAGCTCGTGAATCTTTGGGAAGATGGCGCGCATCGCGTGAAAAATCGTCAGTTAATTGTTCAACGATGGTATGTATGATTTTTTCTTTGGTTCCAAAATGTCGATAAAAAGCCATTCTAGACACGCCTGCCTTACGGGTGATTTCAGTTACCGCAAGTTGGTCATACGACTGGCTTTGAAGGAGCGTCAAAGTTGCATCAATAATCTGATCATCCGTTTGTTGACGGATACTTTCTGTTTGTAAATTTCGCATATGTTAAGTATATAAAGAAAAAGCGACCTTGTTTAGCAAGTTCGCTTTTTCGACTTAATAGTTTATTAAATCGCAACTTCTGTTAATAAAAATTTAAAATTTGGGTGTGTTTAAATTACGTTGTTGAGCATAATTCGACAATTCCGAATTTAACACATAGGGAACGGCTGTTAAATCCGATTGTTGACTGGCGCCTACCAAGGCATAGAGCTTTGGTAGGTGAGCTTGCCAGAGCTGAATTGTTTCAATTAAATGTTCAGGACCAAAACTTAGCAAATCATGTAAGAAATAACCAGCGACCCCGACGGCTTTAGCGCCAAGGACTTGGGCTTTGACGACATCCAAAGGTGATGAAATACCACCAGTGGCCATAATATGAGCAGAGCTGGATTGTGCTTCCAGTAATGATTCTGCAGTTGTCTGACCCCAATCATATAAATAGTGGTGACTGTTTTTGGGTGTGTCGGTTCGGTTACGACGATCTTCGATCACGGCAAAGTTAGTTCCTGAACGACCCCCAACATTAATATATTTGGCACCTAGTTGTTCTAGCTGCAGAATCGTTTGTTGATCCATACCAAAACCGACTTCTTTAATAATGACTGGGACCGAGCTAGTCGTGATAATTTCACCAATTGATTCTAGCCAATGAAAATCACGGTCACCCTCGGCCATGACGATTTCTTGAGCTACATTGACGTGAACTTCTAGAGCATTGGCCCCAATCATATTAATAACGCGTTGAGCTTCATAGGCTGTGTGGCCTGCACCAATATTAGCAATTAAAAATCCATCGGGGTTTGCTTTTCGGGCAATTTCAAAAGAAGGGATGGCATCAAAATCTTTTAAGGCAATACTTTGCGATCCGACAGCCATAGCTAAGCCAGTGGTTTTAGCGACGGTAGCTAATTGTTCATTAATTTCACCTGTTTTATAACTACCACCGGTCATTGCTTCAATATAGAAGGGGTAATCCCAATTTAAGGCAGTATCTTGTATTCTCAAATCAACATGTTGGACGTTGGTTTCTGGTAAAGAGCGATGAATTAAACGAACTTGATTCAGAGATGAGATCGGCGGATTTTTTTTGAACTCAGCTTCAGCTAAGGCTAAATGTTCATCTTTACGATGGGCGTGTTCAGATTCCATATGAAATTCCTTTCGCTGGCGCAATTTTTAATGGAAGGGGTTGAATACCTTGGTTGCGCCAAGTAGCTAGTAAATCTAAGTTAGGTGCGGGCAATAGTTGAAAGGCGATTCCGTTATCACCGTTTCCAGCTCCCGAAATTTTACCAGGCAAATTAAAATGTTCTAAGCTATTTAAAAATGCTGTTAATGCAGGAGTTTGATAAGGAAGATGTTGTGCATTCGTGTACTTTATCAGAAGTAGCTGGATCTCACTTAGTTTTAATCGGAAATCCGACCAATTTTTTTGTGAAATGGCTTTTTGAATCGCCCAAACTAAATCACTTGATGCTTGTAAAAAATGTTGATCAAGTTGTTTTTGACGCTGCATCGTGTCCAAACTGGATTGAGTGTCAGCGGGGCTTTGGGTCCAACCAACTAGCAGTTGCCAAGTTGTGGGAAAGGGCATGTTTTTAAGCACTAAATGGGGCCAAGGAATTTGTACTAAGTTCGCTAAATGATCATTTTGCAACATCTTTTGAACCCAGGTTCGGTCGAATTTATGATAATAGACTACGCCACCAAAACTTGCAGCCGCCACATCGCCCATTGAGCCATTGCTGAATTTAGGGATTTTGAGTAGGGCTATTGTAGCTAACTTAAAAAGCATTATTTTTGAAAATGAAATTTGATGAAATTGTAAAAGACTAGCTATTAGACCAACCATTGTCGCACCAGAAGAACCTAATCCAATTTTACGTTGATTCAGATTCAAATGGCTTTCAATACTTAAATGAAAAGGCTTGAGTTCTGGAGCATTAGGTAAATCGCGCCGAAATTGTTCAAAAGTTTGCAATCCAGCTTGAATTAAGCTCCAATCATCATTTTGCGCCTTTAGAATTGGTTGGAGTTTATTATTAGAAATTTGATAAGTACCCAAGAGATCACTATTAATTTCAATTGTTTCGGCGGCGGTGATTTTGAATTCAATATAACGATCAATTGCCATAATAATGCTGGGTTGATTCGTGTACGTAGCTGCAAATTCACCAGCTAAAAAAAGTTTACCAGGAACTTGAAGTTTAAGCATGAGCGGCTCCGTTCTGCCAAACGGTTAAACCTGGACCAGGTGTGGCAACTTGAATGCTGATTTCAGGTAAAATTTTGAATAGGGCGGATTTAATTGTTGGAGTATCATCTGGATGAGAAATGATTTTAACGTTGGGACCTGCATCCATGGTTGCATAGACTTGTAGTCCACTTTGCCGCAGATCTTGGACTAGATTAATAATTTGCCATGAGATATCGGTTAAATAGAAAAACGGAGGGTTAGCGACCATGTTTTGCGCATGCATTTCAAGTGCGTTTTGTTCAGCAATAGTTCCCAAGGTGGCCAAATCATGTTGATTGATCGCAGTTTGCATCGGCTTGACTAGGCCATTTGAACGTTCAACCCAGTTTTGATAGAAGGGTGAATTTTGCATGGCATTTTGCATTCCGCCCCGAGAATTAATTTTTTTGGGTTGATCGGAGACGATGACTGTGAGAAGTTGGATGGGCCAATCGACGTTTTCCTGCAGAGGATGGGCCACTGAAGTTTGGTGATCGGTTCCACGATCCCATTGCACGAAGCCACCAAAAATAGAACGACTTGCTGAACCAGACCCTTGGCGCGCTAAACGTGATAAATCGGCTTGCGATAAGTTTAATCCTGCCGCGGCTGAACCAGCCCCCGCTAGCGCAGCAAAAGCCGAAGCAGAAGATGCGAGACCGGCGGCAGTTGGCACATGGTTAACTGATTGGACGCGGGCAAATGTATTTATCTGGGCTTGCGTCCGAATTAGATTAAGAAAGATACTAATTTTATGCCGATCTTTTTCTTTTAAAGGTTGTTGATCGAGTGTGATTTGGTCATTAGGCAATGCAGGGTCAAATTCAACTGTCGTTTCAGTATAAAATTCATCTAGGGTTAAACTAATGGAAGTGGTGGTGGGGATAATTAATTGTTGATCCACCTTTCCCCAATATTTTAATAGAGCAATATTTGTATGTGCCCGTGCTGTAAAAGCCACCATAATAAATTCTCCTTTTTAAAATGTGGGATAGGTCTGTGTCCAAACCTCATTGGCTCCGGCAGTCTCCAAGGCAGTAATGATTCGATTAGCAACTTCCATATTCGGGGCTAATGCTAACATGGTCCCGCCAATGCCACCGCCGGTAAGCTTAGCCCCGAGGGCTCCTGCTTGATTGGCAGCCTCAATTAGAACATCCAGTTGGGGGTGGGAAACTTCAAGGGCCGTTAATTCTTGTTGGGCTTGATTCATTAACCGACCTAGATTTTGCAGATCGTTGGTTTGAAGAGCGGTTTGAGCTTCGGTAGCTAATATACCTAAAGTGTGAATATGTTGCTTAGCATCTTGAGGATTTTCTTCCAGTAAGCTTCTAACAACTGACACGGCCAAACCAGTTTGCCCTTTAATTCCAGTATCTGCTAGGACGATGACCCCATTGAGATTCAAGGAAAAAGGTTGGGTGACTTCGTGTTTAATAAACCAGATCGGTGCATCACTAGAAACTGTCGCAGCATCTAAACCAGAGGGCGATCCATGGGTGATTCTTTCTTCAATCGCCGTCCATTTTTGTAGGGTTTTTGCATCTAGTGGGGTATCAAAAAAATCATAAAAAGCGCGAATGATTGCCGTCGCACTAGCAGCTGATGACCCCATTCCACGTTCTTGTGGGATGTCGGAACGCAGGCGTAAAGTGAACGGCTGTTTAAGTGCGTTAAAGTTGATGAGAAGGCGATTAACTAATTGTCGAATTCCCTCGTAACCCTCAGCTAAGCTAGAAAAAGGGCCTTGGTAGGTTGGGGTGAAAATAATTTGACCAGCTAAACGTTCTTCAACTGTAGCAGTAAAAGTAATGTCTGGTAGTGGCAAAGAGATTGCTGGTTGTCCGTAAACGACTGAGTGTTCACCCATTAAAATTACCTTGGCATGACTTTTACCGATTGATGTTTTTTTCAAGACATTGAACCGCCATTTCTAAAAATATTCTTAATTAATATATTCTACCAACTTTTTAGTTAATAATGAAGCGTTTAAAGGATTTAACCTATTAAAGTCAAGATAAAGGTTCTTCACAGTATAAGCGCATTGAGTTAAAACAAACTTAATGTTAAATGTTTATATACTTCTGAAGTATGGTTGAAATATATTTGTGAATGATCATAAAAAAACGCCAATTTAGCCCACTAAAATGGGGAACTCATGGTACAATTGGAAGGACATTATGGAACATGTGAGGTTAGATTGTGGACGCAAAAACGATTTATGCCGTCGTTGATTTAGAAACAACGAGTAATCAGAATCAAGCCGGCCGAATTATGCAGGTAGCGGTTGTTTTTGTACGGAATCAAAAAATTATTAATCAATTTTCAACACTAGTGAATCCGGGTCAGCCCATTCCAGTTGGAATTCAAAAGCTAACCCATATTAATGATGCAATGGTTAAAAAGATGCCCTTTTTTGAAGATGTAGCTCAGACTTTGCATGCAATGTTGAGTGAGACAGTTATCGTCGCACACAATATTAATTTCGATTTACCTTTTTTAAATGCTGAATTTGAACGGGTGGGATTAACAGCGTTAACCAACCTAGCATTGGATACTGTAACGCTTGCTCAAATTTTGTGGCCCACAGCGAACAGTTATCGCTTAGGCGATTTGACCCATCAATTAGGGATTGCACATTTAAATCCACATCGTGCTGACAGTGATGCAAAGGCTACGGGAGAATTGTTGATTGCTGCGCAGCAAAAAGCGTTAAGGCTACCAATGATCACATTACAGCAATTAAATGATTTGCCATTAGCTTTACCGAGAGATACTAAACAAATTTTTACTTGGGCACTTGCTGAAAATCGACGTCACCCGCAACCGCTGGCTAATAACCTAGAAGTGGTTGATCGGTTAGCATTGCGTCGTTTTGCTACACCATCAGCTTATAAACAACATCAACCAGAATTGCACTTCCCCAAAAAAGAAGATGAGAAGCGTACGCTTTTAACGCCCAGTTTAGATTATCGGGTATCCCAGGCACGACTTATGAACCAAATCTATGAACATTACACAAGTGGGGAGCTCTCGAATCAACCGGGTGAAACTGCGATGGTGGTTGAAGCACCGACAGGAATGGGTAAAACCTTAGGCTATTTGATGCCTTTAGCATACTTGGCCATTCAGCAAGGTCGGCAAGTTGTCTTGTCGGTCCCTACCAAAACTTTGCAAAAACAAATCAGTACGACAATTAACCAAACCTTAAAAAATATTTTACCTTTTGAAGTTCGTGGGGTGCAGCTCAAAGGGCAACAAAATTATTTGAATTTACAGAGCTTTAAACGATCATTAGCTCGAGATGAAGGTTCGATTGCCATGCAGTTTTTAAAAGCTCAAATTTTGGTCTGGCTCACTGAAACTTTAACCGGTGATTTTGATGAACTAAATTTGAATAATGTTAGTCACGACTTTTTAAGACAACTAGCACAAACGGCAAATAATCCCGAAGCATCAAAATTTTATCATCATGAGTTTGCTCATCGGCAATCAATTTTAAGAACACAAGCGACTTTCTTGGTGGTTAATCATGCATATTTGACACGCCAAGTACAACAAATCACGCAACAAGCTAAAAAGCCATTCTTAGTGATTGATGAGGCTCAAAATTTGCCGGATGTGGTTTTACAGCATAGTCGACATCAGATTAGTTGGTCTGGATTAATCGCCCAAGCTCAGTTATTACAACAAAATTTGATGGTCAAAAAAAATAATCATTTAAACCCAATTTTTGAACGATTACCTAATGGGCAACGAATTAGTCAGCAATTTATTCAAACCATGGAACCAATGGTTGATTTGTTGGTTAATATCCAACAGAGTCTATATCGACAATTTGTTTTAAGTGCTAAAATGCCAGCAAATGTGGGTAAAGATGAATATTTAGTGCCAACAGATCATTTGATCCAATTTTGGGTAGAACATCAAAACGATTTTAAACAAGTTCAACAATTAATTCAGCAATTGAGGTTGAGCTTAGATCAAATGATGGAGGCATTTATTCAAATTGGGACTCCTTTTAGTATTGACGAGCGGCAAAGCTTAGCTGACTTTCGTTATTTAATTGAAAGAATTGGGCAGACTAATACGACTTTAAATACTTTTCAGGATGCAATGATTGATTACGCAGAGACAAGTGTTTTCTGGTTAACTGATTATCACGGACAGAGTGGACCTAGTTTGCAGTTGACGGGTGGATTATTGCATACTAAGGATTATTTCAAAAATAATATTTACCCTGCGTTCTTATCACCATTAATGATCGGGGCAACGCTATTTAACAGTGCCAAGTCAACTTATTTATATACGCGATTAAATTTGGATCAGCAAACAGCTCAAGTGGAGAAATTTAAAGATTCTTTTGATTGGGCGAACCAAGCTGAATTGTTATTAGTAGAAGATGGGCCAGTGCCGGGTAGCCCGATGTATGGGGAGTATTTGAGTCAACAATTGTTAGCTATTTTACAAAAATTATCGAAGAATACACTTGTTTTGTTCACGTCGCTTGAACTAATGGAGCAAGTCTACCATGTAGTAACTGAAAATAAAATTTATCGTGATAGCGACATGACGGTACTTGCTCAAGGTATTTCGGGAAATAAATCAAAAATTCTTAAGCGATTACAAAATGAACAACACCTCATGGTTTTTGGCGCATTAAGTTTTTGGGAAGGTATTGATTTACCGAATCAACAATTAGAATTGTTGATTTTAACACGCTTACCATTTGAACAGCCCGATACCATTTTACAAAAAGTTGAGGAACAGCAATTAGCTGCTAGTAAGCAGAGCTTTTTCCATCAGAGTGTTTTACCCAAAGCAACGCTTAAATTACGACAAGGGGTCGGTCGATTAATTCGTTCAGACCAAGATGGAGGAGCAATTGTGATTTTAGATTCACGAATTGTAAATAAACAATATGGAAAAACCATGCAAAAAATGTTGCCTGAAGCATTACCTAAGCAGGTTATTACTCACCAACAGTTGGTAGATAAATTGCTACATTTCTTTAACCGTGATCAGATGAATAATAAATAAGCTTGGATATTAAGGCTTGTCTTTTAATTTAGAGTTTTTTTGGTGCTTAAATCAGGATATGTAGTGGATCAGTCTAGAAAAGTAATGGTAAGTTTGCTACACTTAGCTAAGCGTAATTAATGAAATATTAATCAAAAATATTGGGGTAACTAGCATGCAAATGCGACAGCTGAATCGACAAAAATCAAAGTTTCATTGGGGAAGATGGGTGGTCTTAGGAATCATTATTTTGGTGGTGATAGGTTATGGTATCTTAGGAACTGCCACGAAACCGATTAATCAAGCTAATCAGGAATATAGTAAATTAGTTCTAAAAGAACACAAACTCAGTTCCGTCCAAAATTTTTACTGGAGTAACCGATCAGGTGATTATTACACTTTGATTGGAAAAAATGCTCAAGGTCAAAAAACAGGTGTAATTGTGAATGCAAAGTCAAAGGCGATGACAGTTTTGCCGATGAATGAAGGCTTATCTTACCAAGCCGTTCAAGATCGCATTAATCAAAAATATCAACCTAAAAAAATTACAAATATTGGCATGAGTGTTTATAAAAAGGTTCCTGTTTGGGAAGTTAAATTTATTGATCAGAATGAAAATTTAAATTTTATTACCATTCAATTCACCAATGGAAAAGTAGTTCGTTCAATTAATAATCTATAATTTAGGGTAATTAAAATCAATTAGGAGAGAAGACTAAATGGATACGATCAGATTAGAAGATGTTAAAAATTATGTAGGGCAGGAAGTTAGAATTGGAGCATGGCTTCGTAATAAGCGTGGATCCGGGAAATTACAATTCTTGCAACTTCGAGATGGAACGGCATTTATGCAAGCAGTTGTGGTTAAGGCTGAAGTAGGGGATGAAATTTTTGCTAAGGCAAAAGAGCTGAAGCAAGAGACGAGTATGTACTTAGTTGGAACTATTAAAGAGGATACCCGTTCTGATTTTGGCTACGAAATGGATGTCAATGATTTGGTTGTTGTTGGCGCATCAGAAGGATATCCAATTACACCAAAAGAACATGGAACAGATTTTTTGATGGATCATCGCCATCTTTATCTTCGGCATATCCAGCCATTTGCAGTCTTGCGGATTCGTAATACCATGATTGCAGCCACGTATGAATTTTTCAATAAAGAAGGGTTTATCAAAATTGATGCACCATTCTTAACGGGGTCAGCACCGGAGGGAACGACAGAATTATTTTCAACCGAATACTTTGAAACTGAAGCATATCTATCTCAAACGGGACAATTATATGCTGAAGCTGGCGCCATGGCATTTGGAAAAGTCTTTACGTTTGGACCCACTTTCCGTGCGGAAAAATCCAAGACACGGCGCCATTTGACGGAATTTTGGATGATCGAACCTGAAATGGCTTGGATGGATCAAGCGGCTTCATTGGAAGTTCAGGAACGTTATATTGCCTACTTAATTAATGCCGTTTTGGAACGCAATTCATATGAATTGGATTTGCTTGGTCGTGATAAGGAATTATTGGCATCGTATACTAAACTCCCATACCCTCGGGTATCATATGATGAAGCTATTAAATTGCTTCAAGAAAACAACTTTGATGTCGAATGGGGAGTTGATTTTGGTTCACCGGAAGAAACCTTCTTGGCTAATCATTTTGCAAGCCCCGTTTTCATTACGAATTTTCCAAAGGAGATCAAGGCCTTTTACATGAAGCGTCATCCAACACGCGATGATGTCGTTATTTCTGCTGATTTATTGGCGCCTGAAGGTTATGGTGAGATTATTGGTGGATCGGAACGGGACACTGATTATGAATATTTGGCAGAACGAGTTAAGGCTGAAGGCTTAGATATGGATGAGTATGCATGGTATCTCGATCTTCGTAAATATGGTTCAGTACCACATTCTGGCTTTGGTCTTGGTCTGGAACGTGCGGTTACTTGGATTACAGGTGAAGAACATATTCGAGAAGCAATTCCATTCCCTCGAACTATGACTCGTCTACGGCCATAAAACATCATTAAGTCGCTATTGTTGGCTACCTACCAACGATAAGCGGCTTTTTATTATGCGTCATAATTCGTCACTTTTCGTCATAATTCGTCAAAAATTCGCACAAAATTTGCACAATTTAAAATAATTCGCACCGAACTCGCACCAAAATTACAGAATATTATTTCGTATATAGAGTATCTTTTGTGCTTTCTTTAAAACTCGTTGTGATTTATGGCTCCTATGATGGAATTACGGACAAATTGTTCGATATAATACATCATAAAGGAGCTTTTTATTATGGTTATCAAATATTCAAATGACTTTAAAGAATCGATCGTAAGCTTGCATAAAGTTGGTCGTTCAGCTAATTCATTAGCAAAAGAATACAACGTTAGTGTTTCAACGGTTTCTAAATGGGTTAATCAAGCCGATCCTAACAATACGAAAGTATTGTCAGCAAATGAAAGGGCATTGATTAAAGAAAATAAACAACTAAAAGAAGAACTTGATATTTTAAAACGAGCAGCGGTGCTTATGGCGAAAAATTGATCATCAAAGGACGTATTCCTACCTTAAAAATTATTAATGACAATCTACAGGTTGGGCACCGCATTACTAAAATTTTGAACGTCCTCAGAATTCCACGATCGACTTATTATGGCTATATACATTGGAAGCCTGGTAAAACCCTTCTTCGTCGCAATTTCATTAAGCAAAAGGTATTAGATGCATGGTTAAAATATCCTATGTATGGATACCCGCGATTAACAATTTTATTAAATCGTCAGTTAAAAATTAAAATTAGCCAGCGTATGGTTTATAAACAGATGTACGCTTTAAAAATTAGGTCTAGGATGACTAAACGAATTAATAAGCCTAAAACACATACTGAATATGATCAACGACCAAATCTAATTAAAGGATTACCTGATCAATCCAATATTCTTTTAACAGATATTACGTATATTCCCGTTAAAAATACTTGGGTTTATCTAGCTAGTGTGTACAATCCCGTAACCCGGCGGGTTATTTCTTATAAAGTTGGAAGTCATATGACTAAGGAATTAGCAACCGACGTCATTAATCAAGTCGCAGTAAAGTCTGTTAAACCAAGCATTATTCATAGCGATATGGGGAGTCAGTATACAAGCGATTTATTTGAAAGTACTTTAACTCGTTTTGGGATTAAGCATTCTTATTCTCGTAAAGGACAACCTGGTGATAACGCAAGAATTGAGAGCTTTCACTCAATTTTGAAGCGTGAATACATTAATTTTCAAGAATTTAAGACAATTAATGAAGCAATAGCTGGCATTGATAGCTATATTCGCTGGTATAACAGTGATCGAATTTCCCTTGTAGCGTAGCTACAAATAAATCATATTAATATCCCGTTTAAAACGATAAGTATAGACGGGTTGTTTAGAATGGCATGGAAACATTAAAGGATGCACTTTTTTAGATAAATCACATACTTTACCAGTACGTTAAATAATTAAAACGTTTTTCAAAATTTATTCGTATTTTTATGTCCGAATTATTGACATAGGAGCCTATTTTGAAGAAACGATATATTATAGTTTATAAGAACAGCTTATTCTGAGTAAATTTAATTAAAGAACTTAATGATATAATGAAAGCAAAGAAATTTTAGGAAATACGGGATAAAAACAAATGAAACAGCTAAGGGCAATAGATTTACAAAGTGTTTATGGTGAGAAAACATTATTAGACAAAATTTCATTCCTAATCGAAACCGGTGATCGAATTGGGATTGTTGGTGTGAATGGAACGGGTAAAACGACCTTATTGAATGCTCTTGCCCAAACAGTCCCAGCTGATAGTGGTGAACTTGAAACACCTAACGACTATTCAGTGGGGTATTTAACACAGGATCCAGATTTAGATCCAGAAAAATTAGTTTTAGAAGCGATTTTTTCGGGTGCCCAACCCGTCTTTGAATTAATTCGAGACTATGAAAAAGCCGTTAATTTTTATGCTGAACATCCCTTGGATGAGAAAGCTCAGGATCGTTATACAAAATTAGAGCAACAAATGACCCAAGAGGATGCGTGGGCGGCAGAAGCCGAAGTTAAAACCATTCTTTCTCAGCTTCATTTACCAGATCTCAGTTTACCAATTAAGGCTTTATCTGGTGGGCAAAAAAAGCGAGTGGGCTTAGCGCAGGTTTTGATTCAAGCACCAGATTTACTGTTATTGGATGAACCAACTAATCATTTGGACTTTGATTCAATTGAATGGTTAGAGAAGTATTTATCAAGTTATCAAGGGGCTGTTATGACGGTCACACACGATCGATACTTTTTAGATCATGTGGCAAACCGAATATTTGAATTGTCATTTGGAAAGTTATATGAATATATGGGGAATTATCAAGACTATGTATTGGCTAAGGCTGAACGCGTGGCCGCTGCACAAGTTGCAGATCATAAAAGTATTCAACTTTACAAAAAGGAATTAGCTTGGATGAAAACATCTGCGCGAGCCCGTAGTACAAAACAAAAAGCGCGTGAAACGCGATTTGCTGATTTACAAGAGCAACAAGGAACGCTACAAGTGGATGGGACATTAGAAGTTAATTTAGGGCAAAAAAGGTTGGGTAAGAAGGTTATTGAAATTAAGCAGGCTCAGCTAGCTTTTGATGGAATGCCCATCCTGAAAGATTTTAATGAATTGATCCAAGCCAACCAAAGAATCGGAATTACGGGTCCTAATGGAACGGGAAAGTCAACGTTACTTAATGTGATTGCCGAGAAAATTGCCTTAGACCAGGGGACGGTTGAAATTGGGGAAACGGTTCAGATTGGTTACTATACGCAACAAACAGAGACCATTCCCGAAGATCAAAGGGTCATCGCTTACTTATCGGCTGTTGCTCAAACCGTGACCAATAATGCTGGCGAAAAAGTGTCTGTGGCTGAATTATTGGAACAATTTCTATTCCCTAGTTTTATGCATGGTACCTTAATTCGGAAGCTTTCTGGTGGTGAAAAACGCCGGTTATTTTTATTGAAAATCTTATTACAACAACCGAATGTTTTATTGTTAGATGAGCCAACTAATGACTTAGATATTGGAACATTGACCGTTTTGGAAGAATATTTGAAACACTTTGCTGGGACGGTAATTACTGTTTCCCATGATCGCTATTTCCTAGATAAGGTTGCTGACCACCTCTTGATTTTTAGAGGTCATGGGGCAATTGAACGTTTTGATGGCTCATTTTCAGACTATCTAGTCCAAAATGGGGCTCCGACGTTAATGAAATTAAATCAAGAAAATATTCCTAAAAATGCTGATACGAAAAATATTAAAACGACCGCAGTTACGCAACCGAAAAAAAAGAAGTTAACATATAATGAACAACGTGAATTCGAAACCATTGAAGATAAGATCAGTGGGTTTGAAATGAAAATTGAAGAAATTACGACGGCAATGAATGAGGCTGGAGATGATTTTGGGCAGTTAGCAGATTTACAAAAAGAACTTGATGCACAAAATCAAGCGCTAGAACAGGCGTTGGAACGTTGGGAAGAATTATCAGAACGTGCATAAAGGAGATTTTCGATGGCCGAAAAAGTATTGATTTGGGCTCAAACCCAGGATGGAACGATTGCTATGAATGGAATGATTCCATGGCACGTTCAAGATGATATGAAATTTTTTGCGCAAACTACTAAAAATCAGGTTGTATTAATGGGTAGAAATACCATGTTATCTTTAAATGGATGCCCCTTACCCAATCGGATTAACCTCGTTTTGACCCATCAAAAGACGCTTGAGGTGCCAAGCGGATTTCATCTGGTGAATTCAATGGAAGCTGCAGAAAAAATTGCGGATGCAGCAGATAAGAAGTTAATGGTTATTGGTGGTAAAGGAATTTATGATTCATATTTACCAATCGCTGATCAGTTATTAATAACATATCTTGATACAGATTTTCATGGAGACGTTTTAATGGATCCGATTAAAGATGAATGGAAAAAAGAATTATATGCCTCTGGTGGAGCGAATGAAAATAATGATTACGCTTATCAAATTTGGAATTATCAACGGTCATCAAACAGTTAAATAAAGGCTGGTAATTATTCAATAAAAGCGTAAAATTAAAAATAAGTTAAATCAAAGATTATTGAAGAGTGGAGAAAAAATAATGAAGTATATTACGACTTTCTTTTGGACCGCCATTTTGGGGGCAGTGATTGGGTACATTGGGGGAGCATTACAAAATGTGGAAGCTAATTATACCCAAGCCATGGTTACGGCCTTGATTGCTGGATCAATTGGAACTATTTTGGTTTATTATATTTCTCGTAGTAATGCTCCTAAGGTGAGTAAGACTGAAGAAGATGAATCAGAAAAAGATTAAGACAATTAATTAAAATGAAGGCTGAGTAACTTATTATGTAGTTATTCAGTCTTTTGTTATACTTAAATTCAAAGAAATTAAAATTAATGCTGGGAGGAGGCAATGGGATGGTACCGTTAAATGTCCGGAGTGCGTATAGTTTACTCCAAAGTCCGATGTTACCGAGCCAATATGTTACACAAGCGAATCAATTTGGTTATGCAGCAATAGGTTTAGCAGATGAACAAAATTTATATGCAATGGTTAATTTTTACCAATATGCTAATAAGAATGAATTAAAACCATTATTGGGCCTAACGTTAGAAGTCTACGGTTTAATTAATACGTCAATGACCTTTCCATTGCATGTTTACGTTCAAAATCAAACCGGTTATCAAAATTTATTAGCGATTGCCAGTCAGCAGCGGACGCAAACAAACGCCCTGGATTTAGCTAAACTAGCTCAGGAACAAAAATTGGAGGGACTCTTCCTAGTGATTCCTCCTACCAGTGAATTATCATTAAATTTAATGAATGCACCGGTGTATGGTAAACAAGTAATGGCACAATTTCAAACCTATGTGCACTCCTCACGACTTTATTTGGGGATTGACTTACAGATGGATGCAGAATTACTTGCGTTAGAAAAACAATTAAGTCAGGAAATGGATGTCCCTTTGTTGGCATTTGATGAAATTAGATACGCTCAGCCACAAGATCACTTTGCATACAAAATTTTAACGTACCTTAAAGTTGGCGAAACAATTAGTAATATTGGGGCGATCCAGCAAGAAGCAGGTGAACAAGCTCTTCGACCAATGGATGACTGGTATCAAGCATATATTGATGTAGAGCTGAAAGAAGCAGCGGATCAAACAGAGTTGTTAGCGCAACAAGTTGACTTTATAATCCCGCAGAGAAAGGTTGATTTGCCGCACTTTTACGAAAGTTCTAGTGCAACCCGGCAAAAATTATGGGAATTAACACAGTCACAATTAGCCCAGTTACAGGTTGCAAATCAACAGCAAAAAATTTATCAAGAGCGATTAGCTTATGAATTGAAAGTTATTAATGACTTAGATTTTAATGATTATTTTTTGATTGTCTGGGATGTGATCAATTTTGCAAAGCAAAATGAGATTATGACTGGTCCGGGGCGTGGATCCGTGGCAGGATCATTGGTAGCATATTGCTTGGGGATTACCGAGGTTGATCCAATTGCAAATGAATTATTATTTGAGCGATTCTTGAATCCGAAAAGATCACAGATGCCAGATATTGATATTGATATTCCGGATAATAAACGTGAAATGGTTTTAGATTATTTACATACAAAATATGGACATGATCAAGTGGCTCAAATTATTACCTTTTCCACGATGGGAATGAAGCAAAGTCTGCGCGATGTTGCACGAGTATTTGGGCTGAAACCGGCTGAGATTGATCAATTGGCTCGTAGTCTACCAAAAGATGCTACGAGTTTACAGGAGGCTTACCAAAAATCGCAAAGTTTTCAAAATGCGATCATAGATTTACCCGTGGATGGGCAGTTACTGTTAAAAACCGCATTACAATTGACTGGAATTCCACGTAATAGTTCTTTACATGCGGCAGGGGTCGTTATTTCAAGTGCCCCGTTGATTAACTCCATTCCAGTTCAAATTGGTGAGGATGGGCGATTAGTCACACAATTAACTAAAAATCCAGTTGAGCAACTTGGTTTATTAAAAATTGATTTCCTTGCACTTTCTAATTTGAATATTTTAGCTATTGCGTTACACGAAGTGCACAAAGTTAAACCTAATTTTGATTTACAAGCCATTGATCTCAATGATGCTGAAACTTTAGCTTTATTTGGCCTTGGTCAAACGAATGGAATTTTTCAATTTGAATCAAATGGGATGAAACAGATGTTACGACAAATGCAACCAGATCGTTTTGATGATTTAGTGGCTGCTAATGCATTGTATCGTCCTGGTCCCATGGCCAACATTCCTCATTTTATTGCACGTAAACACCACGAAGAAGCTAATCCGACGATTGATCTGACCATTGATCAGCTGCTAGCACCCACGTATGGAGTTATTGTTTATCAAGAACAAGTCATGCGAGTAGCCGAAGATTTTGCTGGTTTTAGCTTAGCTGAAGCCGACTTGTTACGCCGTGCAATTTCTAAAAAAGATATTGCTCAGATGGAGACAGTTAAACAACAATTTATGCAGGGAGCCCAAGCAAAAGGGCAGTCAGCGGCAGCATCCAAAGAAGTTTATCAATATATTGAACGTTTTGGAGCGTATGGTTTTAATAAATCGCATGCGGTGGCATATTCAAAGTTAGCTTTTGAATTAGCTTATTTAAAGGTACACTATCCACTGGCTTTTTATAAGGCGGT
This sequence comes from Weissella coleopterorum, assembly GCF_011304355.1. Taxonomy (NCBI): domain Bacteria; kingdom Bacillati; phylum Bacillota; class Bacilli; order Lactobacillales; family Lactobacillaceae; genus Weissella; species Weissella coleopterorum. The sequence goes on along the minus strand of NZ_CP049888.1, from coordinate 1,097,138 downwards.
GCTCAACTTAGAAATTAACAATCAAGCGAAGGTTCGGATTTATATTAATGAAGCAAAAATGCGTGATGTTAAAGTTCTTGGACCTCAGATCAATCAGAGTTTTGCTGGATACACTGTGGTTAACGATCATCTGCAAATGGGCTTAGCTAGTATTAAAGGGCTACGCAAAGATTTTCGTGATCATTTGATTAATTTGCGTCAAGAAGCAGGACCCTTTAATAATTTAGGCGATTTTTTATTACGGATTGATCAAACTTTTAGGCAGATGAAATTCTTAGAACCGCTCATAATGGCGGGTGGATTAGACGCTCTACAACCAAATCGAAAAATGCTGAGCTATATTTTGCCTGGTTATCTAGATGCGGTACAACTAGCTGGTAACTCTTTGGATTTATTAAATCGGTTGAAGCCTAAACAAGTGGCGATGGAAGATTATTCTAAACTGGAAAAACTGAATCAAGAATTTGAAGTTTTAGGTATTTATCTTAGTGGGCATCCCCTCGAAAAAATCTTACAAGAAGTGACGATCGATACCTACACGAATATTAGTGAATTATCGGCTAATCAAAATGGGATTAAACTAATTTTGATGATTGATAAGATTAAAATTATTCGAACCAAAAAAGGAACTCAAATGGCTTTTGTGGATGCGGCGGACCTGACTGGTAAAATTTCGCTAACTATATTCCCTAAGCAGTATCAAAAATATCAAAATGCTTTGATTGAGGGTGGCTTAATCGCCGTGTATGGAAATATTGAATATCAACGGAATCAGGTGGACCTCCAGTTGTTGGTAGATCAATTAATTCCAGCGAATGATCTATTGCATTCAAAAGAACCCGTGGTTAATGTAGCTGTTAATTATGGCGTTTGGTATATTCGGCCGCATCTGTGGCCAATTCCAGATGAACGTTTGACAAATATTGCGCAAATTGCACAAGAATTTCCGGGTATGAACTTAGTGATCTTAGTTAACCCCAAGAATAAGAACCAGGCACTTAGATTATCGTCTGGTTATAATTTAGCTAGCGGGTTACCAGTTAAACAAAGGCTCGTGCGAATTTTTGGGGAACAAAATATATCATTTAAGCCAGCCAAAGATGTTGATAAACAATAATTTAAAAGGGAGAGGGCGGTTAGTATGTCTATTTATGAAGAGATTATGACGGATCCTATTAATGCGGAATTTACGGCAAAAGGTTGGCATCCAATCTATCATGTCAATACTGAAGCTCGTCTGTTAATTATTGGACAAGCACCTGGTCAACGAGTACAGGCCACAGAAGTGATGTGGAATGATGCGTCAGGTGATCGACTAAGAGATTGGATGGGGGTTACTAAAGAAACCTTTTATCATTCTGATAAAATAGCAGTTTTGCCGATGGATTTTTATTATCCTGGGAAAGGACGTTCAGGTGATAAACCACCTCGTTTAGCAGTAGCCCAAAAGTGGCATGCGCGGTTAATCCAAACAATGCCACACCTAGAATTAATTATCTTAATTGGCGCTTATGCCCAGAAATATTACTTGCAACTTCCTGCTAAAAGTACGATTACGGCAACAATTGCAAATTATCAAAATTTTTTACCGCAATTCTTTCCAATTGTTCATCCGTCACCACGTAATAATATTTGGTTGAAGAAGAATCCTTGGTTTGAGCGTGACGTCGTTCCGGCCTTAAAAACAGAAGTTCAACGTATTTTAAAATAATTTAGGCGCTACATTTAAAGGTTGCGATTACCTTTAGGTTTATTAGTCATAGTTTGTCAGTTCAGGGGTTTTTAGTTACAATAAATATTATCAAACCGATTAAGTGCTGCGGGTGCAAACCCCTACCGGCGATCAATCGAGAAATCAGGTTTAATATGACAGAAGCAAAAGTATATACCCAAGCAGAAGTGCATCAGATTTATGCTAGTTATATGAATACAGATCATGTAGCTAAGGTCGATCAGGCTTTTGAGTATGCCAATAATTTACACCAAGAACAACGCCGCCGTTCAGGTGAACCATATATTATTCACCCGATTCAAGTTGCTGGTATCTTAGCGGATTTACATATGGATCCTGATACAGTCATTGCTGGCTATCTACATGATGTTGTAGAGGACACTCCAGCAGAGTTAGATGACATTTTAACAAGGTTTGGTGCAGATGTAGCGGCCATTGTTGATGGTGTTTCCAAAATTTCTAAAATTGAATATAAATCAGACTCCGAACGATTGGCTGAAAATCATCGAAAATTATTATTGGCCATGTCCCATGACATTCGTGTTATTTTTGTTAAGTTGGCTGATCGTTTGCATAATATTCGCACCTTGGATGCTTTGAATGCGGCGAAGCAAAAACGAATCGCCGGAGAAACACTCGAAATTTATGCGCCCTTAGCTGATCGTTTGGGAATTATGACGATTAAATGGGAGTTAGAAGATACTTCTTTACGTTACCTCGATTATGAAGCGTACCATGCGATTGCTAAGGCGATGCAACTTCGACGAAATGAACGTTTAGAGATTGTAGCAACCGCTGTTGATGAAATTAAGGTAACGATTGAAAATTTAAAGTTAGCTAATGTTGCAGTTTATGGGCGTCCTAAGCATATTTATTCCATTTATCGAAAAATGCAAAAGAAACAGAAAGCCTTTGATGAAATTTATGATTTATTAGCTATTCGAGTCATTGTTGATTCCATTGGAGATTGTTATGCCGTCCTAGGTGCTATTCACTCACATTGGACACCAATGCCAGGGCGCTTTAAAGATTACATCGCCTTACCAAAGGCCAATGGATACCAATCTCTGCATACTTCCGTGATTGGTCCGGAAGGTCGTCCGCTTGAAATTCAGATTCGAACGCATGAGATGCATGAAGTAGCTGAATTTGGGGTTGCTGCACATTGGGCGTATAAAGAAGGAAAGTTTGATGGTGCAGATGTTCAAAATTCTGACCAACAGCAACTAAATATGATTCAAAGTATTTTAGAATTACAGACTGAATCCAAAGATTCTGGCGACTTTATGGAAACAGTCAAAAGTGATTTATTTACTGATCGAGTATATGCCTTTACGCCGTTAGGGGATGTCGTGGAATTAACACAAGGGGCAGGCCCTCTAGATATGGCATATTCGATTCATACTAAAGTTGGTAATTCCACCACTGGCGCTAAAGTAAACGGTAAAATTGTCCCATTGGATTATGAAATTAAAACTGGTGATATTGTAGAAATTATTACGAGTACTACAGCAAAACCGAACCGTGATTGGTTGAAATTAGTTAAGACCCGCCGGGCACGTAATAAAATTAGGCAATATTTCCGAAAACAAAATCATTCTGAAAATGCGGTAGCCGGTAAACAAGAATTGATGAATTATTTAATTTCACAAGGTTATAATTTAGATGAATTGATGACTAATCAAAATACTGAACAGGTAATGGAACGTTTACATTATCAGTCAATTGATGATATGTATGCTGCGATCGGTTATGGTGATCAATCAGTTCAAGGTGTCACGAATAAGTTAACTGAAGATCTTAGAAATCGAATGGAAGAACAACGACTTTCAGATGAAGAAGCCCTGGTCTTTGAGCAGCATGCAACCGTTGAAAAAGATGATGATGAACATAAAGGCCGCCATCATCGGGGGGATGATCCAATCGTCATTCAAGGGATTGATTCGATGCTGGTTCGACTCGGACGTTGTTGTACCCCTGTTCCAGGTGATGACGTAGTGGGGTATATAACTAAAGGACGTGGGGTGTCCGTTCATCGTGTGGGCTGCCCAAATTTAGCGAATGAAGTTGAGTTGAGTCAACGATTGGTGGATGTAACTTGGGATAGTGATTTAGAACATAGTAAACGAGAATACGTAACCGATTTAGTTGTGACTGGAGAAAGTCGCGCCCGATTGTTGAATGATATTATTCGCATGATTGGAAATCATGCGCGGACATTGAATTCAATTAATGGACGAGTTGATAGTAATAATCAAGCGGTCATCTCGATGACCGTGGAAGTCCATGATTTGGTTCAATTAGAACGAGTAATGGATGCAATCAAAAATGTGAAAGATGTTAGCTCGGTTAAAAGAGCATTTAAATAATTCTGGAGCAGATGAATTTAAGGATTAAAGATTGTCTTTTGAGATGATCTTTTTTAATTCCGCAAATAATTGAAATTATGATATATAGTCCTTATTATAAAATATTTGAGTTTGATTAAAAAATCATTAAATTTAAAATTTAAGGCTTACTTTAAGCTTAGAATGTTGTAATAAGGCTATTCTATCAGGTTGATTGGGCTGGTTAAGTTGAAAATAGATGCTTTTTTTAGTCAATAAAGTAGTTTTTTTATCTAAATATGATTGATTTTAGTGATATAAGTGAACAACTTCTTTTGACAGTCGTAATTTAAGCATGTTAATCTAAGAACACATTTGAAATTAATGCAGAGAATGAGAGGGATACAATTATGGCCGAAAAGTTAATTCAATTAAGAGTTGAAGAGGGTGTCAAGGATGCAGCTGATGAAATCTTTAAGACACAAGGTTTAACAACTCAAACAGCAATCAAGATTTTCTTAACACAAGTCGCTAATACCGGTGATTCACCATTTTCAAATTTATTTACTAAAAAAGAAAAATAGACGATAAACAAAAACAAGACTTTGTAAAAAAGATGTGTGGTTTTAAAAGCTTTTTAGCAATTAATACCAATCACGTCTTTTTTTGTGGCATAATAGAGATTAACCTTAAGAACCAGATGATTATTAGTTGTTAAGACAGCAAATGACTTTGGTTACGCAATTTAAATCATGAATTAACGAAAGAGTTTAAGATGGAAAAAAAAGTCGGTATAATTGTAACAGCGAAAGTAACTGATGAGAATGAACAATCCTTCTTTGCACAAATTGAAGGAGTTACTTATGAAATTGATAAGGCAGAGCTACAAAAGCCACTTCATATCGGTGGCTTAGTAACAGGCTTTGCTTATGAAAACCAAGCTAGTCAATTGCAAATCACAAAGAATATTCCGGAGGTTCGTTTAGGACATTATGCCTTTGGGACTGTGACGGATGTGCGGCGTGATTTAGGGGTTTTTGTTAATATTGGATTACCAAACAAAGACTTAGTGGTCTCTTTGGATGAACTTCCGACAATTAAAGAATTGTGGCCTCAACGGGGTGATCGCTTGATGATTACTTTGAGAATTGATCAAAAAGGTCGACTCTGGGGCGAATTAGCAACGAATGAAGTTTTGAATGCCGTTCGAATTCCAGCAAAAGCTAGTATGAAAGGACAAAAGCATGTCAAGGCCACGGTATATCGCTTAAAAATTGTTGGAACATTAGTATTGACCGATGATTTTAATATTGGCTTCATCCATCCGAGTGAACGTTATCAAGAACCTCGTATGGGTGAGCAATTAGATACGCGTGTGATTGGTGTACGTCCAGATGGAATCTTGAATTTATCATTAAAGCCAATGGCGTATCAAGCCATTGATGGCGATGCCAAGATGATTTTAACGCTCTTGCAGCGTTCTAGAATTGGTCGCTTACCATATAATGATAAATCCAACCCCAAGGCGATTCAGAATTACTTTGGGATGTCAAAGGGCCAATTCAAACGGGCTTTGGGGCACCTTTACAAAGAACATCTGATTCAACAAGATGATGAGGGAATTGTGTTAGTCGCGGATCAGACGGACGATACAAAATAGAAAAGATTAGTTAAGATGAGGAGAATACAGCATGTTAGTGATGGTTTCAGAAACGCAACCTAAAATTGCAATGGGACTAATGTCGCATGTTGATAATCTTCCAACTTTTGTGGAGATCCAACGTGAAGTGAATTGGTATCATGCCGATTCTAATCGGCATTTAATGTTATGGAAAGACCCCAAAACTCGACATTTCACAGCGGTTATCGGAGTCGAGGAGATGGATGAAATTCTAATTTTGCAGCTGGTGGCATTTGGTCCAGAAGTAGCAAATTATGAACAAAAATTAGTTGGGCGTGAAATTTATGCAGCGCTATCGAATTGGTTTCCAAAAACAACTTTAATGGGAACAATTCGAACACAAAAGATCTTAAACGAATGGAAAAAACAGCAATTAACAGATATTGAAATGTCTGATTAGAAGTGAGGATTAAATGGCAGAACGATTACAAAAGGTGATGGCCCAAGCTGGGGTGGCTTCAAGGCGGGCTTCAGAAAAATTAATTAGTGATGGACATGTAACTGTGAATGGTCAAACGATTACGGAACTTGGGACCCGTGTCAATCCTGGAGATAAGATTGAAGTCAATGGAAGTCCCATTGAAGGGTCTGAAAAATTAGTCTATTATCTACTTAACAAACCGCGAGGGGTGGTTACGACGGCATCTGATGAAAAAGGACGGACCACAGTTATTGATGTCCTAGATGAAGTGAAAGAGCGGGTCTATCCAGTAGGTCGGTTGGATTATGATACAACTGGGGCGTTACTATTGACTAATGACGGAGAATTGGCTAATCAACTCATGCATCCCCGTTATAAAATCGATAAAGTCTATGTTGCTAAAGTTAAAGGGATTCCGACCAATGATGAATTAAAAGCCTTGCGATTAGGTGTGGTGGTTGCAGGCAAGAAAACTGCTGAAGCACGGGCTGATGTCGTTAGGACTGATCATAAAAAGGGAACAGCGACGGTGCAATTAACAATTCACGAAGGTCGATATCATCAAGTGAAAGAAATGTTAAAAGCCGTCGGGCATCCGGTGATTAAATTACACCGCGAACGTTATGGAATGTTGGAAGTTGCTGATTTATTGTCAGGTGAATATCGAGCTTTACGGCATGACGAAGTACAATATTTGAAAAATGGACGACAAATTCGTAAGAGTTCCGGTCGCTTGTAATATTTAACGGATTTGTAACTATTGAATGTAGTTATGAATCCTTTTTGTATAATGAAGTGATATGATAAAAAATGTTCACAAATTTTGGGTTAAATTCATTGGAATTAGGCGATCAATGTTGGAGGGATAAAATGACACCGGAATTTTTATTAATGTGTTTTGATACACAGCAACCCCGAAGACAACGCGTTATTTTTGGGTTATTAACGAATCATTTAACGGTCTCGACTGCGTTTAATGGGCTAGCGTACCAATTGTTGGCGTTAATTAATTTGCACCCACAATTGACTAAAGAACAGTACGATCAAATGTTGCGACAATTGGTTGAGCAAAACGCGATTCAAGAAATTGAACCGGGAATGTTTTTAATAACAGAACAAGGTTCAATTATTTTTCAACAAGCTAAGTTATTGCATTACTATCCAGAGTGCTTCATACAAAGCGGTCATGCCAATATTATTGATTTTAGAAATGCGTTTCTACTTGCTAATCAAGTGATCTCAGAACATTCATTTAAAAATAAAAAATATTATCCAGTTTTAAATAATTTGATATTACGTGATCTAGTTAAACAATGGTTTCAAGTCCAAAAACAAACTGATTTAATTTTCAATTGGGTGCAAGAATTACAAAATTTTTTAAAAACTTTACCTGAAATGGACGCGAATCGATTAGCTAATACTTGGACGGGGCATCAACAACCGGGATTGCGCCCCGATCAATTAATGTTTCCAGCAACTTGGAATGAAGCTGATATCTATTATTGGGAAATCGATCAATATGCAAAAATGGCGCAATATTTAGAGCAGGTGGGAGAACAGCAAAGCTTAAAACAGCTATGGCAACCTTTCATGAAAACACAACATTTGAGCTCTTCGATGTGGCAAACTTATCAAGTTTATACTCAAAAAATGTCAATTGAACGAATTAGTAAAATTAGAAATTTAAAAATTGGAACAGTTCGTGAACATTTGCTATCTGCGGCAGTATTTATGCCGCTTGAGCAATTTAATTATCAATTATTGTTGACGCCTCCATTAATTAGTTATTTTGAAGAACATTTGCAAGGTAACCCTGAAAGCTGGGCTTTTCAAGCCGTGCGCTTGACGGGTGATCCCGATGAGTTTTTTTATTTTCGTTTGTATCAAATCCAACAAGTTAAGCAAAATTTATTAAAGGGATAATATGGACTTGGGGGCACTAAAGATAAGGGTGATTAAAATGCTGAATTTACAAACAGAACTAAAAGCATATTTGGGATATACGCGTTTTAGGCCAGGACAAGAAGAGATTTTAAACGCGTTGTTACAGCAGCGTTCCGCATTAGCAATTTTACCCACGGGGGGTGGTAAAAGTTTACTTTATCAAATGATGGGACATTTGCGTCCTGGTTTGGTGATCATCATTTCGCCGTTGCTATCGTTGATGCAAGATCAGGTCGCACGATTAAACTATACGGGTGAAAAGCAAGTTGTCGCGTTGAATTCGACGTTAGATCGAAAGGAACGACAACAAGTTTTACAACAATTACATACATTTAAATTTCTTTTTATTTCACCTGAAATGTTAGCTGACGACCAAGTACAAACACAATTGCAAAATATTAACATCAATTTATTAGTCATTGATGAAGCACATACGATGTTAAGTTGGGGACCTGACTTTCGTCCAGAATATTTAAGGTTACCGCAACTGCACGAAAAGTTGCAACGCCCACAACTATTATTATTGACAGCTACGGCCACGCCAGCGATGAGCCAGCAAATGCTTGATTTATTTAGACTGAAGCGCCCGGATACGTTCGTTTATCAAACTTCGATTGATCGGGCAAATATTTTTCTCAATACTGAAAAATTAAGCAATGAAACGGAGAAGGAGGGGCGCTTAACGCAACTAGTGGAACGTCTAAAAGGTCCGGGGATTGTTTACGTGTCATCACGTAAATTGGCTAATTCGATGGCGCGACGGTTAACAGTCGCAACTGGGTTAAGAGTGGTTGCATACCATGCTGGTTTAGATTACTATACGCGATACCGGATTCAACGGCAGTTTATGCTGGACCAAATTGATGTAATTATTGCTACCTCTGCATTTGGGATGGGATTAAATAAATCAGATATTCGCTACGTGATCCATTATCAACTCAGTAGTGATTTGACCAACTATCTACAAGAATTTGGACGGGCGGGTCGAGATGATCAACCGGCTTTAGCTATCTTACTATATGCGCCTGGGGATGAATTATTGCAATCGTATTTTATTGATTTAACCCTACCAGAGCCGGCGACTGTCGCATTAATTTCTAAAAAAAGTAGCAATACCGAAAGTATCAATGAAAATCAAGTCAATTTGGTTAAGTATTACCTAGAGCAAGGACAAACAGTGACGCAAATCAATCAACAATTTGAAAAGCGCCGCCAACAAAGGTTGTTAGCACTTAATCAATTGGTTAAATATATCAATTTAGAACAAGGGCTCAGACGATATATTTTAGAGGCCTTTCAGGATGAAAGTGAATTTAAGGTGGATCAAGAAGCTGCCAATCAACCGGTTGATTGGCAAAAATTTGCCCGTCAAAAGCCGATTGTAACGGAATCTGATTTCGATCAAATGCAACCGTGGTCAGATAAATTACGGCAACTGTTTAATATAAAGTAAAGACCTACCTAAAAAGCTTCCCTTTGGGGGACCATTTATGGTAATTTAATAACATTAAAACTGTTGTGGAGGTTTCCAGCAAAATGGATGATCAAAATAAGCCTTGGGAAACGTCATTTGACAACCAAGAAGATACTGTAAAAAAATATTCACGTACGGCGAATCGCAAGAAAACAAAACGGGTAAGTTTAATTGTAGGATTATTGGTGACTTTAATTTTGGTACTTTCATTTGTACCGGTTTATAGTTATCTAAAGGAGTTAAATAAACCTAGTCAAGCTAATCAAGGGACCGCTGTATCTGCACTTGACCATAATCAGACGAAAACTTCAGTTTCAAAAGTAGATGGTCAAACAAAGGCCGAAAAAGCGAAACTAAAAAAGCAAAAAGAAGCGGAAGCCAAGGCCACGTCTGAAAAGGAGGCTGCAAAAGCCTCTGAGGAGCAAGCAGCTAAGGAATCATCTGAAAAAGCTGAGAGTACTGTGAAAATGGAATTGCCATCTGATCGGCCAACGTTATTTGGTTTTGCAGCAGCTCATAATATTTCTGTAGATCAATTGTATTCATTAAATCCTGGATTGACGGCGGATAACTATACCCAATGGGTGGGAAAAGACGTTAAAATCAAGTAAAAGATATTTGTGAATTTTTAATTTTGGTGCTTAATTTAAGTGCCATTTTTTATTAAGCATGGAATTTCTTTAAAGGGTAGGTGGGCTAACCACAGAATGATCGGGCATGATTAATGAATTTATGCTAATATGAACAACTGGAATGAAATAAGTTTTCGGGCTTTATTTTGAATTATTAAACATTGTTAGGTGAGATTAAGATGAATGAATTACAAATTGCAATTGATGGACCAGCTTCAGCAGGTAAATCGACAATTGCTAAAATTTTAGCAACTGATTTGAAATATGTTTACGTTGATACAGGGGCGATGTATCGTGCCATTACTTTTGCTGTTTTGACGCAGAATGTGAATCCCAAAGATGAAGTTGCAGTTTCTGCAATGGTCCCGGAATTGGAGATTAGTTTTGCACCAGGCAATCCTGTCCAAAAAGTTTTTTTGAACCGCCAAGAAATTACCACAGAAATTCGGAGTGTTGAAGTAACTGCCAATGTTTCGCTTATTTCATCGTATGCGGTTGTTAGGACGGCTATGACGGCATTACAACGGAAGATAGCTGCAGATGGTGGGGTTGTGATGGATGGCCGTGATATTGGAACAACCGTCCTTCCGGCAGCACAAGTTAAGATTTTTTTAATTGCGTCTGTCCATGAACGTGCATTACGACGATATAAAGAAAATCAAGCCAAAGGAATGCCGGAAAGTTTGGCTGAAATTGAAGAAGCAGTTCAAAAAAGAGATCATCTGGATTCGACGCGTCAAATTAGCCCGCTGAAAAAAGCTGTAGATGCTATTGAAGTCGATACCACTGGTCTATCGATCCCCGAAGTAGTCCATGTTATTAAAGAAATAATTCACCAGCAACAGGCGGTAAACTAATTCCTGGGATTAATCAAAATCAGTGATCGCTAAAACAAATAAAATAGTGTAAAATAAAGAGGTTGAATGTTTAGTTACTTTCAGCAGCTTTAAATTAAAAAAATTTAAAAAGTCACACGAAAACACTGGAAATTGAGGACAGTTTATTTTATAATGGACTGTATTATCACATTCGTGTGACCAGGAGGAATTATTGTAATGAACGAAGAAAACAACGAGCTATTGGCTGCACTTGACGCACAACCTGATGTAAAGGTTGGAGATGTTGTCACTGGTGAAGTTTTGGCGATTGATGATGCTCGTCAAGTTGTAGTTGGTATTGATGGCGCTGGAGTTGAAGGTGTAATCCCTGCCCGTGAATTAACTACTGATCGTGATGCTGATGTTAACGACCTTGTAAAGGTTGGAGATAAAATTGAAGCAGTAGTTAAAATGCCTATTACTTCAGAAAAAGAAGGATACTCATGGATCCTTTCAAAGCGTCAATTAGAAGCTCGTCGTGCTTGGGAAGAAATCGCAAGCAAGTACAGCGAAAATGACATTGTTGAAGCTCCTGTTACGCAAGTCGTTAAGGGTGGATTAGTGGTTGACGTTGCAGGTGTACGTGGATTTATCCCTGCCTCAATGATCGAAAACCGTTTTGTCCAAGACTTGAACCAATACAAGGGTCAAACTGTTAAGGCACAAATCATCGAGATTAATGTAGCTGAATCACGTTTGATCTTGTCACGTAAGGCTGTTTTGTCAGCTGAACGTTCAGAAGCTTTGAAGCGTGTCTTTGAAGAATTGGCTGTTGGTGACGTTGTTGAAGGTAAAGTTGCTCGTATGACTAACTTTGGTGCCTTTATCGACCTTGGTGGTGTTGATGGATTAGTTCACGTTTCTGAAATTTCATACGAACGTGTTTCACAACCATCAGATGTTTTGTCAGTTGGACAAGAGGTTAAGGTTAAGGTTTTGGGATTGGATCCTGAAAAGGAACGTATCTCATTGTCAATCAAGGCTACTCAACCCGGACCTTGGGATGCTGCTGCTGAAAACGCACCCGAAGGAACTGTTCTTGAAGGAGTGGTTAAGCGTGTCGTTGATTTCGGTGCCTTTGTGGAAGTATTCCCTGGTGTTGAAGGATTGGTTCACGTTTCACAAATCTCACATCAACACGTTGAAAACCCTTCAGATGTTTTGAAGGCTGGAGATAAGGTTCAAGTTAAGGTTCTTGATGTTAATCCTGAACGCCAACGTTTGTCATTATCAATTAAGGCTTTGACTGAAGCTCCTGCTCGTGAAGCTGGAGAAAGCAACGATGGAGAACGTCGTAGCAATAACAATAACAGCTCAAGCAACAACAACCGTCGTGGTGGAAACAGCAACAACGGTGGTGGACGTCGTAACAATAACAGTCGTCGTGATTCAGCACCTATGAATTACTCAACGACTGAAGAAGAAGGTAACGCAACTTTGGGTGACTTGTTCAACTTGAAGGACTTCGACTAAAATTAAGTGCATTAAAAAATTTATTAGTGATTTATTATTAATAAATATTTTTGAAATCAATCCTTTAATAGGATTGATTTTTTTATTAAAAATATTTGTAAAATGAATTAGTGACTTCTTAGAAGAATGCCAAGGTTTAATGGTATAATTAACGTTATTATATAAAAAGCAAATTAGCAGAAAAGAGGTGGCGAAATGGCCTACCCAGTCGTAGCAATTGTAGGACGTCCGAATGTTGGAAAATCAACGATTTTTAACCGAATTGCGGGAGACCGAATTTCAATTGTTGAAGACACACCAGGTGTGACTAGAGATCGAATTTATACCCGAGCAGAGTGGTTAACGCACGAGTTTCGCTTAATTGATACTGGTGGAATTGAAATGAGTGATGAACCATTCATGAGTGAAATTAAGCAACAAGCTGAAATCGCTATGGATGAAGCTGATGTGATTGTCTTTATGGTTTCTGGTCGCGAAGGTTTAACTGAGGCCGATGAACAAGTGGCAAAAATGCTCTATAAGACCAATAAACCAGTTGTATTAGCAGTTAACAAAGTTGATAATTTTGAGATGCGTAGTGAAATTTTTGACTTCTATGCCCTTGGATTCGGAGAACCATTCCCTATTTCTGGTTCTCACGGAACTGGGTTGGGTGATCTTATGGATGAAATTGTTAACAATTTTCCTGCTGATGCTGGCATTCCAGATGATGATACGATTCGATTCTCATTCATCGGTCGACCTAATGTTGGGAAATCATCATTAGTGAATGCAATGCTAGGCGAAGAACGAGTTATCGTTTCTGATATTGCTGGAACAACACGTGATGCGATTGATACTAAATTCGTCACTGAGAACGGCGACCAGTTTACGATGGTCGATACTGCTGGAATCCGAAAGCGTGGTAAGGTTTATGAGAATACTGAAAAGTATTCTGTCATGCGAGCAATGCGGGCGATTGATGATTCTAATGTGGTATTAATGGTTTTGAATGCGGAAGAGGGAATTCGTGATCAAGATAAACACGTTGCTGGATATGCCCATGAGGCTGGACGAGCAGTGATTATTGTGGTCAATAAGTGGGATACTTTAGAAAAAGATAACCATACGATGCACGAATTTGAGGAATTAATTCGGACCGAATTCCAATATTTGGCCTACGCACCAATTGTCTTTGTATCGGCTAAGACGAAACAACGGTTGGATAAGCTTCCAGAGATGATTAAGCAGGTAAATGATAATCATCAACGTCGCATTCAATCTTCAACCTTAAATGAAGTCGTGATGGATGCATTGGCCTTGAATCCAGCTCCAAATCGTAATGGTAAGCGATTGAGGGTTTACTATGCAACACAAGTTTCAATTCAACCACCAACATTTGTGGTCTTTGTAAATGAGCCGGAATTAATGCACTTTTCTTATGAACGTTTCTTGGAAAATCAAATTCGAAAAGCGTTTGATTTTGAAGGAACGCCTATTCATATTATTAAACGGGCACGGACATAAAATTACATTAAATTTGTATGTATACAATCAAAAATGGGCTAAATATTAAAAAAGTGTTATAAAAGGCGCTGTTACGGCGTTTGATTCATGAAAACGCTTGTTATTGCGTTCAAATTATGATAAATTTAATATCGACATAAAGTGAGTTTGACTTATTTTATGATTCAAAAATTGTAATCTCACATATCAGGAGGATAGTCGCATGGCTAACAAGCAAGATTTGATCAACAAGGTAGCGGAAGCTGGTTTCTCAAAGAAAGATGCAACAACTGCTGTTGATGCTACTTTTGCCGCAATTCAAGAAGAATTAAGCGCTGGTGAAAAAGTTCAATTGATCGGTTTCGGTACTTTCGAAGTACGTACGCGTGCTGCTCGTAAGGGACGTAACCCACGTACAAACGCTGAAATTGATATTCCAGCATCAAAGATTCCAGCATTTAAGCCTGGAAAGGGATTGAAGGACGCAGTTAAGTAATTAACTTATCATTCAATCCAAAAAGAGTGAGCCTATCTAGACTCGCTCTTTTTTAATATTTATAATAAAAATTAATTAAATAAACCAATTAAAAAAAATAATGTTTAAATGGTTAAACGATTTAACTTGAAGCGTATACCAATTTGAAATAAATTTACAATTTAAGCATTTATTCCAAAAATGATGCAATAAATTTACAAAAGTGAACGCTTACATTCGTTTATGTGGTACAATTTTTAACATAATATAATTGGAAATGGGGAAATATAAAATGCAAGCATCATTATTAATTGCATTAATACCAGCTTTAGCGTGGGGTGCAACTGGGATCGTTACAACTAAAATGGGTGGATCAGCTGGTCAACAAAGTTTAGGAATGACCTTTGGAGCATTGATTTTTGGAATTCTAACCTTAGTCTTGTATGTTATTCCGTCTGCGGGGTTTGATTTTGCAATGAATCCACGTTTGTGGGTTGTTGGCTTTGTCTCAGGCTTATTTTGGGCGGTTGGAACCGCTGGTCAATTTATTGGCTTTAAGAAAATGGGTGTTTCAGTTGGGAACCCTATTTCAACGGGGGGACAAATTGTATCAAATGCTTTAATGGCAGCAGCTGTTTTAGGGGAGTGGACGACAGGCAAGATGTGGTTGTTTGGTTCATTGGCCATTCTAAGTGTGGTAGTTGGAGCAATTTTAACTTCGTTGCCAGATGCTAAGACGCCGAAAGTGGAAAATCCTAATTACGATTTTAAGGCAGGGTTACTAGCCATGCTGATTTCGACGTTAGGTTTTATGATGTATTTTGTGCTACCAAATCTTCTATTTAAATTGGGATATATTTCATCTGCAATTCATGGAGCTCCAAATGGAAATGGTTTGTATTACATGACTTCCGTCGTGGGACCGCAATCGATTGGGCAAGTTTTGGGTGCATTTATCATTGTTATTTTCTTTTTGAAAGAACGTTCAATTATGTTTGAACTGCCCACTTGGCGAAATATTGTGACGGGATTAGTTTGGGCAGTCGGAAATGTCTTTATGTTTGTTTCGGCTGCGAATCCTGCAGTGGGACAGGCTGTGGCAACTACCCTTTCTCAAATGGGTGTGGTCGTGGGTGTTTTTGGCGGTATTTTCATTCTTGGGGAGAAGAAATCGAAGCGACAATTGGTTTATGCTGTCATTGGTTCGCTCTTAGTTGTCCTAGGTGGTATTATGATTTCAAATTTGAGCATTTTCTAAATTTTGAACGGGCTATGCTATAATTAATTTTAGTTAAATCGAAGTGAGACTTTCAAGAATTAAAGCTTGAATGATTTGGAAACGGTAAAGGAATATAGCAAAATGAATAATATAAAAATTATATCAATTGATATTGATGGGACTTTGTTGAATGATCAACACGAGGTTACCTCGGATGTTAAAGTTGCGATTCAAACAGCAATGAAGCAAGGCATTAAGATTGTGATTACAACTGGTCGTCCGCTATCTGGAGTGCAACCTTTACTGGATGAACTGGAGATTAATGGAAATCAGCAATATGTGGTCACCCATAACGGTGGTTTAATGCAAACGGCGGATGGTCATGAAATTCTATTTGCTTCTGCGTTAACTTTGACCGAATGGTCTGAAATTCATCAATTTATGCAGCGGGAGAAGATTTATCTCCAAGCTGAAGACCAGAATCAAGCCCACACTACAGCTAAATTGGTTGATCCTTGGGCTAGTTATGAAAATTACTTAGTCAATCTTCCGTTACATGTTTATGAACATGATACTGATCTACGGGACGTTAACTTGATTAAAGCGATTGCAAATGCTGATGCGAAAGAATTAGATCGGGTCCAAGCAATCATTCCAGAAACCATCAAAAGCCAAGTTACTGTTATTCGATCAACCGCCAATAATTTAGAATTTGTGAATAAGAAGACTTCCAAAGGAAATGCGCTTCTTGCCCTTGCACAACATTTAGATGTTAAGATCGAGCAAACAATGGCCATCGGTGACCAAGCCAATGACGCTACGATGATTAAAGCGGCCGGTTTAGGTGTTGCAATGGGGAATGCTATTCCTGATATTAAGCAATTAGCGAATGTGATTACAGAAGATAATAATCATTCAGGAGTTGCTAAAGCGATTAAAGCTTATGCATTAAATTAAAAATAACCAAATTAATAAATTAATATATGATATGCAGAGAACCAGATTAGTTTTATAACTAGTCTGTTTTTTTTAGGCATAAAACGAAAAATTAAATTCATCACATATAAACACTGCCGAGTAAGGATATCTTGGGTAAGATACCTTGATTGTTAAAGTAGTGTATGTGTTTAATAAGTGAAAATATCAACAAAAACGAGGCCAGTATAATGATCACCAAAATACTTCAATTTTATCGTAATGTACCTATTTATATGTGATATACTAAAAATGTACGAAAGAGTAAGCGCTTTCATTAGTGCGTGCAAAGGAGTGCTAAACATGAGGTATATTAATTATTTAGGTCAGGATGCCTATGAGAACATTGCGATGGATAGTTGGTTATTGGATCATTTAAAACCTACTGAACCTGTCTTTGCTCTTTGGCAAAATAAACGCGCCGTGATTGTTGGTCAGAATCAAAATACTTTTGGTGAAATTAATCAAGAATACATTGATCAAAATCAAATCCAAGTCGTCCGACGTGTTTCAGGAGGTGGCGCAGTCTATCATGATTTAGGAAATATCTGTTTTACATTCTTTGTTCCAGTTAAACAGAGTAGTTCAGTAAACTTTAAACAATTTGTCCAGCCAATGTATGAAGCCTTACGTTCGTTAGGAATTCAGGCTGAAATCACGGGACGAAATGATCTAGAGGTGGCTGGAAAGAAAATTTCTGGTAATGCGCAGCGTTACGCAGGAGGTTACCTCATGCACCATGGAACTTTACTTTGGGATACAGATGTAGATGCGATGGTTCATTCATTAAATGTTGCCGATGAAAAGTTTATTTCAAAGGCAGCTAAGTCCGTTCGAGCCCGAGTTGGCAACATTAAAGACTATGCACCGCAAGATTTGACAATTGAAAAATTTATTGAGGCACTACGATACTATCTAACTAATAAAGGTCAAGATGGTGAATTGGTATTGTCTGAGGAACAGTTAGCTGGAATCAAAGACTTACGTGATCATAAATTTGCGACATGGGATTGGAATTATGGTCATAGTCCAAAATTTGATTTTGAGAATCACGCCAAATTTGCGGGTGGTAGTATTGATGTGCAAGTTAACGTTGATCAAGGAAACATTCAGGAAATTAATTTTAAAGGTGATTTCCTTGGTGTTAGGGATTGGCGTGAAATTAAGGATCAATTTATTGGCGTACCATTTGACAGACGAGTAATTGAGAATGTCTTGATCGCCAATCAAGATTGTCAATATTTTGGAGGAATCCAAAATCAGGAATTGGCAAGCCTCTTTGTTGGTGACCGGGAAGATTAGAAAGGAGCCTGAAATGGCAAATATGACAGAGCAAAATGCAAAGGTTTTAGATTTTGATTATCAAATTCAGCAACAAGATGAGGCTTTTCCAACCCTCCAGATATTGAATAATGCTGGACAACTGGTTGATGAAGAAACTTTTAATCAATCTGATATTAGTGATGATGACCTAGTCGCTATCATGCAGCGCATGATTTTGAGCCGGCAACTAGACATTCGCTCCACAAAGCTTGCTAAGCAAGGACGCTTTGGATTCTTCGCACCAACGGCGGGACAGGAAGCTTCACAAATGGCTTCATCATACGCATTCAAAGATGATGATTGGTTGTTCCCTGGCTATCGTGATATTCCAGAAATTGTCGTCAAAGGATGGCCAATTTGGAAAGCGATTTTGTGGTCACGGGGACATGCCAAAGGGAACGAAATGACAACTGAGGATGGTAAGCCTGTAAACGCTTGGATGCCACAAATTATCATTGGAGCGCAATATGTTGAGGCAGCTGGAACGGCATTGGGTCTAAAAAAACGGAAGCAGGATGCTGTTGCGTACACATATACAGGTGATGGTGGTTCTTCACAGGGAGATTTCTACGAAGGAATTAATTTTGCATCTGCATACAAAGCGAATGCAGTCTTCTTCATTCAAAATAACGGGTATGCCATTTCAACTCCGCGTAAGTTACAAACAGCTGCTCAGCACTTAGCGGCTAAAGGTTGGGCATCCGGCTTGCCAAGTATGGTTGTTGATGGAAATGACCCATTGGCCATGTATTTAGCTGCCAAGAAAGCACGGGCTTGGAGTGTAGCTGGTAATGGTCCTGTTTTGATTGAAACTCTTACTAATCGATTGGAACCACATTCAACGGCTGGGGATGACCCGTTACGCTATCGAGAACAATCAGATATTGATGAATGGTGGAAGCGTGAACCTTTGATTCGAATGCGTCAATTTATGACGGATAAAGGAATTTGGGATGAGACAAAGGAACAAGCATACGTTGATGAAGTTAATGCATTGATTGATGATCAAATTAAAATTGCTGATAATATTGAAAAACAAAAAATTTCGGACTTCATCAAAAATACCTTAGAAGTTCCAAGTCAAGCGATGCAAGAGCAGATTGATAAGTTTGAAAGTGAGGGAAAGTAGTTATGGCTAACAAAACATATATTGCGGCAATTCAAGAAGCATTGGATTTAGCCCTAGCTAAAGACGACAATACTTTGATCTTTGGTGAAGACGTGGGTGAAAATGGAGGAGTTTTCCGAGCAACGGATGGCTTGCAAGCCAAATTCGGAGAAGATAGAGTTTTCAACACACCTTTAGCAGAATCAGGAATTGGCGGCTTAGCCATGGGTTTGGCAACGCAAAATTATCGACCAATTATGGAAATTCAATTTTTTGGATTCGTGTTTGAAGTTATGGATTCCATTGCTGGTCAAATGGCTCGGACCCGCTATCGCTTTAATAATACTCGAAATATGCCAATCGTCGTTCGCTCGCCTTATGGTGGTGGAACTAAGACTCCTGAAATGCACGCGGATAATTTGGAAGGTTTAGTAGCACAAGTTCCTGGAATCCGGGTAGTGATGCCTGCTAATCCTGCTGATGCGAAAGGACTTTTGTTGAGTTCGATCGAATCAAACGATCCGGTAGTCTTTCTGGAAAATTTGCACTTATATCGATCACTAAAAGGGGAAGTTCCAGAAGGCTATTACACTACACCACTAGATCAAGCGGCAATTGCACGACAAGGTGATGATATTTCAATTATAGCCTACGGTGGTTCAGTACCAGTGGCTTTAAAGGCTGCAGACGAACTAGCAAAGCAGGGTATTAATGCTGAAGTCGTTGATTTGCGGACGGTTTCGCCAATTGATATTAAGACGATTGGTGAGTCAGTACAAAAAACTGGTCGAGTTTTGGTAGTGCAGGAAGCACAACGGATGGCTGGGATTGGTGCGACGGTTATGGCAGAAATTTCAGAACGATTTATTCTTAGCTTAAAAGCCCCCATTGGACGAATTGCTGCACCGGATTCAATTTATCCATTTGCACAAGCTGAAAATGATTGGATGATCAAGGCTGATGATGTGGTGGAAAAGGCTAAGGAGGTAGTGAATTATGACTGAAATTTTTAAAATGCCAGATATTGGTGAAGGAATGGCCGAAGGTGATATTACCAATTGGCTCGTTAAAGTAGGTGATCAAGTGGCCGTGGATGATTCGGTTGCTGAAGTTCAAAATGATAAGTTAATGCAAGAAATCCTTTCGCCCTACGCTGGAACAGTAACGAAGTTATTTGTCGAGCCCAATACAACGGTTGCGGTCGGTGATCCCCTGATTGAATTTGATGGGGACGGAAGTAGTACAGGTGATTCAGGGGAAATAGAACCAGCCAAGGAAGCATCACCATCAGCTCCGGCAAAAAAGGCAGAGCAAACGGATCCCGAGGCTAGTGAAACGGAGCAAAGCCCGGTAGTTGCATCCAATGGTCAAATTTTAGCGATGCCATCTGTCCGGCATTATGCAGCAGCACATCAAATTGACTTAACGCAAGTCAAAGCAACAGGTCGACATGGTCATATTACCTTACAGGATGTTGAGAATTTCTCTGGTTCAAATGTGGCGGAAGCTAAGCCAATGGTGGCAGCACCGGTGGTAAATAATGTGACAGAAGCATCGACGGTGATGCCTGAGAATAATGCGACGTCAAGTGTGCATGTCCCAGAAACCAAAGAAGGTCGTCAACCAATGTCGGGCGTTCGAAAGGCAATTGCTAAGGCGATGACTCATCAAAATGAAACCATTCCGACAGTAACTAATTTTGATAGTGTTGAAGTTGCTAAACTGGTCCAACATCGAAAGACTTTTAAAGACCAAATGAAGGAACAAGGGTCCATCTTACATATTTGGCGTATGCTGTTAAAGCAATGGCTGCCGTTGGTAAAAAGTTCCCAGAATTGAATGCTTCACTTGATATGAATACAAACGAGATTGTCTATCATGACACGGTTAATATGGGAATTGCTGTGAATGCACCAACTGGATTATATGTGCCAGTCGTCGCACATGCTGAAAGTAAGTCAATTCAAGCAATTGCAAAAGAGATCAGCGAATTAGCTGAAGCTGTCCGGGATGGTTCAATCAAACCCACTCAAATGCAAGGTGGGACAATGACTATTTCAAATCTTGGTTCTGCGCGTGGGACTTGGTTTACACCAATTATTAACGGAAAAGAAGTAATGATATTGGGATTAGGATCTATTTTGAAGGAGCCGATTGTAGCTGAAGATGGTGAATTAGCTATTGGTCAAAATATGAAGTTGTCATTGAGTTATGATCATCGATTGATTGATGGGATGTTAGCGCAAAATGCGATGAATTATCTGAAGCAATTATTAGCTGATCCAGCATTTATGCTGATGGAGGTGTAATAAATATGGTTGTAGGTGCACAAGCAACAGAAGTGGGGACCGTAGTGATCGGTTCTGGACCTGGTGGTTATGTTGCCGCCATCCGTGCGGCCGAACTGGGTCAAAAAGTAACCATCATTGAAAGAGATCAAATTGGTGGAGTTTGTTTAAATATTGGATGTATACCATCAAAGGCATTAATCAATGTGGGACACCATTACCGTGATTCACAGGAACAGAATCCATTTGGATTGTCTATGACTGGTGAACTGGATTGGCAGCAAACGCAAGATTGGAAACAACATCAAGTTGTGGAGAAATTAACGAGTGGCGTTGCAATGCTCTTGAAAAAACATCACATTGATGTAATTCAAGGTGAAGCTAGTTTTAACGATAATGAAACGTTAAATGTAGTTCAAGAAGATGGACATCAACTTTTGCAATTTGATAATTGTATTATTGCAACAGGCTCACGTCCGGTTGAGATTCCAAATTTTAAATTTGGCGGACGAATCGTTGATTCAACAGGTGCATTGAGCCTACCAGAGATTCCTAAGCATTTGATTGTAATTGGTGGTGGAGTCATTGGATCTGAATTAGGTGGTGCATATGCCAACTTAGGGGCAAAAGTAACCATTATTGAAGGATTGGATCATACCTTAAATGGTTTCGATAGTGAAATGACTAAACCAGTCTTGCAAGATTTTAAGGCTCATGGTGGTGAAATCTTTACTTCAGCAATGGCGAAGTCGGCCACGCAAACGGATCAAGATGTTACATTGACGTTTGAAGTGGATGGGAAAGCACAAACCGTTACTGGCGACTATTTACTCGTCTCAGTGGGACGAAAAGCGAATACAGATACATTAGGGCTAAATAATACTGATATTAAACAAGGCGAGCATGGATTGTTGGAGACGAATGATAGTATGCGTACGAGCGTTCCTCATATTTATGCAATTGGAGATATTGTAGCTGGTCCAGCTTTAGCCCATAAGGCTAGTTTCGAAGGGAAAGTTGCTGCGGCTGCAATTAGTGGAGCTGATAATGCGCATGACTTACACTATTCGTTGCCATCAGTGGCATATACTCATATTGAATTAGCTTCTACTGGAGAAACACCTGAATCGATTAAAATTAATCAAATTGACGCGCAGGTTACAAAATTTCCTTTCGCAGCCAATGGACGTGCATTAGCCATGGATGCAGGGACTGGATTTGTACGCCTAGTGACAGATAAGAAGACTAAGGCTATGCTGGGTGCTCAAATTGTGGGGCCTGGTGCTTCAGACTTGATTTCAGAACTATCACTAGCCATTGAAAATGGATTAACTTCAGAAGACATTTCCTTAACAATCCATCCACATCCAACTTTGGGTGAAGCAATTATGGACGCGGCCGAAGTTGCAGATGGCTTAGGCATTCATATCTAAAGATGAAACTTGCTTTACGCTATTTTGATACTTTGATGCAAAATATCATTCAATTACTTAAGAGTAGGCAACGTTAGTATCAAAAATAGAGTCATTTTAAATCAAGGTTGTTGCACCAATTTTTGGGGATGCAGCAACCTTTTATATTCTTATATAAGATGGTGTGAATTTCTGAGACCCTGAAAGGTTGGGAGATAACTTGATTTTAACAATTGGACTGACACAGTTTAATGCAACATACTAGTAACTCGGAAGACGCGAACGAAAATAATCATTGTTTATAGTTTAAAAAGGAGGGGTATTAATGTCATTTTTTAAAACCAACGATGGGATTCAACTCAATTACCACTGGGATGGTCCATGGGAAGGTCCGGTTGTATTGTTACTTGGTGGTTATACTAGTAATATAGCCACATGGTTGCCGCAAGTTGAGACCTTAACAGCGGCTGGTTATCGAACGTTACGGCTCGATTATCGCAGTCATGGACAAAGTGAACAGACTAAACGAGGACTGCGTATTGCGCGTTTAGCCACAGATGTTCATGAATTGTTAAAGACGCTTCACGTGCAGCGATGCCATGTGATTGGGCATTCAATGGGAGTTAGTGTAATTGAAATCTATTTATCTTTGTTTGGTAATCAAAAAATTATCAGTCTTATAACGGAGGATCAAACCCCTAAAATGCTGAATGAGGGAGATTGGCAATTCGGGTTAAAAGAATCTTCTATGGATCAATTGGCAATCTTTGCGGATCGTTTTCCGAAAATCAAATTAACACAACAACATTTAAATGATGAGATTAAAAAAGTATTGGCAGATAATTATACGCCGTTTGATTTTAAATTAACCCGGCCTTTATTATTAGATGGAATAGCGCAAGATTGGCGGGATGTCTTACCACAAGAAGAGCGACCACATTTATTTTTATCTGGAAATAAATCGCCACTCTATCCAGCAGGCTATCCAGAAGCAGCGCTGAAATTACAAAAACATATAAATTCAGCAGTTTATCATTTCCAAGGGGTTGGACATATTCCACATTTAGAGGCCGTGGATGAATTTAATCGGGTGATATTAAATTTTATTCAATTAAACGACAAAGTAAATTAATTTCTTTAATGCCGGCATGAAGGGATTTGAGAGGTTAGAAACATTGATTTCTTTGGTATTATCAAAACAATAGGGTATAATAAACCTAATTCAAAAAAGAATTGGGGAAAATCATGAAAAAAGTTTTGTTGAGTATTCTCGGAATTGTAGTGGCCTTAGGTGTTGGAATAGGCGGATATGCCTTTTACCAATTACATAGCACTACATCTAAAATTAATTCCTTGGACAGTACCTTAAGTAAAACATCTGATACCAAAACAAGCTCAAGTGAGTCTGTCTCATACCTATTGTTAGGGACAGACACGGGTGCTTTGGGACGGAGTTATAAGGGACGGACTGATACAATGATGGTCATGACCGTTAATCCAAAATCACAAAAAACTACATTAGTTTCAATTGAACGTGATACTAAAATACAATTAAACGGGCATACTGCTAAATTAAATGCGGCCTATGCTGAAGGTGATTCGGAATCAGCCACTAGTGCTGTTGAGAATTTACTAGATATTAAACTTGATGGGTATCTATTAGTAAATATGAATGGTCTTAAGCAATTAGTGAATGCCGTTGGCGGGGTAACCGTAACCGCGCCTTTGACTTTCGATTATGAAGGATATTCATTTGTGAATGGTCAAAGTTACAGTATGAATGGGACTAAAGCCTTAGCCTTTTCTCGGATGCGTTATGATGATCCCAAGGGAGATTATGGGCGTCAACAGCGTCAACAATTAGTTGTTAAAGCCGTCTTGAATAAATTGAAACAAAATCCGACCTCTGCATTGTCAGGTGACTTCTTAGCATCTGTTTCAGACAATGTTCGGTCAAATATTTCGCAGTCATCTTTGCAAAATTTGGCTTTGAAGTATAATAAAGCCGCCAATACGATTGAAACGGATCAAATTGTTGGTGAAGGTATTATGGAGGGTGGAGTTTCATACCAAGTTATTCCACAAAGTGAAATAACTCGTGTTCATGATGAAATTGAATCAGCAATGAATGAAAATTAAATATATTTGGGAATCCGCATAGCAGATTCCCTTTTTTGGTTGTTTAAAATATTAGAAATGAGAGAATTTAAAAATGCGTAAAATCACAAAATTAGGACAAGAGATTGAATTACCTTTTGGATTAGATTTACCAGGATACCAGCTTACTAGTGTAAAGCAGACAACTATTCCATCTATATTGAGTAACTCATTTTTTCAAGGGATATCTGTTATAAACATTCAAAAGAAATTAAAGGGCTTCCGGAGTAATCCAGAACTACAGAAGTTGTTATCACCTACATTGGTTGAAACAGGAATATCAATTCATTTGGATGAAGATGAGATGATTCAACTAGTTGTAAATGATAATTTAATACAAAATAAACATCTAATTCCGGTACAAACAGTCATTTCAGGTCAGAATATCAAAGTACAATTAATTAACGTAGGTTTAAAAGATATTGTGGTAAATATTGAAGAACTGATTGCAACGGCGATAATTTTTAAATCGTATAGATAATAAATTACATTGGAATGGAATACGTCTTTTAATTTATATTTAATTCATGTAATTAGTAATTTTTGATGTATAACAAGGGGAAGTTCACTTAATTAGCAAATTAATCTACTAAATAAAGCAAGTTAATTTAACGTTTTAATATTCCTTAGGTGTTACAAAATTGACATCTTGTTAATGTATAATCTAATGTGTAATACTGATTAATCAACTTACTTAAGTGTTTTCTTTAAATAATGATCTCTATAAGTGGATTCTAATAAATTAGGAGTATGAACAATAATTAATAATGCAAAAATTAAAAAATCTAATTAAAAATTCTTTTTTGGGATGGTTATTTTTAGCTATTTCAATCGTTTTCATTAAAATTCTTCAGATTTTTATAAAACCGAACTCTAAAAGCGTTATTTTCATGTCTTATGGAGGCCGGCAGATCTCTGATTCACCAAATGAAGTTTATCTGAATATGATAAATGATGACGATTTTAAAGATTGGAATCTGAAATGGGCTTTGAATAAGCCTAAATTATTTCAACAAATATCTAAAGAAAATAAAATCAGTTCCAATAGCCCTTTATATTTTTACCATTTACTGAAGTCTAAATATTGGATTACCAATTCATCAATAGAAAGGCTGATTCCGTTTAAGCATCGGCGAAATATTTATATACAATTTTGGCATGGTATGCCCATGAAAACATTGGGTGACGATGAAAAAGAGTTATCAGGGGTTGTTAAATGGTGGTATAGTCATGCTAAATTTGATTTTCACTTTGTTTATGGAGATTTTGATCGTAAGCACATGCAACATGTATTTAAGAATAGTCATAATATAATTAATCATGGATTATTACGTAAAAGTATTTTAAATCGACGATCTAAGATAGGAATTAATAAGTTAAGACATGAAATGGAGATAGAAAGTAACAAGCCGGTTCTATTGTATGTTCCATCTTTTAGGGAATATAAGACAAAAAAATCCCCATTTTTAAGTGATGAGTTTTTGGCAAAACTATCTAAGGATTATACGATTATATATCGGGGCCATTATTATAGTGAAAGTGAAAAAACCTCCTTAGATATCAAGTACTTTGCCAATAAATCACTTTATAAATTAATGTTAGTGTCCGATTTTATGGTAACTGACTATTCTAGTGTTATCTTTGATTATTTGCCATTACGAAGGCCAATTTATTTATTTCAATCAGATATTAATGAGTATACAGAGCATCGAGGACTCTATTTAAGAGGTGAAGATTTACAATTACCTGTTGCATATTCTGAAAACACTTTAAACGAACAAATTAAAAATGATCGATATAATTATCAGCAACTAGATATACTCTTAGAGAAGTATAATAATGAACCAATGACTAGGGCTTGGGAAGATATCAGGAATATTTTAGATAAAGAAAATAAAAGGAACTAATATTGTATGGATTCTGAAAAGGAATATATAAATATAACCGAAATTCAAAAAATTATGCTTGATATATTGAGAGATGTGATAACATTTTGTAATAATAATGATTATCACTATATTTTAACTGGAGGTAGCGCATTAGGTGCTACTAGACATAAGGGCTTTATACCTTGGGATGATGACATGGATATTGCATTGCCACGAAATGAATATGAGCAATTCATACATAAATATCAACCCCAATATTCTAATTTAGTTAAATTAAACAGTGAAAATACAAAAAATTGGTTATATCCATATACGCGTATTAGTGACTCTAAAACGGTAGCTGAAGGTCGGTGGGCTGAAGTCCAGAATGGAGTTTATGTTGATATATTCCCAATTGATGCTATATCTGGAAATAAGACTGGTCAAATAATTGGTTACTTAAAAATGAAATATTTGGATGTGATGCGAAATTCTACTAGAAGAATAGCAATATCTAAAGAAGAACCGTTTTGGTGGCTAAAACCTCTTTTAATTAAATTTGCTAAACGTAAATCAACAGGCGAGTGGGTTAATAAGATGGAGCGATTAGCACAAAAAAGCAATCGCAAACATTTCAATTATTCTAATGCTTTCAGTTTATTTGTTGTTCAAGGCCTAAATAAACGCAGAGAAAATTTTAATAAAGATATGTATTTTAAACGGAATAAGGCAGTTTTTGAGGGAGAGAGTGTGTTTGTCCCTGGAAATGTTAACCAGTACTTGACACAGATGTATGGGAATTGGGAAAATATACCAAATAATATTGAGAAGAAGACACATGCACGATTTTATCGAAAAGGAATTTAAAGATAATGTTTGGTTTGTATATTATAGTGATAGGCTTTTTAGCCCTTTTTTTTGGGGTATTTGTTATTTTGTACATTGGTTTTAAAAAACTTAATCGTTCAAAAAAAATGGGATGGAGAGTGCTTTGGATTGGAGTGACATTGATAATAGTAGGAGTCTTTGTATATCATCAATATAATAGTTCTAGAGAATTAATTAAATCACACCAAAAACGATTAATTAGTGAACAACTATATGACTCACAGTTAATTCATCTTGATAAGAATAAAATGGTTTTAAAGGATGGTACTGCATATATAACGATGTATGTCGCTAAAAATACCAACTTAAAAATTCATCATGAAGATGGCCTTTTGGAAGACTCATATTATAAAAGCCAGCCAAGTATAAAACGTGTCAAATTAGCTTTTATCTTACCTGGTGTATATGAGGCGACAGCTACTAGGGATGGGCAAAAAGTAACAAAGAAGATTGAAATTAAAAATATTGAGAGTTCAGCGAGCATCGCTTCAAGTAGTAGTAAAATAATAAGTAGCGTGGTACCTTCAATCCAAGAAGCTCCCGTTAGTTCAAATACTAATTCGCTTACTACAGATACGACAAATAGTATAGTAGAAAGCCCAATTGATAATAATGTCAACGACGTAAATGGTGATAATACAAATAATTCTGTTGTGAATAATGATGATGATAACGTAAATGAATCTGAAGATGCTACAGAAGAGGGGCCTAGTTCAGAGAATTAACTAAATTAAAAGTTATAATGTTATTTCTTTAAAATATAAAATGGTAGGCATGGTTAAATAAATGGATAATAAAATTACAGTTTCAGCAAATCATGTTACTAAAAAATTTGATTTAGCCGAACGACAATCAGATAAAGTAAAAGTGATTTTTAAATTTTGGGGTCGCGGAATTCCAAATTTTTGGGCAGTTAAGGGAGTGTCTTTTACTGCTCATGCTGGTGAGACCATTGGTATAATTGGTACAAACGGTTCAGGTAAATCAACATTACTAGAGATGGTTGCTGGGTTAAGTCAACCGACTAGTGGTGAAATGACGATTAACGGAAGTACATCTATTATTGCAATAGGTGCAGGAATGCGTCCGCAACTTACAGGACGTGCCAATATCAAATTAAAAGCACTTATGCAAGGGATGTCTGAAAAGGAAATTGATCGAAAAATGGATTCAATTATTGAATTTTCAGAATTAGGTGATTTTATTGATCAGCCAGTAAAAAATTATTCTTCTGGAATGAAGTCAAAATTAGGATTTGCCATCTCGGTATATTCAGATGCCGATATCATCATTATTGACGAAGCATTGTCAGTTGGAGATCCAACATTTACAGAAAAATCATTGGAACGAACACGTCGCTTTAAAAAAGAGGGTAAAACAATTTTTTTTGTAACACATTCTTCAGCTCAGATGCGCAAAATGGCAGATCGTGTTATTTGGATGCATTATGGGAGTGTAAGAATGGATGGACCAATTGATGAGGTCCTTCCTAAGTATGATCATTTTTTAAAACGATTTAATCAATTTTCTGAACCAGAAAGATTGGCTTATCAAAAACATTATAAAAATGCTCAGAAGGACTTTAATTTAAATCGTTTACGTCAATTAGAATACAATCGACATATTTTAGATGGTGATGATATGAATGCAGTTACTGATAAACGGGCATGGACACATTCATTCACCGAAGATGATGAAAAAATGGGAATTATTTCTAAAATATTTTTAATTGTCATTTCAATATTAACCCTAATCACAATTGATAAAAATATTTTGAATATGTCTTGGACAGGAGTACTGAATAATCCTAGACATTTAATAACAAATTTGACGCCTAGTAAATTGTCTGCTCTTGAAAAGAGACATAGTAACAAATCAACTAATGATATAGTATATAATCAAAATAAATATAAGGTACCAGAAAATACGTCTTTGTATGACGTTTCGAGTGAATTTAATGTTCCTATTGATAAATTAATGCAGGTAAATCATAAGTCTACTACTGTTTTAAATCCTGGTGATATTTTAATTATTCCGATAGAAGGAGAAAAATAATGAAGGATATTATAAAAATTATTAAGGAAATTTTTAGCAGTAGAAGAGTTGTATTACGAATTGCGAAATACAATAATGATCAAGCATATCGGAATAATTATTTAGGTGATTTTTGGCATTTTGCTGATCCTGCATTACAAATTGGAGTTATGTTATTTATGTTTGCAATGCGAATGGGAGATAATTATAAAAATCCACATGCACATGGTATCCAGGGATATGTAGCATGGATTGCTCTCGGGATGATTACATATTTTTTTATGCAGTCTTCAATGACAAAATCTGCTAATAGTATTAAAAGACAATTGAACTTACTGGCAAAAATGAATTTTGCGTTATCTGCAATTCCGCTTACCGAAATAATTACTGAATTACGCAGATATTTTGTTATGCTCGGAATGGTAATGTTTTTAATTTTATTTACTGACGTAAAACCAACAATATGGTGGTTTCAGTTTATATATTACTTTATTGCTATGATCATATTTTTATATGCTTTATCCTTGGTTACTTCAACAATCACTGTATTGGTGCCGGATTTTTATAATGCTTATGTCGCAATTTTACGAGTAGGAATGTGGTTATCTGGAGTAATTATACCTATAGATGGTCCCGCTTTTCCAATTGTTATCTCAAATATTTTAAAAATAAATCCATTGTATTATATTATTGAAGGTTTTCGAGAAACTTTGTTAGAGAATCCACAAGGATTTTGGGAAAAACCTAGTGATATTATTGTTTTTTGGGGTATTGTAATTATATTGCTTATTGTTGGGTCTCATATTCATATCAGATTCAGAAATCGGTTTATTGATTTTGTATAGGAGAGGTTGAAATGCTAAAAAAAAGTTTGGGAATAATTCAAATATTATCCATTATAATGATTGGCCTAATTATTGGTGCATATGCAGAAAGAAGTCATTTTTTTGGATATTCTGACAATACTCCAATTTTACCAAGTGGAACATATAATACGACATCAGAGGGTGATTGGAGTAAAGTGACAGTTACAAAAGATCATTTCATAACAACAAAAAATGATTATATTGTTGTTGATAATCGATTTACTAATAAAGTTCATGGACGTATAGTAATTGCGGCACAAAAAGGTGGTAATATTTCAAAATCATATTATGTAACCAAAATTAAAGAGGGCTGGAGATTGGAACCAATTATTAATGGTAAGCCTAGTTCTACCAATGTCTCAATATTATATATTGATAAATAGGTATGTATGATTGATTAATCGAGGTATTGGATATGATTCAAGTAAAAGTTATTGTCAACACAATTAACAAAGAAACATTAAAAGAAATTTATAGATATATTTTAAATTTAGAAGCATATACACATCAGCAATCTAGAATAACGATTTTAGATCCTAGCTATAATAAAGATTATTATACTTTTGAAGAAAAGATTAAAAATATCTTAGGATCTATAAGTGATTTGGAAGTTCATAACTTGTATTTACAACAATATTTCAGCTCGGATAGAGAAAATAATATTAATGAATATACGAATAATTTTATTAATGGACAAAAGATAGAAGTGGAAAAAAATGATGACGGTCATCGCCTTTTTAAAAGTGAAGGTCATACTTTGGTATCAATTGAGTCAGATAAAAATAATAAAGTTAATTTAGTCGAGTTTTTTAATAAAGGAAATAAAATTCCTTTTAGGAGAGCTCTAGTTAATGGGCATGGAAATATACAAACTATTCGAACTTTTGATGATAAATCGGGAAAGGCAGTCTATGAAGAGTATGTAGATGCCAACTTAGTCCCATTTATTAAAATATGGTTCAATAAAAAAGGCCAAAAGGAAAGTTATCAATTCATTGGTTGGGATGAACCTGTAGTCAACAGTGAGGTAGATTTTAATGATTGTTGGATTCGAAAAGAAATTGGCGTAAGTGATTACGTCATTAATTTAAATCGAGATTTTGACGTTCTTTTTTCAACTTTTGTCGATGTAGAGAGATTATTTTTGGTGTAAATATATTTTTTAATTAAAGGGGAATAAGATGAAACGAGTTATTACATATGGTACTTTTGACATGTTACATTATGGTCATATAAATTTACTGAAGCGTGCTAAGCAGATGGGAGATTATTTGATCGTAGTATTGTCTTCTGATGAATTTAATTGGGAAGCTAAGCAGAAGAAAACGTATTTTTCATTTGAAAAAAGAAAACAGCTGCTTGAAGCCATTAGATATGTGGACTTAGTAATTCCAGAAAATAGTTGGGACCAAAAAATTTCAGATATGCAGGCATGGCAGGTTGATGAATTTGTCATGGGGGACGATTGGGCAGGTAAATTTGATTACTTAGCCGAACAAACGGGCGTTAATGTGACTTATCTTGCTAGAACGCCTGAAATATCAACAACTCAAATAAAAAATGATTTAAATAGGAAAAATTTAGCTGCCAAATAAGTATTAACATGTCATTAAATTTATACAAATGTGGGAATTATTAAATGTTTTTATTTAAGCGTGAGAAAAAAGAATATAATAATTGGAAAAATAAGCGGGTTGTTGTATTTGGAGATAGCATTGTTGCTGGGCAAAAGTTAGTGAGGGAAGAAACACCTTATAGAGATATAGTTTACGCTAAACTAGCATCATACAGATTAGGTGCAGATAAATTTGATAATTTTGCTGAGACAGGTACGGGTCAGTTTAAAGGTCAACATAATTTAGACAATCATACTGGCTGGGTTCATGATTTTGGGGGAGTTATTCGTCATTACCATAAAGATATAAGTATAGCTGACGTTGGGTTAATAGCATACGGAAACAATGATTGGAAGCAGCTAACCGCCGATGGTAATACTCATTCTTTAATGGATGTTGAAGAAAAATTAAGAGAGAATATTAATCTAATAAAGAAGTATAACCCTTATATTGATTTAATAGGTGTTTTAGAAACTATGGCTTTTAGAAATCATAAATCGGCATGGTATTTAAAAGGACCAAATGGATTTGATTATTCCCAGATGTTAAATT
This sequence comes from Weissella coleopterorum, assembly GCF_011304355.1. Classification (NCBI taxonomy): domain Bacteria; kingdom Bacillati; phylum Bacillota; class Bacilli; order Lactobacillales; family Lactobacillaceae; genus Weissella; species Weissella coleopterorum. The sequence continues at coordinate 1,064,310 of NZ_CP049888.1, read as the reverse complement.
CTTATATATCAGTATTTAATGAAATGGACGTACCAATTTTTGATTTAAGAGATTATAATATTGGGAATTCAATTGAAGATTATGTTGACGATAGAGATCACTTTACTGAAATTAAGCATCGGGATATTGCTATACAATTTGAAAAATTTATAAGAGGCGGAAAAAAAAGTTTTTATTCAAAATATTATAGAGTTATTAAAATTATTGATGTAAAAAATGAGATAAATAGTTCTAATATCGTAGATATTGAAAAAGGAATATACGATTACAATAAAAAAAAGGATTTAATTGAAATTATTAAATTTGATAAAAATGAGAATATTAAAAAATCCGAAAACAATGTAAAATTTATTAATATTTACGAACAGGCGGAAATTAGTAGGCGTCATGATTTAATTTTAGAGTATCAGTTCGAACTTAAAAGAAAAAATAAAGTGGTAAAAAAGAATGGTAAATATGTTTTTCTACAAAATTTAGACTGTTCATGGAACAAAGTTCCCGAAATAGATTTTTTTGATAGCTGGTTACGTAAGTATGTATCTACAAAAGATGAGGTATACGTATTGAAAGAAAAAAAAATGTCAAAAATTGATATAGTTAATTTTAATTTTAAAAATATATTTATAAATAATTAGGAGTGTATAAAAACAGAATGGCTGTTATTAATATTGCTAAACGCGTAATATCTGAAGATTTTTGGAAAAAAACTATTTCAAAAAAACCAAGAATATTTGTAGAAAATTTAATGATTAAGAACGAATATGTTGATTTAACTATTGTAGAAAATATAAAAAGTGTTTATATTACGTTAGATAATAAAATATATAGTTATTTAAATTTTATTCAAGAAGGCGATCATTTATATCTTAAAACAGAAGATATTATGGACAAAATAAATACATCACATAATCGTTATGATTTGATGATTACTAATATGTCCAATAAACAATATAATTTAGAATTGAGAAATATTTTATATAAGCATGTTAAAGATAGGTACTTTAAATTAAGTGAAAAAGACGGATATGTGTATACAATTTATTCATCAATTACTGGAAAAATTAAACTAGCCAATTTAAGTAGTGGCCAATTCAAAGAATCAACTAAAATAACAGGTGTTATAAAGACGGATATTGTTAAGACTAATATTATTTCAGATGAAGTAATCTCTTTTAAGTTGAAAGTTAATGATGAAACAACAAAAATAAATAGGGTTTTGCTACATGATGATATTTTGAAAAAAGCAATTAATTTGAGATTTATTTATATTGATGACATTATCGAAGTATTAATAAAAAAGAACGATTTAATTAATAATGGATGGATATCTTTTGAAATTAATAGTAATATATATCAAAGTTTAGGCGTAAAAATAAATGATGTATATCATAACTCGGATTTGTTTGATTTGAATGATAAAGAAAGAGTAACTAGATTAGTTCCTTCATATTTTTTGAGAAGTAAGTTGAGGGGAAAAATTTCTAACTTCAATATGTCTATTGATGATAATAATTGGAAATGGAATTTTCCGAGCTTTCATATATCTCAGTCCAAGCGAATTTGTGAAAATCCACTTGTAACTATTATTGTTCCAAATTGGAACAATGGACCGTACTTAAAAAGAGCAATGGACTCTATAGTAAATCAAACTATCGGGTTAAATAATATTGAAATAATTTTCGTGGATGATCTTTCTAGTGATCATAGTAGAAGTATCATGGATCAATATGTGAATGATTTTCCTAATTTTAAAGTAGTTAAATTGGATGAAAACACTGGTGCAGCTGCTACACCTAGAAATATTGGGTTAACATTAATGCGAGGGAAATATTTAGCACTGCTTGATCCTGATGATTGGTACAATATTGATGGTATAAAAAAGCTCATTGAAGGTTTGGAACTTAGTGGAGATGATTTTGCTATTGGGGCAATGATCGAAAAAAATGGAGAAAAATATAAACGAGTGTATGCTGGTACTAGTTTTCAAGAATCACATGGAGTAGATATTAATGAATTACCAGTCCCTTTTTTTTCATGGATGGGACCTCAATCCATTTTAGTAAGATCGGAAATTATTAAAAAAAATAATCTTCATTTTCCGGAAATGAGAACCTCTGATGATCAAAAATTTTTTATGGATGCTCTTTTAATTTCTAAAAAAATTACACAATTGAAAAATGTTATTAATTATGTTAACCATGACGAAGATAATATTAGTCTAATGACATTGGCTGGTAAAACGACTGAAATATTTGATAATGCCATTCGATTATGGACTTACTTGATTAATTTAAATGCTGAATCTGAAGCAATTCATAAATTAATATCAAGAAAATTAGAAATTCAATTTGAACGATATTTTTATTTTTCTGGAATGCGACAAGTTTTAAATGAAAGCGATTTCGAACAAATTATAAGTAAATTTCAGTGGATTAAATCAGAAATTGGATTTGATCCATCAAAATATTTTGAAGTAAACGATCATAAGGTAGCTTGGAAATTATTAATAGAAGATCAAGAATTATCAAAAGCTTTGAATTTTATTGATTGGGCAAAACTTAGTATGAAATTTGTACCAACTTTTATTAAAGATAAAATCATTTATCGTGATCCCAGAGAAATGGGTGAGCAACCAATACCATATAATTGTATTGTTAGAGCTGATAGTGTAGAGAAAGTAGATGATGGAATTAAATTGAACTTAAATATTTATTCTAAAAATAATATAAATTCACTGGTATTAAGAGAATCTAAGGGAGAACAATTAGAGCATGAGATAGAGATTTTAAAAACTGAAACTGGAAATTACTATTCGATAATAAGTGACAAATTCATTGAATCTCTTGGCGATTTAGAATTATATTTATATGTTCGATGGAACAGTGCATATTATGCAACAGTTAACTTCGCAGATTTAGTAGCATACAATTATGATGATTTACGAGAAGTTGGATTCTTTAAATCAGGACAAAGATTAGGCTTCAGAGTAAGACCAATATTATATTCTAATTTCTTTAATGTGAACTCAGATAATATTGAAATTAATATTCGTATTGAAGGATATTATTCAGAAATAATTGGAATAAAATTCGAAAATACATATGATAAAGAAGTATATTATTTATCAAATAAGCTAGATAAGGATGGGCATTATTATTTGTTTGATATAGATAGATCAGAACTAAACAAATTATCTACAGGAAACTATATTATCAGAATGATTTATGATCGTGACAGAAGTATACCTGTTGGGGCGTATTCTATTTCAAATGAGGCATTGCTTGGTACAGGTTTGTTTGAAAATAAAAATCATAATCTTGAATTTAGAAAGGGGTAAATATTTTCAGTCATGTTAGATAAAAATTATGATATTATAAATATAGATAAAATAGAATATAAAGATGGTACTTTAAATGTTAAAAGTCATATGAATGACGTTTTTTTTGATAAACTTATATTAGAGAAAAAAATAAATTCAGCTGAAACTAGTATTGTATTTAAGCAATTTAATGAAACAATTGAATTGAATTTAAATTTATCTGATTTATCTGATTTAAGAGGTGGATATAGAATATTTGCTGTTAGAAATAATCGGAAATATGCATTTAAATATGATATTTTCACAAATAAAAATATTTGGGAAAAAAAAGAAAAGCTAGACGTGCGCTCTGCGAATCCATTTAGTTTTTACTTAGGTACAGATCAAAATAATTTATTAGAAATTTTAATTGACGTATCAGCTAATGTTGACTCGGAATTATTGGAAATACCATATAGTGGAGCAGTGGATAGTATTAGTGATGATGTAGAATGTATACACATTAGTGCAACATTTACATTAGGATTTTTATTTAGTTCTAATAAGAATATCGAAATAAATCCAAGCTTATTTTTGGTCAGATCTGCAGAACAAAGTCAAATAAAGTCTGTTAATTATAGTGTGCTTTTTGATGAAAATAACCAAGTTTATAAAATTGATGCTTTTTTTCTAAAAAAAGATTTTGGATTGATGGGACAATGGGCATTTGGTGTTGTGATCGAAGGATCAGGTTATAATTATAAATTAAAAATTAAATGTACAAGTAAGGAAGTGTATAATAATATTTTTGCCATTGGAAAAAAGAATTGGTTCAATTCTACAATTCCGGGAACTATAATTGATCCACAATATCTTTCAAATGGTAGTTTTATCTTAAGAGCGCGCCCAAAAACAAAGTTAGAAGATTCTGACGTTTTAGATAATATGAAACTGGCGTATCAAATTTATAAGATTGAAAATAAATTAGTGCTTCCTAATAAAAAATCTGCTAATTCTTCTAGACTAGTTTTTGAAAGAGAAACTTGGTTTGCCCAAGATAATGCATTTGCTATTTTTAAATCAGCAAAAAACAGTAATAAAGACAATAATGAATTTAAGTATGTTATTAATCCCGAATCACCACATTATGAACGGGTGAAAAATTTATATTCTGAGGATGTAATAGATTTATATTCAGTGGAATATTTTTATGCATTATTGACAGCAAAGGAATTAATAACTTCAATTTTCCCATTAGAGTTACTATCACTTTACAAAACATCAGGTTTTTTTGTTAATAAAATTAGAGAAATACCGACTTATTATTTGGGACATGGTGTATTGGCGTTAAAACGTATGACAAGTGATTATAGTTACAAATCAGGTTTGTATGATCGTGTTTCGGTTGGGAGTAATTTTGATTATAATATTCATCGAGAATCTCTAGGATTTCCCAGAGATAGAGTTCGTAAATTAGGGTATCCTCGTTGGGATGAATTAAATAATAGTACCAAAATAAAATATAATCAAATACTATACTTTCCTACATGGCGTCCTTGGGTAGATAAACTAAGTGATATTGAGTTTGTTAATTCTGAATACTTTAATAAAATTAGGGAACTTTTGCAAAATGATGAATTACTAAATAAATTAAAGAAACATAAAACAAAATTGATTGTTTATTTACATCCTAACATTAGAAGATTTAGTCATTTACTATATAAAACAAATAGATCAGAATTTGTTGAAATTATAGATGACTCAAGTATTACAGTGGAAAGATTGGAAATAGAAAGTGATTTAATTATTTCAGATTATTCTTCAGTAGTATGGGATTTTGCTATACAGAATAAACCTATAATTTTCTATCAATTTGATTTGAAAAAATATGAATTAATGCAAGGTAGCTATTTCGATTTAAAAAATCTACCATATGGGAAAAGTGCTAATGATGCTGTTGATTTATCAAATATGTTAGATTATTATTTGAATAAAAATGAGATTTATTTGAGAGAATCGGATAGAAATATTAACTCTTTTTATAATTTCAAATCAATGTCTGAAAAGATAGTAATGGATATTATGAGTGAACGTGTTCCTAAAAAGTATATAAAAAAAGACATGACATTTAATAATTTAAAAATTATTTGGGGTAGTGAATAACTAATGGTTGATAGGTATTTTCATCTTTCAATTTTATGAAATTAGACTATGAGTTGCATTGTGTTGCAGTTGAATGTAATTGAGAGGAATAAAACCAATGACTTTGAACGATAAAAAGTATGATTATTTAATTGTTGGAGCAGGACCTTATGGTTCGGTTTTTGCCTACGAGGCAGCTAAACGTGGTAAGCGTTCGTTAATCATTGAAAAGCGTTCTCATATTGGTGGGAATATGTATACGCACAGTGAACACGGAATTACGGTGCATGATTTTGGGGCGCATATTTTTCATACTGATAATAAAGAAGTCTGGGATTATATTCGGAAGTTTGCAGAATTTAATGGATTTCAAAATCAAGTTGTGGCCAATTACAATGGCTCACTTTACAATTTGCCCTTTAACATGAATACATTCTATGAGATGTGGGGAACTAAGACTCCTGCAGAAGCGAAAGCTAAGATTGATGAACAAAAAGCGACAGCAGTTGCAGCAATGGATGGAAAAGCTCCTCGTAATCTTGAAGAACAAGCCATTTCATTGATCGGGACTGAAATCTATGAAAAGTTAATTAAAGGTTATACTGAAAAGCAATGGGGACGTAAAGCCACGGATTTACCAGCTTTCATCATTAAGCGTTTGCCAGTCCGATTTATTTACGATAATAATTATTTCAATCACCGCTATCAAGGAATCCCGGTTGGGGGTTACACGCAAATCTTTGATCGTTTGATTATGGACAATGATTTAATTGATGTACAAGTCAATGCTGACTTCTTTGCACATCGGGATGAATATATGGCTGAGTTCCCCCGGATCGTTTATACGGGAATGATTGATCAATTCTTTGATTATAAGTATGGTGAGTTGGAATATCGCTCATTGCGTTTTGAGAGCGAGACAATTGACAGTGATAACTATCAAGGAAATGCAGTAATTAATTACACGGACGCTGAAACACCATATACACGAGTAATGGAATGGCGTCATTTTGATGGGTTAGCTGATGAAGGGAAGACGGTCATTACGCGCGAATATCCACAGGCGTGGGATCGTAGTAAAGAAGCTTACTACCCAGTTAACGATGAAAAAAATACTAATATGTATAAACAATATGCAAAAGAAGCACGAGCCAATGAAGATAAAATTCTCTTTGGTGGTCGCCTAGGTCAATACCGTTATTTTGATATGGATCAAGTGATTAACGCCGCGTTCAATGACTTACGTCACGAATTTGATTTAGATAGTGGTTTTAACTTCGCATATGATATCATTAAATAGATAAATTAATAGAGGGAGATTCATTTTACGATGACTCTCCCTCTATTGCTAATATAGATAAAATATTTTAAAAATAAGGAAATAAAAGGTGAAATGAATAAGTTTATTAAAATAGCGGCTAAACGTGCCAGAAAATATTTACCTCGATATTATGATCCATCTCGTCCATATCGAGGTTATTATGATCGTAATTATGATCATGCTAAAATTGAGAAAAATAGTATCTTATATGAGGTGCGTGATGGACAATCTATGACTGATTCGCCATTATTTATCTTTTTGAGTTTGATTGAAGATGATAAGTACAAGAAATATAAACATATTTGGGTAATTAGAGATGGAGTTGATGAAAAATCATTTATTATTAACGTTCCTAGAGAGTATAGGAATAGAATAGAATTAGTTCAAAGAAATACAATTTTATATGCTAAGTGGCTATTGAAAGCAGAATATTTGATAACTAATTCTACATTTCAAAATTTCTTTCATAAAAGACGGGGTCAACATTACATAAATACATGGCACGGAACGCCTTTAAAATTCATGGGATATGATGTTCCGGGAAGTAAAACTTCGCTTAAAAATGTTCAGCGCAATTTTATGATGACTGATTTTTTAATCTCCCCTAATAAACACACAACAAATCTATTTTTAAATAAATATAAATTAAATGGAATGTATGAGGGAACAATTCTGGAATCTGGTTATCCTAGAAATGATATTTTGTTTGATTACGATGAATCCGTTTTGACCGATTTACGAAGTATGGGTATTCATTTAAATGGTAAACCTATTGTGTTGTATACACCAACTTGGAAGGGAACTGCTATTAATAGTCCCGCAGGTAGCATGGAACAAATTTTAGCCGAAACAAACATTTTACAAACAGCTAATCAGGATAAACAAATTCTAGTTAAAGTTCATCCATATGCATATCGTCAAGCATTGAGGGAACCACAATTATCAAAAATTTTGATTCCGGATGTTATAGATGCAAATAGAATTCTTTCAATAGTTGATACTTTGGTTACAGATTACTCAAGTATTTTCTTTGATTTTTTAATTACAAATCGACCGATTGTTTTTTATTCGTGGGATAAAGAGCAATATGATATTTATCGTGGTATGTATTTAGACGAGAGTGATTTGCCAGCGCCGGTGTTAAATAACATTAACGAAGTAGCGGACTACATTTCTAAAAATTACGATACAAATAATAACAGATATCAAAGTATGAAATTGAAAATGACTTCCTTAGAAGATGGATTATCGACTCAACGTGTAATTGATAGAATATTTGATCAGGTAAAATTTAATAATGGTAGAGAAATACATTTAAGAAATAGTAAGAAAAAAGTACTTATATTTACTGGTGGAATGATAAATAATGGTATCACTACTAGTTTACAAAATTTAACTAGAAATATAGATTATGATAAGTATGACGTAAGCGTTATAACTTGGGATAGTAATACCAAGGAGAAAGTGGATAATGTGAATCGACTAGATGAACACGTACGTATACTTTACCGATTTGGTTGGTCATCATTTACTTTTGTGGAAAGCTTTGAAGATAAATTCATTCAGCATTTTGGTATTAAGCCTTGGAATAAATGGCTGATCCCAGTAAAAGGTTATAAGAGAGATATTCATCGCTTAATTGGAGAAACTAACTTTGATGCGGCCATAGATTTTTCAGGATATTCCTACAACGGTTCTAGAATCATTGCTTTTTTAAATGCGTCGGTAAAATCAGTTTTTCAACATAATGATTTATGGGCAGATGCTCATAAAGTAATTAAGGGTAAACAACCAAATAAAAGAGGACTTTTAACGTTATTTAGTTTGTACTATAAATATGATCATGTTGTTTCAGTATCAGAAAAATTAGCAGATATAAATGCCGTTAAATTAGAACGTTTTACTAGAAAAGATCAACAATCCTTTTCAAAAAATACACTTAATCTTAATCAATACTTAGATGAAGAAAATGATGATTTTGTAGAAATATCGACGATTAATGAAGGGGTTGTATTTAAAAAATTATCTGTAACTAGCTATGAAGACTTAACCCATTATTATCAAGGAAATTCAGATGAAATTTATTATGATAACGAGGATAAGTACATTGGAATAACCAAAATTACATTTGATAATGGTGTTGAATTGGTTAAATTAATTAAAAATAATCTTCCATATGTTTGGGTAGAAATGAAAGACATAGAATTTACGAATGAAATTATTATAACTGAAGAACAATATGATAGGAAAGTTTTTTGGATAAATAAAAATAGAAGAAATGTGTATGAAAATATTGATAAAAAACAAGCTATTACAAGAGGTTGGCTGTTAAATAATAGTTTTGCAAAATCAGAAAAAATTGTTAAAACAAATGTGGGAGAATATATAAAATTTAAGATTCCAGGTTCTAAACAATACGGATTTATTGATAAAAGATCTATTAAATGGCTTAATTCTGACCATTTAACGTTCATGCAAAAAATTTGGAATATTAGAAAACATGGTGAAGATAGTTTTGATTCACAATACAGATTGATATGTTATATTGGAGACGAGAATCAGACATCTTTATGGTCTGAACCACCTAAAGTTAGTTCAAAATCAATATTAATAAATAACAAAAATAGACTAAATCATAATAATTTATATTTGGTGAATGCATCAAGTGTATATAAAAATGTGCGTTATTTTAGAATCATTGATGAAGATGGTTCTTTCTGGATAAACGATCAGGATTTAACTGTTTTAGATTTTCATGAATCCGCTCTAAAGGTAGGTATTGATGAGAATACATTGTTGTCAGGTTCTTTGACTGATGATGGAAGGAAAATTTCAAGGGATGATTTCGGTGTTGTAGATAAAGATAATAATATTCAGATATTAAGTATTACGGATGAAATTTATAAAACCAAAAATACTTTGATGTTGAATCCTGTTAAAAATGTATTTTATTGGTCATCTAAAAAATTGACTATGAATTTGTCAAATTCTTATTCTGTAATTAGCACATCCAATAAGGAAGACGTGAAAAACTATATTGATGAAATTCAAGCAAAATTTGCAGTTGATACTAAAATGCTTGATCAAACTGATGCAATTGATATTTTAAAAATTAAAAGACATAATAACAACGTCTTGAAAACAAGAAAACTAGATAATTTTGAAATTAAATCAATAGAAAATAAATTCATTACTATATTTGATGATATTAATGGAAATATATTATATAAGCATCTAGAAATGCCTGATTTTATACATGTAAGTAGGTTTTTGATTCAAGGTGGTGATATTTGGTTTAATGGAATTGATCCAGATGGAAAACATATTATATTTACAATCGAACAAGATAATATGGATGAATCAAAAGAAGATATGAATATTTTTCTAAATAAATTGATTTATATGTCAATGGGACGATTATCGCCTGAAAAAAATCACATATCTTTATTGATTGCATTTAAGAAAGTTTTGTTAAAGAAACCTAATGCACGCTTATGGATTTTGGGTGATGGAAAAATGCGTCAAGATTTAGAAAAATTAACGGTTATTTTAAATATAGAAAAATATGTTGTTTTTTGGGGATTTAATGACAATCCACAAGAATTTTTACAAAAATCTGATGTATTTGTTCATCCATCTTATTTTGAAGGTCAACCTATGGTATTACTGGAAGCATTGAATCAAAATGCGCTTGTTGTTGCTTCGAATATCACGGCAAATGTGGCTGTTATTGGTAACCAAGAATATGGATTGATCATGAAGGATGTATCTTCAAAAGCAATAGAGGACGGAATGTTCCAAATAGTTGATAATAATTTTGAATTTGATATATTTGATGAAAATTTGTACAATCAAGCTGCGATTGATCATTTTTCTGATAATATATTAGATAAATAGAGTAAATAGATATCAGATTTATTCTGATATCTTTTTTAATTATCCGATATAAAATTATGTTTATTTTATATTGTTTAAGTATGATATAATAGTTGTTTAGAAATTTATTTTTGGATAAAATATATTAGTTGTGAAAATGAGGGTATGTAAAATGACAAGCAGTGGTTATGTGATGGCCATAGATCAGGGTACCACGAGTACTCGCGTTATTGTATATGATCATAATGGGAATACCATTGGTAGGATCAAAAAGAATGTAGATCAACATATTAGATTCAACGGTTGGATAGAACACGATGCTAATCAAATCTGGAGTGATGTACGACAACTTATGCACGAAATCTTAATCAATTTATCGATTAGTTCGGAAGATATTATTACAATAGGTATAACAAATCAACGCGAGACTACAGTTTTATGGGATAAAAATACCGGGGAACCGATCGCTCCAGCAATTGGTTGGCAGTCGAAACAGTCGAATGAAATTTCGGAAGATTTGAAGTCAGCTGGGTTAGAGCAATTTATTTATAGTAAAACAGGATTATGGATAGATTCATATTTTTCAGCTACAAAAATAATGTGGCTAGTTAAAGAAAATCCATATGTACAAATGCTAATTGATAAAAACCAGTTAGCATTCGGTACAATTGATTCTTGGCTATTGTGGAAACTAACTGATGGTAATGTACATGCAACAGATTATACTAATGCTTCTAGGACGATGCTATTTAATATACATACATTAAATTGGGATGAAGAATTACTGGACTTATTTAATATAGATGAAAGTATACTTCCAGAAGTTAAAAATTCATCTGATGATTTTGGGAGCACGGTATTAAATGGTATTAAAGTTCCAATTGGTGCGTTAGCCGGTGATCAGCAAGCAGCACTAGTTGGACACAAGGCTTTTAACGATGGAGATATTAAAAGTACATATGGAACGGGTGCTTTTATCGTAATGAATACAGGAAATATTCCACTTATCTCTAAAAATAAGTTATTGACAACGATTGCGTATGGAATAAATGGTGAGATTAATTATGCATTGGAAGGTTCTATTTTTGTGGCAGGGTCTGCGGTTCAGTGGTTAGAAGAAGGGATGGAAATTATTGATAATGCATCTCTATCATCTGCATATGCATATCGGTCTAGAAACACATTACCTTTCCAAGACATTTACTTAGTGCCAGCTTTTACTGGATTAGGAGCGCCATATTGGGACCAAAAAATTAGAGGTGCTATTTTTGGGTTAACGAGATCAACTAGAAAAGAAGACCTAGTTAGAGCTACGATAGAGGCATTAGCATACCAAACTAAAGATATTTTAGATGTAATGATTGAGGATTCTGATATTAATATTTCAAGTTTATTTATAGATGGTGGAGCAGCATCCAATGAATATTTACATGAGTTCATGGCAAACTTATTACAAATTGACATTAATAGGCCAACGAATTTAGAGATGACGTCTCGTGGTATAGCGTATTTAGCTGGCTTGAAATATAATGTTTGGGATTCAATAGACAAACTACCAAAAACACCGGAATTACTAACTATTAATTTCGAAAAAGAACTTCAAGAAGATCTGAGAAATAAATATATAAAATGGCAAAATGCAGTTATGTCTGCACAAAAATTTGCCTTTGATGGATAAACTTTTATTTATATAACGTACCAAGAGTACGAATGGCATTGATGATTTTCAAAACTATCGGATCTCGTTCGTCCAGGTAAGCCAACCCGTAAAAAATACGGTGATATTGATGATCTAATTCTTGGAATGGCATCGAAGGAGTAATAAAGCGTCTGGAGATTAGTGAGGCTCCTAAACCGGCCTGTAGGTGCGCCACAATCATATCATTACTATTCATACTAATTAAATGATCAATTTTTAAACTAGTTGATTTCAAATATTGTTTAGTATAATGACTAACGCCAGAACCTTCTTCACGAATGAAAAAATTACCAGTATCTTGGGGACCAGCTAGGACCAATTCGTCTGAAAACAGTGCAAAACTTTGGGTTTGGTCGCCACGAATCGGTTTTTCAATAATGCCAAAGGAGATGGCATGGTTACATACTAATTGAAAAACTTCTTCAGAATTTTGCATTTCAATGGTTAAATCTAAAGTATCTAGAAATGGGTTTAGCGCTTTGAAAATGATGGGCATGATACTGGTAGCGGCACTATGAGAAACGGCGATTCTAAAAGGGATTTTATCAGCTGAGCGTTGGTGCATGTTAGCTTGAAATTGTTGCCAATCCTTAAGTTGACTGACCGCCTGGGGATAAAACAGGGTCGCAGCTTCGGTCGGGATGACTTGATGATTTTGATCGCGTAAGAAAAGTGTTGTTTTGAGTTCATGCTCTAGCTTTTTGATACGGACGGTGACAGTGGGTTGTGAAATGAAGAGATGTTGGGCAGCATGGGTAAAACTTTTGGTTTCATAAACTGTAATAAAAGTTTCAAATAAATCAAACATAATAATTTCCAATCGTTATTATAAATATTAATAATAACCATTATAACAATCTATTTTACTAATATCATTAATAGGATTAAAGTAGGAATGGTTAAACAATATCACTAAGGTATTGTAGGGAGAGGGAGATGAAAGAATGAAAATTAAGCAAAATATGTGGCTTGGTATAATCGTTACCGTATTGGTATCAATTATATCTGAATTTCTCAGTAAATTTATGCCTAGTCTAGGAGCGGAAGCCATCGCCTTGATTCTAGGAATTATTTTAGGAAATACGTTGTTAAGACAGCCGCAATTAGTAGCTGGAGTTAGATGGTCAGAAAAGTATCCGATTGAAATTGGAATTGCATTATTGGGGATTGAGGTCACATTACAAACAATTCGTTCGTTAGGTTGGCAGGGAATTATTTATATCATTATCTTAATGACCGCTACGATTTTATTCGTGATGTGGATTGGTAAGCTGATCTTTAAAGTCGATCAAAAATCGGGGATGTTAATGGGGGCTGGTAACGCTGTCTGTGGTTCCAGTGCTATTGCGGCGGTGGCACCCGAAATTAATGCAACTGATACGCAACGACGGACAGCGGTGGCGACCGTATCATTGTCCGGAGTGGTATTGTTATTTATTTTGCCTATCATTGGTCCGGCGGTATTTCATGGAAATGATCTCCTAATTGGGGCATTAATCGGTGGAACCGTTCAATCTGTTGGACAAGTGATTGGAACCGCTTCGCTCGTGAATCCGCAAGTAATTGACTATGCAACCTTATACAAAATGTTACGAGTGGTTATGTTAGCTGTGGTGGTTTTAATTATGTCTACAATTGTTAAACGCCGTGATTTTAAAATGCGGTCAAATGAAATGGCTCAGGGAAAAAAGCATATTAAGGTATATAAATTAGTGCCTTGGTTTATCTACACCTTTATTATTTTATTGTTCGTTAGTTCAATCGTAAGTATTCCACATTCAGTTGTGCAGGGAGCTAAGACAATAACCGGATTCTTTGGAGTTGTTAACTTGGCTGGGATTGGTTTGAACTTAAAGTGGCAAACCATTGCTAATTCCGGTTTGAAATATCTCGGTTATGGATTTATGACGATTGTATTCCAGGTTGGAATGGCTTTACTTCTAATTAATATGATTTATTAAGAATTTGATGACGATGGTGGAGTGATTTTCCACCGTCGTTTTTAATTTATTTATAATAAAAATAAGATACTATTAATTAACACCAAAAATTGTAGATATTAATGCAAAATCTGGAAAAAATATAGCAAACATTAAACTATAATAAATTGTTATGTGACTTATTTAAACTATTTCTAATAAAAATTGAAAAAAGGAGGATAAATTTATGTTAAATAATATGTTGGTTACCGCCAATCAATTTTTTGATGTTTTTATTCATGTTTTTAATGCCTCCAGTTTCGAAGGTTTGTTTATTGTTTTTGGGTTAATCATAATTTGTTATATTGCGGTGGGGATGTTGGATGATAATTTTTTTCAAAATCGGGCATTACAAAAAAGAACTGCAATGATTGTCGGTTTTGTTCCGTTGATCGCAGTTCTATTCCTACAACTTTACTGGATGGCAACCAAAGCAGACAAGTTAAGTTTGTACGAATCAAATCTACAGCTTGTTTTGATTTTTTACTTCTTACTCATGTTTAATACTAAAATCCAGGTTTATGTGGATAGTGCTTTGGCGATTGTATTAACGGGGATTTTTATCTTGGATAGTCCTGATTATATCTCTGGATCAAGCCTCTTTATTGGTCTAGTTGGTCTCATCCTGATTATTATAACGATGTACATCATTCAAAAATATGCTCAAAAAATTGTGGAAAGTTGGTTACTTCAAGTGACCGCTGTCTTATTTTTTGCTAATGCTTGGTGGCTAATGTTGAGTTTGTCAGAGGACGTTAGTATTATGTTATACATCGCCTTAGTTTTGAAATTTATTTTCTTTATCAGTATTATTTTGGGAATCAATCAGATTATCGTTAGGCGTTGGCAAAAGTATCAACAAATGATGGATGAATTAAATAAAGACTTTTTAACAGGTATTTTCAATCGCGAGGCTTTTGACGAAGATTTTACAACCTTGTTTATAGAGAGCAATCAAACAAATTTTGATTGGACCTTTATTATGTTTGATATTGATAATTTCAAATCATTTAATGACAATTATGGCCATTTAATGGGCGATGAAGTTCTAAAGGAAGTTACTAAGACGGTACAAGAAACTTTAAATCATAGTTATATTGGCGGAAAGTTATATCGCTTAGGTGGAGAAGAGTTTGGTATCTTGATCCGAAAACAAGATCATGAACGAATTGAACAATTAGTTCGCCAGATTGGGTCAGAAATTCATTCGATTGATATTAAACGAGCTGAATTTGATGTGCGTTTATCAATTTCCATGGGAATGACGATGTTTCGAGCTGATTCAGATGCAAATGTACGCCAAATTTATGATCGGGCTGATGGATTTGTATATTATTCGAAGCAACATGGTAAAGATGCACTCACAGATGAAGGTAATTTAATTCATTTTGAATAAATCAATAAAAAGCTTTTAATCTAGTTAATTTAAAAACTAGCATTAAAAGCTTTTTTAATTTGGATGAATTAAGTTAAGTAATTTTAGAAACCTGGCACTAAACTTCACGTTGAACATAACCAGGCTTAAATAATGCTTCCCACGTTAATGTTGAAGAAGTCTTAGGATTAACAAGTTGATTAAGCCGCGTAATCGTCACACCGTTTTGTGAAGCCGCATCGTGGAGAATAAAGTTCCCGCCTAAATAAATGGCAACATGCTGGCGCTCTTCCGAGTATCCATCAGGTGTCACTAGGAGGTCTCCTCGTTCCTTGGTATCCCAAGTATGGGAAGTCCCAGTTGTGGCAAGTAGGGAAGTTCTAGTATAAGCCTGAACTACAAGTGGTTGTCCGGCTTTGCGATAGAACCAAGATACAAACGAGGAACAATCAAAACGATTTTTAGCAATATCAGATTGCGTCCGACCACCACCATAGACATATGGGCTC
Organism: Weissella coleopterorum; assembly: GCF_011304355.1. Classification (NCBI taxonomy): domain Bacteria; kingdom Bacillati; phylum Bacillota; class Bacilli; order Lactobacillales; family Lactobacillaceae; genus Weissella; species Weissella coleopterorum. The sequence goes on along the minus strand of NZ_CP049888.1, from coordinate 1,048,111 downwards.
TTACCAACTAATTTAGAACCAGAGGAAATAACTTTTTCAATGATGGAATTGTCTGATTTCAAATTAGAGGCAACGTGTTCATAAGCCTGAATGGCATCATCAGATCCATCTTTGGTAAAGTAATAATAATTATCATCAAGCTTCTTCAAGCCATGCACCATTTCACCGTTATGTGTATTAAAATAGTACTGTTTATTATCTAGAGTTTGTAGCCCTGTCAGCTTTTTTTGAGTATCAGCATTTAAGAGATAAGTTTTAAAGTTGATGGTTTGTAACTCCACCTTGGTACCGTTAGCAAGGTGATACTGCTTAGAATCACCGTGAATGGTAAAGACCTGAAATTTAAATAGACAAAGCAACGCAATTAAGATTAATAGTAAGAAACCAATCCATTTAAAAAGAAGGTTCTTACGTTTAGATTTATGCTTTTTTTTCGGCCTCTTTTGAGGCTTTTTACTATACCGGGAACTTCTTGAGGGAAATGATTGACTGGTCATCAGAGACCTCCACTGAAATATTTATGAATGTTATCTATAAATAAATATATTAAACAAAATTAATTAATGGAAACTTAATTTAAATTCTAAAAATCTATTAATTATATAATTTACGGAATATTTACTAAATAAATTATATTAATAGATATATTAAAAAAACACAATCCTTTAATGGAAGATTAGCCGTTGGACCGGACCTGCCATTTTAATTATTAGTGGATGTTAAATTTTTAATTTTAACCGCTGTACCATAAGCAGTAACTGAATCGCCCATTGAAGCCGAAGATGAGTCGAAGCGGAACATGATGTCGGCGTCGGCGCCTAATTCTAGAGCATGTTTCCGCATTCTTTGAATAGCCTCTTCACGAGCAGTATCCTGAAGTTTAGTATAGCCTTTGATTTCTCCACCCACAACAGCTTTTAAAGCTTGACCTAAGCTGGAAAAGACGTTTCTTGAGCGGGTTGTTAACCCAAAGACCTCTCCTAAATTCGCAGTGATTTCATAATTAGCAATTTTTTCTGAAGTAACAACGATAATATTATTCAAAATAATCTCCTTTTAATAGCGTTCAATACGGCGGAATACTTGATATTGTTTGAATTAAAAAAAATGATGAAAAATTAAGGCGAGGCAACGGATTTAGCCGGTAGAAAATGTTGACAAAGTATGATGATAAATGTCATACTTAAGGTTGCTTATTTAGTGTAAAAAAATGAGGAGGGGTCATCATCGCAATCTCAATTCCAGATGAGTTAGTCGAAAATATTCGGCAAAGTGTCAACATTGTTGATGTGGTTAGTCCATATGTTGCTTTAAAAAAACAAGGACGCAATCTCTTTGGTCGTTGCCCCTGGCATGAAGAACGTACGCCATCATTTTCTGTCAATGAGGAAAAGCAGATTTTTCACTGTTTTTCTTGCGGGCGAGGTGGCAATGCCTTTACATTTTTAATGGAAAAAGAAGAGTTATCATTTCCACAAGCAGTGGCTAAGGTTGCTGATTTAACGGGAATAGCGCTCGATACTGCGTACACAGCGACACAAGATGAAAAAGTTCAAATTCCCCAACGTCAACGCGATCTCTTAGCATTGTATGAAGAGGCAACTAAATTTTACCATTATTTGTTAGTCAATGCTGCGTCTGGCGAAACAGCGCTACAATATCTCCATCAACGCGGACTCGACGATAATACGATCGATGCGTATATGCTAGGATATGCCCCAGAAGAAGATGCACTTTACAATTATTTTAATGAAAAAAAGATTGATTACCAGTTGATGCGAGAGTCGGAGCTCTTTATTGTTTGGGATGATGGTAGCTTGCATGATCGATTTGTTGATCGGGTCTTATTTACGATTAGAAATAAGGGCGGCGCGCCAATTGCTTTTTCAGGACGTCGTATGTCAAGTGATGACACCATCGCAAAGTATATGAATAGCCCGGAGAGTGTCCTCTTTGATAAATCGGAAGAACTATTTAATTTTGACCTAGCTAAGACGACTATTAAAAAAAGTAAAGTTGTAATCTTGTTTGAAGGATTTATGGATGTTATCGCAGCTTTTCAGGCGGGAATTCACAATGGGGTTGCATCAATGGGAACGAGCTTGACAAAAGCTCAGGTTCGGCGACTGAATCAAAATGCAGAAGAAATTCATGTGGCCTATGACTCTGATGCAGCGGGTCAAGCAGCCACCCATCGGGCGATTGAACTGATTGATCAAAATAGTTCATTAAAAACTAAAATTATTCATATCCCAGACAACCAAGATCCGGATGAATATTTACGAAGTCAAGGGATTGATGCGTTTCAAGAAGTTTTAACTCGTAATTTAGAAGATCCGGTCGCATTTAATTTGAATTATCTACGTCAAGATTTTGATTTGAGTAACCAAGGAGATATTTTTAATTATCTTGAGCAGGTTTTACCAACTTTAGCGCAGGTTAAAGAACCATTAGTGCGGCAAACTTTTGTTCAACAATTAGCGACGGAATTTAACGTTAGTAGTTCAGGTTTGGAAGAACAATTACGTAGTTTAATGTTACAAAAACAAGTGATTAAAAGAGGCCCTGAGTCATATATTGAACCGGAACAGGTTATAGTAGACCGACCGACGTTGTTCGAAAGACCCGCCTTATCACGAGTGGAGCAAGCTGAGCAAATTTTACTGACTTGGATGTTGAAACGCCAAGATGCGTGGTTAAAAGTAACTAGTAGTTCGGATTTTCATTTTGTTGATGTCATTTATGAAACGCTGTTCTTATTAGCAGATGGATTTAAACAAAAAAAACAAATTCAAGAAATCAAAGATTGGGCGGAATTTATGGATTTCGTCAAGGAGCCAGAACTGGTTCGCGTGCTTTCGCAGTTGAATCAAATTGACGATGCATTGATGCAAGATCTTGAACAAGTGGATGAGTATGTTAGCGTACTTTTAAATCAGGCACCATTGGAAGAGAAGATTAAACAAAAACAGCGAGAATTATTAGAAGCGAAACAAGTTCATAATGAAGTTTTGGCCACACAGTTAAGTTTTGAGGTGCTAACTTTATTACGGGAAAAACAAGCTAAACAATAATTATTTTTGTCAAATTAAGGAGTATATAGTATGCCAAAAAAAGTAGAGCAAACTGATGTGGAATTCGATCAAAAAGGCTTTGATAAAGCAATCAAGGATTTGGTTAAAGACTACAAAAAAGCAACGTCAATTAAAGAAGATGAGTTACATGAAACTTTAGTTAAACGTTGGAATTTAAATGCACCGCAAATTGATGAATTATATGATAAAGTGGAAGCGGCTGGGATCTCAATTGTTGATGAACAAGGTGAGCCAGCCGCGCGTGCTTTGAATAATCAAAAAAATGCCTTAAGTGAAAAAGAATTAAAACAAGCTGCTGAAGCTCCGACTGGTATTAAGATTAATGACCCGGTCCGGATGTACCTTAAAGAAATTGGTCGGGTAAGTTTGCTAACCGGTGAAGAAGAGGTGGCATTGGCTGAGCGGATTGAAGATGGGGACGCCAGTGCGAAGCAAGAATTGGCTGAAGCAAACTTACGTTTAGTTGTTTCGATTGCCAAACGTTATGTCGGTCGTGGAATGCAATTTTTAGATTTAATTCAAGAAGGAAATATGGGATTGATGAAGGCCGTTGAAAAGTTTGATTACCGAAAAGGATTTAAATTTTCAACCTATGCAACATGGTGGATTCGTCAAGCTATTACCCGTGCAATTGCGGATCAAGCCCGAACGATCCGAATTCCTGTTCACATGGTTGAAACGATCAATAAATTGATTCGGATTCAACGTTCATTGCTATCTGATTTAGGACGTGAGCCAACGCCCGAAGAAATTGGGGCTGAAATGGATATTGCAACTGAAAAAGTTCGCGATATTTTGAAAATAGCTCAGGAACCAGTTTCATTGGAAACTCCGATTGGGGAAGAGGATGATTCTCATCTTGGCGATTTCATTGAAGATAATGAAGCAATCTCACCAGCAGATTCTGCGGCATATCAAATGTTGAAAGAGCAATTAGAGTCGGTCTTGGACACTTTAACGGACCGCGAAGAGAACGTCTTACGGCTTCGGTTTGGTTTAGAAGATGGTCGGACGCGAACTTTGGAAGAAGTTGGTAAGGTATTTGGGGTTACTCGAGAACGAATCCGACAAATTGAAGCAAAAGCGTTACGAAAGTTGCGCCATCCAACGCGTTCAAAGCAATTACGAGATTTCTTAGACTAAATTATTGTTCGTAATGTTACTGCGAACATTGAAGTTACAACTCAAATTAAAGCAACTTGCTTAAAGTGATTTTCATTTAGTGCTAAAATCTAAATGAATCCGGGAGCAAGTTGTTTTTTATAAGTTGATATTTTAAAGCAATTTTATTTCGGATGAGATCAAAAAAATTTAAAATATTAGAAGATGGGTAGACCTATTTCTTGGAAACCCTTAGAAATTAGCTCTTTTAGCACTCTTCAAATATAAGTGCTAAAAAGGTTGACATTCATTTTTAGACGTGTATTATTATAGATGTTAGCAAGAAGAAAGATCGAGTGCTAATAACCAAGAAAGGAAGAATTGCGATGTTAACAGAACGGCAAAGAATCATTTTAAATGCGATTATTGCTGATTACATCCGATTTGGAAAAGCTGTTGGCTCAAAAGCTTTGTTGGTTGATATAAATCTACCGGTTAGTTCGGCGACAATTCGAAATGAGATGGCACAGTTAGAAGGGCAGGGATTGATTCAAAAGGAACATACTTCTTCTGGACGAATCCCTTCTCAAGAGGGTTACCGTTATTATGTTGATTATTTAATGACGTCCCGTCGGTCTTCTCAAGAGGAACGGCAACAAATCTATCGCACCTTTAGTCGGAGATTTCAACAAGTTGATGATTTGTTAATTCAAGTTACCAAATTTATGGCGAATATCACAGGATATACCACCATTGCGTTGAAACCAGCTACCATTGATGTAAAACTTTCGGGCTTTCAACTGATTCCAATTGATGGGCAACAAATTATGGCGGTCTTGGTCACTAGTAATGGACAAACTGCCAGTCAAAGTTTCCGACTCCCTAAGGGAACATCGATTGAAGAATTAGAGATGATTGTCACGTATATTAATCATCAATTGGTTGGTCGTCCCATTCGAGAAGCACTACAGAGTTTAAGCGGTGATCTACCGCTAGACTTAGAACGAACAATTTGTTCGCCCCAAGCCTTCTTACAGTTGTTTGGAGATATGCTCTCGCAAGCTATTCAAGATAAGGTGTTTATTGGGGGGAGCTTGAATGTGATGGACTTTACGACTGATAACGATTTAAAGGATATTAAGGCGCTTTACCAATTGTTAGATGATCCAGAAGAAATGCATCGAATTATTGGCTCCGCAAATGAGGGTGTTTTCGTTCAGATTGGTGAAGAAAATACGAATGAAATTTTAAAACCTTATAGTTTAGTTTCAACGCGGTATCAAATTCCAATGCATGGCTTTGGAGAGTTGGCAATTTTAGGACCGACAAATATGCCCTACGCTAAAATCGTAACCATTTTGAATGAAGTACGCCAAGCAGTAGTAGAAGAATTACAAGAATATTATTAGAAAAGAGGTGTTGGTATGGCCGAAAATAAGGCGGAGCAAGCAACGTCAGTTGACGAAGAATTATTGGAAGCAGTTGATGAAACAGACCATCAAACTGATAGTGAAACAATTGCAACCGATGCTGATGTTTCTAATGATGAGAATTCGATCGACGTAGATCCGTTGCAAGAATTACAAGCAAAGTATGATGCATTGGAAGACAAGTATTTGCGAACTAATGCTGAAATGCAAAATATGCAAACTCGTTTTGCAAAAGAGCAAGCAATTTCATTAAAATATGCAAATCAAAAGTTAGCGAAAGATATTCTACCAGCGCTAGATAATTTGGAACGAGCAATTAATGTTGATGCTAATGATGAATCTGCTCAACAGATTAAAACTGGAGTAGAAATGGTTTACAAGACTTTGAATAGTGCATTGGCAGATAATGACATCAAAGCGGTCGGCGTAGTGGGGGAAGATTTTGATCCTGAAATACATCAATCGGTTCAAACTCAGCCCGCAGATGATCAGCATCCAGTTGATACGGTGGCGCAAGTTTTGCAAAAAGGTTACTTGTTAGCTGATCGAGTTGTACGACCAGCGATGGTTGTTGTTTATAACTAATTGTTAAAGATAAAATAAAAAAATAAATCGAGGTAATTAATATGTCAAAGATTATTGGTATTGATTTAGGAACTACAAATTCAGCTGTCGCAGTGATGGAGGGAGGAACTCCCAAGGTTATCACGAATCCTAATGGTGGACGGACAACGCCTTCTGTTGTTTCGTTTAAAAATGGTGAAAGTCAAGTTGGTGACACTGCTAAGCGTCAAGCCATGACAAACCCAGATACTATTGTGTCAATTAAGTCACACATGGGTGAAGATGGTTATAAGGTAACCGTGGCTGGAAAAGATTATTCTCCAGAAGAAGTTTCAGCGATGATTTTACAATATATCAAGCAATATGCTGAAGATTACTTAGGTGAGACAGTTGATAAGGCGGTTATTACCGTTCCAGCTTACTTCAATGATGCCCAACGTCAAGCTACTAAGAATGCCGGTAAGATTGCTGGTTTGGAAGTGGAACGTATCATCAACGAGCCCACTGCGGCAGCATTGGCGTATGGACTTGATGACTTGACTAAGGATGAAAAAGTCTTAGTATATGATCTTGGTGGTGGAACCTTTGACGTTTCTATCCTTGAATTAGGAGATGGAGTCTTTGAAGTTTTGTCAACGTCAGGAGATACACATCTTGGTGGTGATGACTTTGATGAAAAGGTAATTGATTGGTTAGCTGAAGACTTTAAGAACGAAAACGGAATTGATTTGAAGCAAGATGCTTTGGCAATGCAACGTTTGAAGGAAGCTGCTGAAGCGGCAAAGAAGACTTTGTCACAAGCTACTGAAGCGCAAATTGACTTACCATTTATTGCTTCATCAGATAATGGACCATTACACATTCAAACAACTTTGACTCGTGCTAAGTTTAACCAATTGACACGTGATCTTGTTGAGCGGACTAAGGCTTCAGTTGAAACAGCCTTGAAGGATGCTGGGTTATCAAATTCTGAGATTGATCAAGTAATCTTGAATGGTGGTTCAACTCGTATTCCAGCCGTTCAAGAATTCGTTAAGGATTTGACTGGTAAGGAGCCAAATCACTCAATTAACCCTGATGAAGCGGTTGCCTTAGGGGCAGCGGTACAAGGTGGAGTGATTACTGGTGATGTTAAGGATGTTGTTTTGCTTGACGTGACACCATTAACACTTGGAATTGAAACAATGGGTGGTGTCTTCACTAAGTTAATCGATCGTAATACAACGATCCCTACTTCAAAGTCACAAGTCTTCTCAACTGCTGCTGATAATCAACCAGCTGTTGATATTCATGTTTTGCAAGGTGAGCGTGCGATGTCTGCTGACAACAAAACATTGGGACGGTTCCAATTGACTGATATTCCGGCTGCTCCACGTGGAGTACCACAAATCGAAGTTAAGTTTGACATTGACCGAAACGGAATTGTAACTGTTTCTGCCAAGGATCTTGGAACACAAAAGGAACAAAAGATCACCATCCAAAACTCAGGATCATTATCTGATGAAGAGATTGAAAAGATGATGAATGATGCCAAGGCCAATGAAGAGGCTGACAAAAAGCGTAAAGAAGAAGTCGATTTGCGTAATGATGTCGATCAATTAATCTTCTCAGCTGAGAAGACTTTGGAAGATACAGGGGATAAGTTGTCAGCTGACGATAAAAAGCCGGTTGAAGATGCTTTGACCGAATTGAAGTCGGCTAAGGAAGCTGACGATTTGGACCAGATGACAGCAAAGAAGGAAGCCTTGGAAAAGGTTTCTCAAGAATTAGCAGTTAAATTGTATCAACAAGCTTCTCCTGAACAGGAAGCAGATGCAACTGAAAATAAGGCTGATGATAACACTGTTGATGGTGATTTCGAAGACGTTTCTGACGATAAAAAGTAATTGTAATTACTCTCGTGAGGGACGGATGCCATTAAGAATAGGCGTATGGCCTATTCTTATACATAAAAAATAAAAAATGGAGGCGGTTTTCCTCATGAATAATACAGAATTATATGAAACGCTAGGCCTGGATAAAAATGCATCGCAAGATGATATTAAAAAGGCATATCGTAAATTATCAAAAAAGTATCATCCAGATATTAATAAGGAGTCCGGGGCTGAAGATACTTATAAGAAAGTTCAAGATGCTTATGAAACCTTAGGGGATGAAAGCAAGCGAGCTTCTTACGATCAATTTGGAACTACGGGTGATCAACAAGGCTTTGGTGGTTTTGGTGGTCAAGGTGGCTTCGGTGGTGGTCAAGGTGGATATTCTGACTTTGGGGATATCTTTAGTCAAATGTTTGGTGGTGCTTTTGATCCGAATCGGCCTAGACAAGGTTCAGACTTGCAGTATCGTTTAAACTTATCATTTGAAGAGGCAATTGCCGGTTTAGATACTGAAATCGAATATAATCGAACTGGATCTAATGGTCAAAGTGAGCATAAAAAGGTTAAAGTTACGGTTCCAGCTGGAATTGATGATGGTCAACAAATGCGGATGAGTGGATATGGAGAAGCTGGATCTAATGGTGGACCATTTGGAGACCTTTTCGTCGTATTTCATGTGGCGGCATCAAAGGATGGCTTTGAGCGGGATGGGGCAGATGTTTATCTTGAACAACCGCTCGACTTTGCTACGGCAACTCTTGGTGGTGAAATTCTGGTTAAGACCGTTCATGGAGATGCCAAGTTGAAGATCCCTGCTGGGACGCCAAATGGTAAACGATTCCGTTTGCGTGGTAAGGGAGCTCCCCGATTGCAAGGGAGTGGGTATGGTGATCAATATGTAATTGTGTATATTGATGTGCCAACTAAGTTAACTCGCGAACAACAAGATGCTTTAAAGAAATTTCAGAATGCTATGCATGGTGAAGTGAAAAAAGGTTTCTTTAATTAATTTATTAATATCTAAGCAGCAGGGTGAGTGCCCTGCTGCTTTTTTTGAGGGATTATTTTGGTTGAGTATTTCGATTATTATTTACATTTTGTAGTTAAGTTTGTATACTGATTAGATTCGATTTAAGAAAGGAGCGTGACCAATGTCTAAATATGTTGTATTTATTGCTTGCGCAACCGTAAGCGGATTAGGACGTTTATTGACTAAATAAACAAAAGATTCTTAAGGAGAATTTACGTAATGAACGTCCTAAAAAAACAACCTTCAATTTTAATTATTATCGCTTTAATCGGCTTTCCTCAATTGAGTGAGTCGATTTTCACGCCAATTTTACCAGCATTGAGTCAGGGGATGTCCGTGACTGAATCGACCATTCAGCTTATGATGAGTACTTATTTTTTTGCATTTGCGTTTGGTGTTTTATATTTTGGGCCCCTATCAGATCGAATTGGTCGAAAAAAAGCAATGGCCATTGGGTTAAGTATCTACTTAATGGGTAATCTTGGCTTATTATTAGCACCTGGTTTCCACTGGTTGCTCGGGGCACGAATTATTCAAGCCTTTGGTGCAGCTTCAGGTTCCGTTATTACCCAAACCATTATGCGAGAAGCTTTTGTGGGAGAAAAGCGAGCTCGAATTTTTGCTCAAGTGGGCGCAGCCTTGGCTTTGGCCCCGGCACTCGGTCCTTTATTAGGTGGGCTTTTTCAAATGATTTACGGATACCACAGTGTATTTTCAGCTTTAATTGCGATGGCTGTGGCACTCTTATTTTATGTCGCTACAACGTTGCCAGAAACCCGTCTGATTAATAACGATAAGCAAGGTCAAAATTGGCTAATGGTGACCAAACGGTTGCTAAGTAGCCCCAAGGTTTGGAGTTACGGCTTATTAATTAGTGGGGTGAATGGAATTTTATTCAGCTATTACGCTGAAGCACCATTTATTTTTATCGATCATTTTAAAATGACGCCTGTGGCGTATGGATGGACCGGGTTATTAATTGCCGTCGCTAGTTTAACGGGTTCACTAGTAACGAATCGTTTAATTGGGCGATTTAGTGGTGCTTATTTGATGATGCTTGGTTTAATTGTGGCACTTCTCGGAGCTATTACGATGGGGCTTGGCGCGACAAATGTATGGGTGCTGTTTGGTGCCATTTTAGTAACCTTTACGGGGCTTAATATATTATTACCAATTGTTTTAAGTAATGCCTTATTAGGTTTTGAAGATGTCATTGGTACTGCTAGTGGGCTATTTAGTTTTTGGTATTATTTATTAATTAGCCTGTTAACATTTTTAATGAGTTTGATGCACAATGGGTCAATTTACATTTTGCCAATATACATCTTAATGGTTTTAAGTGGTATGGTATTTAGTTTTTTGGTGATTTGGAAAACCGAAAATCATAAATAACAATAATAATTGGCATATCAAATAGTGATTAATAATTTTGAAAAACCTTGGCGCTTCCGCGCTAAGGTTTTTTATTTTCTAAATATTTAGGTATAATTATTCATATATTTAACTAGTTTAGTATTTAGTGGTGCAAACGATCGGGGAAGATTATTTTTGATAGAAATAAAGTATTAAATGATTGACGAGAATACTTAAAAAATAGATAATATAAAGGATAGTCATGAATTTATCACAGTTTAAAACGGTAACGGAAGCGATGCCTGGCCAATATCAAGTTATGGTTCGGACAGAACAGACAATATTACCAGCAATCGCATTTGAAATAAATCAAAAACAAATTAAAGTTAAAGCTCAAAGTGATGGACAACTAAGCTTAAGAGATTTAAGTGATTTAACCGGTTGGGATCAAAGCCAGTTGGTTTTTGAGCTTGATCAAAAAATGCATTCTGTTTTTGGATATCGAGTTGAGGGGATGCAATTAATTTTAGGGTAGGTATGAAACGTGAAAAATAAAAAATGGTGGTTGATCGGCAGTGTTGTGGTTATTTTATTAGTGCTTGGGGGAGCGGCTTGGACAGTATGGACATCTCAAAAAGCAAACGATAGTCGAAACCCAGATCAAGATCAGTCAAGTCGGCAATCGGCAAAGACGAATTCAATCAAGCCGTTACAAGATGGGGCTAAAAATAAAACTAATGAAAGAACTTATCAGATAACGGATGCCGAAAAAAATTCTGCTCAATATGTTGCAAATGGTGCATTAACGAAAGTGGGCCAATATAGCATTAGTCCAGCCGGCAATCGAACTGAGTTACAACAAATTAATGAACAAGTTAATCAAAAACTCAGTATTGAGGGTTTGACATACGTAGTTAAAAAGGTGAAAGTACAATTAAATCAACCTAAAACCGATGAGGCTCTTGAAATGGCCCAGATGGCATTCAATGATCGAAGTCTTTCAGGAAACTATCAAACTTTGATTTTGAATTATTCGATCACTAATCAAACTGGACAGGTTGTTAAAACCGATGGATTGAAAGCAGTCAAAATTTCAGAACAGCATGTCGTTACCGTTCAAAGTGGTTTAGATAATGATGCGAAATTAAGTCAAATTAGCATTCAGCCAGGATCTACGGTCGAAACTTTTGCTACTGTATTGGTGGGGTCAAATGATGGAACCATCCAAAACCTCAAAACCGTTAATTTGAACTTTGCTGCAGTTTTGGATCAAAAACAAAATAACATTACTGACGAGCAACAAACTAAAATGACGATGACTTTTTAAATATTAATTCATTAGAAATGATAAGGAAGGAGAAGTTGGATGGAAACTAATGCATTATATGTTCTTTCAAAAAGGTTTGTCGATATCTCAGTCTCTCTCTTTGCCTTGATTATGTTATCACCCATTTTTTTGGTTGTTACTTGTTTTTATTTGGTGGGACGCAATCGAGGACCAGTTTTCTATAAACAAACGCGAATTGGTGAGTACGGCAAGCCGTTTGAAATTTATAAATTTCGGTCCATGGTGGTGGGCGCTGAAAAAAGGTTGTATCAAAATCCAGAGCTATATCAAAAGTTTGTCAATAATGGGTACAAATTACCTACGAACGAAGATCCTAGAATTACCAGGTTTGGAGCTTTTTTACGAAAAACGAGCTTGGATGAGATACCTCAATTTTTGAACATATTAATTGGGGATATGACTGTGATCGGTCCCCGGCCGATCGTGCCCTCTGAACTATGTGAGTATGAAACTGTGGCAAGAGTTGATAAATTATTATCAGTTCGACCTGGTGCAATGGGCTTGTGGCAGGGAAGTGGTCGAAGTGAGATTCAATACCCGCAACGGGCTGACATTGAACTAATGTATGTCGACCATCAAAGTTTGTGGTTTGATTTTATTGTTTTATTTAAAAATTTTGTGGCGATTTTTACAGCCCGTGGAGCTCAATAATTAATAAATTATCAATAAAAGGCTTGGACATTGGTCCGTGCCCTTTTATTTTAGAAGGAGGAATAATTAATGGAAACTGAAATGAAAAAGCAAAATTTTAGTTGGCCTTTGTTGGCTTCAAACTTTGCTTCAGTTTTTGGTGAAGGAATTTATCGATTTGCATTAAACTGGTTTTTAGTGGCTAGTTTTGGAAATGCTAAAATTTTAGGATGGTTAACAGGATTCGGCTTTGTAGTCTTTATGATCTGTGACTTGATTGTGGGGATATTATTGGATCGTTATAATCGAAAGATGCTCTTGGCGGGAGCGGATTTAGTTGGAGGATTATTAATTTTAGGTCTTTCATTTTTCTTGAATCCTGATAACCCACAAATTTGGTTATTGTTTGCAGTGACATTCGTTTTAAATGTTGATATTTCATTTGCATATCCTGCTGGTCGAACATTATTGCCCGATGTCATTAAAGCGGAACGGGTTCCCCGATTCAACGCAATGATTAGTATGGCGTTTACTCTGGGCCAGGCTTTAGGACCGATGGCGGGAGGTGTATTACTTTCATTAAATTGGATTAATTTTAAGGATTTTTTGTTAATTTACAGCGGTTTATTAATATTAACGGCGGGAATTAATTGTTTGATTCAGTATCACCCACAAAAAATTGTGCAAAACCATCCTCCTATGCTAAAGGGAATTGTAGAAGGTTACCATTATGTCTTTAAGACGCCTAAGCTATTGGAATCAATGTTATTGGCGATGTGGTCCAATTTCTTTTTTGAAGGCTTCGTTGTAGCGACGCCATACCTAGTTCAAAAAGTTTATGGCGGAGATGCTAAGATTTACTCAAGTATGTTATCGCTTGCGGCCATTGCAGGGCTTTTAATGGGGGTTTGGCTAGCACGTGTGCCGAAATTCAACCGGTTGCAGACTTTGTATTTTGATTTATCAATACTAGGGGGATGTATCTTATTGCCGCCCTGTTCCCTTATCTTCCGGTCTTGACGGTATTGGTGATTATTGCAGGAGCGACTCGTGCTGCGGTAACGATTAAAATTAATACAGTTAACCAACAAGAAAGTGACCCTAAATTTTTAGGACGTGTTATGAGTATTTCGTTCTTTTCGATTGATCTATGGGTGCCTTTGATTGTAATTTTAGTTGGCTATATGGTAGCGCCATTTGGTTCAACAATTCTTTACTTCTTCGGGGGATTAATGTTAGTGGGAATTTGGACGATTCATTGGTTAATTAAAAATAAACAAAAAACCAATTAAGATGACAATTTATAAATTTATCGACCAGCATTTTAGGCTTTTAATGAGCTAGAAATGCTGGTTTTACTTTTTTATTAAATTAAGATTAATCTTAGAAAGATAATTTGGATTATCGTGTTGAAAGTGTTGATATTGAGCCATATTTTTTGCTAAAATGATAGTTAGTATATTTATTACATCTAAATGGGGGCAATGTTTATGACAACTGTCTTGGTCGTTGATGATGAACCGGCAATTGTAACATTAGTAAAATATAACTTAAAACAGAATAATTTCAATGTGATATCAACAGGTGACGGCCGTGCAGTCCTTGAGTTGGTTGAAAAACATCAACCGGATTTGATTTTATTAGATTTAATGTTGCCGGGGGTTGATGGAATGACCATTACAAAACAATTACGGCAACAGCATAAGCAGGTCCCCATTATCATGTTAACGGCAATGGATTCTGAAAGTGATAAGGTCAATGGACTGGAAAATGGGGCGGATGACTATTTAGCAAAGCCCTTTCAAATTAGAGAATTGTTAGCCCGCGTTAAGGCAGTCTTACGGCGAAATAATAATCAGACTGTAAAAGTGGTTAAACCTAAAGAAATTATTGAAACGCTTCAGATCGGTGATATTATGATTGATTTAGTTCAGCAAAATGCCTATCAAGGGTCAACATTGTTGAACCTAACACCGAAGGAATATGACTTATTGGCTTATATGATGCAACATGCAGGACGGACATTAAACCGGGCCGAAATGGCTAAAGGGGCTTGGGATATTGAGCTATCTGGACTTGATACTCGGATGGTTGACATGCATTTATCCAATTTACGGGATAAAATTGAAAGTAAATCCAAACCATCGGTACTGATTAAAACAATTCGTGGCTTTGGCTACCGCTTTAGTCAGGAGGAGGGACAATAATGGTGAGATGGTCGAAATATGTTCGACAATGGTTGGTGCGTACGGTGATTGTTTTTTTAATTATTAAACTCTGTACTTTGATCATACTCAAACTAAATCCCGAAAAAATAGCTATCTCGATGTGGCTAAGCTTAGAATTGGAACTAACTCTAGCGGTGGTCTTAGGTTTAATTTCAGCAGTGATGCAATATCAGCAGGATCAGGCCTTGGCTGAATTTAATCAACGTGTCGGTCAAATTGGTGAACGTGGTAATATTATTTTAGAACCAAAACATCGTCTAGCCCCTCTAGCAAGGACTGTCAATCAACTCCAATCCCGTCAACAGGCGCAAATTCAATTATCTTTGCATAATGCCAATATCTTAAATACAGTTTGGAATGATATGCCCGTTGGGATCATTGAAATAACAGCTAAACGACAAATTTTAAGAATTAATCCTACTGCCCAGCAGGTGTTGCAATTAAAACATGATGTAATTGGCCAACATTACGATGATGTTTTAAATTATCATGAGTTAGTCGTGTTCATTGAACATGGAATTATCAGTGAGGGTAATCACCATAAAATGATTACGTTAGACCAAGATAATAAAGCGATGTTTTTAGACTTAACGATGGAGTATTACCCTGCCGAAGAACAAGTTGATACGGTGGTAATTGCTTTCTATGACGTGACGGATTTAGTCGAAGCACAATTCCGACAAACTCAATTTTTAGCCAACGTTTCGCATGAATTAAAAACGCCGCTAACTTCCATGCTAGGGTTTACAGAAACATTAATCGCCGATCCCGAGATGCCTGTGACAGTTCGACAAGATTTTATTGGAATTATTGCCCATGAATCGGAGAGATTATTAGATTTAACAAATGACATCCTTTCGTTAATTAAGACAGGCGATCAAGTTTTGCCAATTGTGCAGATTGATGTTAATCAAGTTGTGCAAACGATTTTAATGGGACAATCACAAGCCGTTCAAATTAAAAATTTGCGGGTTGAATTAACTACCAAACTACAAATTGCATATTATTTGGAACCACTTCAGCAAATTTTAAGTAATTTAATTTCAAATGCTATTAAATATAATCGGGATCAGGGCTTGCTAAAAATTAAAGTCGAAAAGACAGGCCAACGTTTAAAAATTAGCGTTAAAGATACTGGCTTTGGAATTGCTAGTAGCGCACAAGATCAAATTTTTGACCGCTTCTATCGGGTGGATAAAGCACGTAATCAACAAATTCCAGGGACCGGCTTAGGCTTATCAATTGTCCATGAATGGGTTGAAAGCCTCCATGGTACAATCAATGTCAAGAGTCAATTAGGCGTTGGGACAACGATTAAAGTTGAGTTACCAATTAAATAAAGATAAAGAGAGAATACAATATTATGGTAGGAAAAAAACCAATTATTATAGGGGTGAGTGGCGGATCTGGTTCAGGAAAGACCACAGTTAGTCGTGAAATTGTGGAACACTTGGCTGGTGAATCAGTGGTGATGATTGCCCAAGATTCTTACTATAATCAACAAGATTCGTTGACTATTGAACAACGGCGGCAGGTTAACTATGATCATCCAGATGCGTTTGACACTGAACTTATGATTAAACAGTTAAAACAATTATTACAACGCGAAGCCATTGAACAACCAACCTATGATTATGTGGTCTCAACACGTTCGAAAGAAACTTTGACGATACAACCGGCTGACGTCATCATTGTGGAGGGTGTTTTATTATTTGTTGACGCAAATTTGCGGGATCTAATTGACATTAAAGTTTACGTTGACACTGATGATGATATTCGATTTATTCGACGTTTGGAGCGAGATATGGTTGAACGTGGTCGGTCGCCAGAGTCAGTTATTAGTCAATATTTAGCAACGGTTAAGCCGATGCACCATCAATTTGTGGAACCAACTAAAAGATATGCCGATGTGATTATTCCTGAAGGGGGAGAAAACAAAATTGCAATCAATATGTTAGAATCACAAATTCGTGATTTTTTAAATCCAACACGGCATTAATTAAACGGGCTCATTTAACCCTAATGAAGAAAGAAGGTTAAGGATGGATACGCACACGTGGGAACGAATCGTTAAATATACTGAATTACAGGGAACCTCTGGTCAAGAATTTATGGTCCGTCAAGCTTTTCGTCAGGATTTAGCCCCATTAGTGGATCAAATAGTTCAAAATGGGCTAGGGGGACTGTACGGGTTACGAGAACATCAAAGTAAACAAGCACCTCGGATTATGTTTGGGGCGCATTTTGACGAAGTAGGATTCATTGTCAAAGCGATTACGGAGCGAGGTTTATTACAAGTCAAACCGTTAGGGGGCTGGAACCCATTTGTAGTTTCAGCGCAACGTTTTACTTTATTTACTCGTAATGAAAGTTTTCCGATTATTTCATCATCGATTCCACCACATTTGCTACGAAATCAAAGTAATGTGAATGGCGCCCCCAATTTAGATGACATCTTATTTGATGGCGGATTTAGTTCAAAAGCTGAGGCCTTGAATCTGGGTGTGTGCCCGGGCGACTTTATTGTGCCCCAAGTCAAAACGGAATTGTTGGCTAACCGTAAACGTGTTATTTCCAAAAGTTGGGATAATCGTTTTGGGCTGGTAACGATTTTAGATGTCTTAGAAAAAATTAAAGATCAGAAATTACCGAACACGTTAATGATGGGAGCAAATGTTCAAGAAGAAGTCGGTCTGCGAGGCGTTGGTCCAGCTGTGCATCAACTTCAACCGGATTTGTTCTTTGGATTAGATAGCTCTACAGCCGATGATTTGGTCACTGCGACGGGTCAAGGTCAATTGGATCAAGGAACCATTTTAAGAGTAATGGATCCGGGTGTGATTATGCCTAAGCGGTTAAAAGAATTTATTTTAGATATTGCAAGTGATGAAAAAATCCCGCTCCAGTTTTTTGTGCCAAATGGAGGTACGGATGCTGCTGGTGCTCAGTCACAAAACAATGGGATTCCGGCAGTCACTTTAGGCGTTGCTTCACGCTATATTCATACACACCAAACGCTTTGGTCAATTGCTGATTTTGAAGCAGCAAAAGCCTTGGTAGAGCGTTTAATTTTGCAATTAGATGCAACCACTGTCAATGATATTATTTATGGAGATTAAGTATGTTAATTACAAGTTATAACCCACAAGCTTTAGGGGATGTTTTAATTACAATTGTAAGCCCGTCAAGTGAAAACGATGTCGCTGAAACAAAAAATGGAGTGACAGTTATCACTAATTCTACTGGAGAGCTAGTCGGGATTAATTTTCTAGAGATTTCAAAAGTGTTGGAGGTTAGCAATTTAGCACAAGGACAGGTTTTTTTAACTGCTAGTCAAGTCGATCAATTAAATCAATATTTGAAGACAGCCGGATTTGAGGTGACTTTGAATGGACTGGAACAAGTTAAATTGGTCGTTGGATACGTCCGTAGTGCAGAGGCTCATCCCGATTCAGATCATCTCCAAGTGACGGTAACGGAGGTTGGACCAGACCAAGTGGTGCAGATTGTTTCAGGGTCACCGAATATGCAAGCCAACATTAAAGTAGTGGTCGCTCAAGTCGGCACGATGATGCCAAATGGATTAATTATTTGGCCGGGCGAACTACGCGGGGTCACCTCAAATGGAATGATTGTTTCGGGGCGTGAATTACAGTTGCCCAATGCACCTAAGCAACCAGGAGCGTTAATTTTGCCGAATGATTTTGCTCCCGTCGGAACCATTTTTGACCCGCACTCACTAGCAGCGCAAAGTTTATTTTCAGTTTCGAAAGCATAAGGAGCTGATATGTTAGAACGACCGGTATTACGTTATCAAGAATATCTCCCCAATTATGAAAAGGCCGTCCAACAGCTCATTCAACAAAAACGTGCGCAGGGCTATATTAATTTAGCACCAGCAAATTCGATCACGGCCACGCCAGCGAATTTATCAAAGCAGGAACCCGAACGACCAGCGCAGGTGGTCATCGATACTAATGAATTACTGGTGAAAAATCGAGGATTGGGCTTGAGTTTAAATGATATTATCTCGGAAGAGCAATCAGTCGCGCAACAAGTGAACTTGAATTATTTTAAAGAAAAATAAGAAGAAGGTAACAAAGAAATGGACAAGCAAAAAACTTATTATTTTATTGGAATTAAGGGATCGGGAATGAGTTCACTGGCTTTAATCTTACATGATCAGGGTTATGAAGTGGCGGGATCTGATATTGATCAATATACTTTTACCCAAAAGCCGCTTACGGATGTAGGAATTTCAATCTACCCTTTCGATGCGCAAAATATCAAACCCGAGATGGTTGTCATTCGTGGGAACGCCTTTGATGATAATCAGGTTGAAGTTGCCGCAGCCATGGCTCTGGGAGATGCGATTGAATTAATCTCTTATCCGGACTTAGTTCAAAGCCTAATTACTCAATATACTTCAGTTGGAGTTGCAGGTGCGCATGGTAAAACCTCAACTACGGGACTTTTGGCCCATGTTTTGTCGGGAATTGCGCCAACTTCATATCTAATAGGAGATGGTACGGGAAAAGGTGTACCAGATGCACGTTTCTTTGCCTTTGAGGCCGATGAATACCGGCGTCATTTCCAAGATTACACCCCGGATTACGCAATTATGACCAATATTGATTTTGATCATCCAGATTACTATCAAGATATTGATGATGTTTTTGACGCTTTTAATGATTTTGGTAAAAATGTTCAAAAAGCGATCTTTGCATGGGGGGATGATCTTAAATTGCGTGAAATACAAGTTAATGTTCCCGTATATTATTATGGACTAAACGCAGAAGATGATTTTATCGCGCAAAATATCAAGCGTTCAACCAATGGGTCGAGTTTTGACGCCTATTATCACGAAACATTTTTGGGTAATTTTCAAGTACCATTGTTTGGACAACACGGAATTTTAAATTCTTTGGCGGTTATCGCTATGGCATATGTTGAAGAAATTGATCTTGATTTATTACGAAAAGAATTGCTAAGTTTTAAAGGTGTTAAGCGTCGATTCACTGAGAAAACGGTGGGGGATGTTACTATTATCGATGACTATGCGCACCATCCATCTGAAATTAAAGCAACGCTGGATGCGGCCCGGCAAAAGTTCCCAGACCGCGAATTGGTCGCCGTGTTCCAACCACACACCTTTTCACGGACGATTGCTTACCTAGACGAATTTGCCGAATCTTTAGATCTGGCGGATCGCGTTTATCTAACTGAAATTTTTGCTTCTGCCCGTGAAACGAAGGGTGATATTTCCTCAGCAGATTTGGGAGCTAAAATGACGAAGTTTGGTGGTATTATTTCACCAGAAAATGTGGCACAATTAATGCAGCATGACCAAAATCCGGTTGTGGTCTTCATGGGCGCCGGGGATGTCCAGCAGACAGAGTTTTCATATGAGAAAATTCTTGCTAATGTTACGACTAACTTGCAATAAGCCCTCATGGTTAAGCTGGATAATTATGGTTAATTTAAGGGTTTTAGACTAAAATTGTATTTATAATTAATTAGGTAAAGGAGTAAGGATATTTATGGATAATTTACAAACAAAAGGTCCGCGTTTAGTTAATCCTGGAGCTTCAGGATTAAATTCTTTTTTCCTTAGGGTTTACAGCTATATGGGGATGGCATTACTCGTGACTGCTGCGACGGTCTTTATTGGAGTGACGATGTTTGCTCAACAAATTCTGGCTTTAACAACTGGGCTAGTGCCCACGTTAATCTTGTTTGCCTTATTATTTGGAATTAGCTGGATGGCAAATCGTTCGGCCATGAAAAATCCAGCCCGTTCCTTTGGATTGTTGATGGCGTACAGTGTTATCATGGGATTGTTCTTTACTTCAATTCTGTTATATATGACCCCACAGACGATTATTTTAGCATTCATTACAACTGCTGCATTATTTATGGGAATGGCGCTCTATGGTGTTACGACTAAGCGAGATATGTCAAAAATGGGAACTATTCTATTTGGGGCAGTATTTGCACTGGTAATTGGGATGTTGTTAAACATCTTTATTGGTGGAACCGTCTTGTATATGTTGATTTCGTGGGCGGGAGTCCTTGTCTTTGCGATCATCACAGCTTATGACATGAATCGCTTAAAGCAAATGTATTTACAGGTGGCTGGCGATCATCATGCTGAGCAGGGTGTGGCAGTATATGGAGCGCTAAATCTATATTTGGACTTCATTAATTTGTTCATTTATATTTTAAGAATATTTGGAATGTCATCAAATAGTAATTAATAACTGGCGCGGTTAGGATATAATATATCTTAACCGTACTTTTGTTTTTAGCAAAAATTAAAATGTAATTATAATACGGCTTTAAAGAAGCTCATCAAATCAATCATAAGTGGTTTTAGAAATAGATAGAAAGAAGGATTTTATGCAAATTTTAGTGGTCGGGGCTAGTGGTCGAGTTGGACAAGCCTTAATGCAAGTTTTAGAAGATGCTGGGCATCAAGTTATTGGAACTAGAAATCAAACTGTTAATGGTGAAACAAATAAGTTAGTGGCCTTGGACTTAGTCCACGCGACAGTGGATGAGTTGGCGGCTACGCTTCAACAGATGGCGACGTTTGACGTCGTGTATTTTGTGGCAGGATCACGCGGTAAAGCGCTATTAGAAGTTGATTTAAATGGCGCGGTTAAACTGATGACTGCAGTGGAACAATTAGGAATTAAGCGTTACATCCAATTAAGTTCATATAAGGCAGATCGTCAAAGTGAATGGCCTGGTGGTTATACAGCGAGCTTGACGCCATATAATATTGCTAAATTCTATGCTGATCAATGGTTACAAACTAGAACAAGCTTAGCTTATACGATTTTGCAACCTGGAACTTTAACCGAAGAACCAGAAGTGTCTGGGGTAGAACTTAATGGTGATCAACCTGGGGAAAATACAATTACAACCGTAGCATACGTTTTGGCTGAATTAGTGAATTACCCCGCTACAATCGGGCAAACGATTGTTATGCGGTCTGGTGATATGACGATTAAAACGGCCTTAGAGGCATTAAATTAATTTTGATATGAGAATATGAATATTCGCTTCGACTTAATAGTTGAAGCGATTTTCTTTTAAATAAAAGATTTCAATTTATTTGTAAAGTTGAATTGAACTCAAAAATTAAAGCTTATTCTAAGTGATTGATTGGAATTTTTTTTGAGGTTTTATCGAAAATTTTCCGTTCAATTTTGTTTGTATTTGTTTGCCGTTTTTATAAAACACAACATAATAAATAATTTAAGACATGCATAATGTTTTAAAATTAAACATTTAGTTCATGCATTATCTCTATAAGGACTAAGCTATTTTTCTAATTGCTTCAACTTGTCATTTCCCGATTTAAAGAAGATAGATTTTTCACGTTAGATGGTCTCAATCATATGTACATTTTCAGAAATTAATTGTAGCTGTACTTAATACACCTGATTTTTAGTATTTGCTGAAAATTTTGGAATTAAATATTTGAAGTGTTACACTACCATATTTTTGAGAGTAAATACATTTTTGATTTGTTTTGTTAGGAAGCTAGATAAATACATATGTACTTCTTTACTAAGTCTATTGGAATTTATTTTGAAAACATGATAAAACCCCATTAGTTTTTTTCAACTAATAGGGTTCAGTTCAAATGCTAATTATGATGTGATATAACTAGACTTCTGTCATTAAATATTTTGAAAGTCGGTGCTTTGCAATATCAGTGTTATATTTACCATTGCTTAATGGGACGATATGACCGTAATTGTCTATGAATTTACCATTCATATTATCCATATTAGGATTTAAAGCTAGATATGATACGGGTACTTCGGTATTTTTTACGGTCTTCGAGTGCTTCATTAAATTGCTTTGTACATCACCGGGGAAAAATGCGTTTACATTAATGTTATTAACTTTTAATTCTTTGGCAAGTAGTTTCACTAATAAGGTTTTATGGGTTAATTCCCACATTCCACGTAGTGTGATATTAAATTGAAGTTCCCAAATTGGCATTTTTTGAATAGGCTTAGGCATACCGGTTACAATTGCAATGCTAGGATGTTCTGCATTTGATAGTAAGTTTTTCAAGGCATGGTCTAAAAAATAATGTGATCTGAGATTAATGTCAATGTTTATTTGACGTGATTTAGGGTAAACACCAGCGCAGTCGATTAATACCTCAATATGATTGATTTTTTCTTTGATTTCAGTTAATACTGATTGTAAACCAATTTTACTACTAATATCTCCTAACATATAAGAAATATTTCTATTTGAATTTATTTGTTTTATTGCTGATTCGGCTTGTTCTTTGTTTCTTCTGATTAGGATTAATTGAACGTCCTCATTTGCTATGCTTTTTGCGATTGCGAATTCAACTCCTGACGTCCCCACCTGTTATTACTATATTTTTCGTAGACATTTCTAAATCTCTATTCAAAAAATTTTATATTTATTATAAAGTCAAATAATTATACTCCTTGATGTCTTATCGAAACAGGATCAAATAGAGAAATAATGTTTCAAAAATATAATAAATTATTTTAATGGTATCAAATGTAACGACACACAAGTCAAAAAATGAAACAAATCAGACAAAAAAAAGAAGCGCTTACTTTTGGCAACATTGTATACTTAAGTTATTCAAATATTAATATAAACTTAAAATAATAAATTAAATTGACATTATTTTAGAAAGTGGACGCATAATGACGGAGCACAGCACAGCACAGCACAGCACAGCACAGCACAGCACAGCACAGCACAGCACAGCACAGCATTTTTAATTAGCGAAAAAAACACGGAAGTGTGGTTGATGTAGAATTTCCTACAACAGTCATATTTTTTATTTAGCTTTTTGAAGGAGTTGATGATAGGTGGATGAAGAATTAGAGTACCTGATAAATCAGTTAAAGAAAAGCACTGATAGTGGTTTGACACTAGTTAATAGATCAAAAAGAAAGTATTTAACAAAAAAGGACGATTTAGAAACTAGTGTTTATATATTAATTGATGGAGTTGTGATTACTAGTTTAGTTGGTTCTGAAAACCAATATAATTTTTATTATTTAACTAAACCGGGAATAGTGACTATTTTAGGAACAGAAGAAGATAGTGTTGTTGTACAACCATTTGATATCTTGGCTCCTATGATGGAATTACGGACAAATTGTTCGATATAATACATCATAAAGGAGCTTTTTATTATGGTTATCAAATATTCAAATGACTTTAAAGAATCGATCGTAAGCTTGCATAAAGTTGGTCGTTCAGCTAATTCATTAGCAAAAGAATACAACGTTAGTGTTTCAACGGTTTCTAAATGGGTTAATCAAGCCGATCCTAACAATACGAAAGTATTGTCAGCAAATGAAAGGGCATTGATTAAAGAAAATAAACAACTAAAAGAAGAACTTGATATTTTAAAACGAGCAGCGGTGCTTATGGCGAAAAATTGATCATCAAAGGACGTATTCCTACCTTAAAAATTATTAATGACAATCTACAGGTTGGGCACCGCATTACTAAAATTTTGAACGTCCTCAGAATTCCACGATCGACTTATTATGGCTATATACATTGGAAGCCTGGTAAAACCCTTCTTCGTCGCAATTTCATTAAGCAAAAGGTATTAGATGCATGGTTAAAATATCCTATGTATGGATACCCGCGATTAACAATTTTATTAAATCGTCAGTTAAAAATTAAAATTAGCCAGCGTATGGTTTATAAACAGATGTACGCTTTAAAAATTAGGTCTAGGATGACTAAACGAATTAATAAGCCTAAAACACATACTGAATATGATCAACGACCAAATCTAATTAAAGGATTACCTGATCAATCCAATATTCTTTTAACAGATATTACGTATATTCCCGTTAAAAATACTTGGGTTTATCTAGCTAGTGTGTACAATCCCGTAACCCGGCGGGTTATTTCTTATAAAGTTGGAAGTCATATGACTAAGGAATTAGCAACCGACGTCATTAATCAAGTCGCAGTAAAGTCTGTTAAACCAAGCATTATTCATAGCGATATGGGGAGTCAGTATACAAGCGATTTATTTGAAAGTACTTTAACTCGTTTTGGGATTAAGCATTCTTATTCTCGTAAAGGACAACCTGGTGATAACGCAAGAATTGAGAGCTTTCACTCAATTTTGAAGCGTGAATACATTAATTTTCAAGAATTTAAGACAATTAATGAAGCAATAGCTGGCATTGATAGCTATATTCGCTGGTATAACAGTGATCGAATTTCCCTTGTAGCGTAGCTACAAATAAATCATATTAATATCCCGTTTAAAACGATAAGTATAGACGGGTTGTTTAGAATGGCATGGAAACATTAAAGGATGCACTTTTTTAGATAAATCACATACTTTACCAGTACGTTAAATAATTAAAACGTTTTTCAAAATTTATTCGTATTTTTATGTCCGAATTATTGACATAGGAGCCAACCCAAATACAAATACACCAAAAAAACCTGTGAACCCGGTAACAAAGACACCAGTGTTACCTGCAGATCCAGATATAAATACTCCTACTAAACCATTTGAACCAATAGTTGATATTCCACGTCTTTCAGTTTATCCAAAAGTTCAAATACCAACTATGCCAATAAAACCAAATATTGATAATCCAAATATTCCAGTTAATCCAGAAATAAATGTACCGACGTTACCAGTGGTTGATACTGACAATAGTGACTCAAATTCAGATTCTGATAATAACACCAATAGTGTTGTTAACACTATTAAAACGATGTTACCTAAGACTTCAACTCAAAAATTAACATTTACTGGAACTGAAATGTTAATTTTAATGTCATTAGCTGGATTGATTATCTGGAAGAAACACAAATAGAATAATTTAAAAGCTTACTGATATAATCTGAAGTGAACCTATTGGACTGGATAAAAAAATTGTCTAGTTTTCTTGATGGACCCAAGTCTGTATTCAATAGGTGAAAGGCTGCCGAGTCTTTCTTTTATTCGCATATTATTGTAATACTGAATGAATTCTTTTAATTGTTTCTTAAATTTATCTTAACTTATTATGAGTTATATTTGCTTTTATTATATGGGAAAAGTTTTCGATATATGCGTTATCAATTGGCGTTTTCTTATGTCTCATACTCTGTTCAAGGCTCGCTTGTTTTATTTTGTTTATAAATTGTTTCAATTGGTAATGCATTCTTTGATCACTATGAATAATCGCATTTTGTATTTTAGAATATTAGTCAATGGGTTTAATACAAGCTTTTTAACCTTGTGTATAGTTAATTTCTGTTATATCTGTGACAATTTTTTGATAAGGTGCACTTGCTTTAAAGTCGTGTTTAATCAATCGGTCACAGATTTCTGCAAACACATCCTTATAATAACGATAACGACGGATACTTTTTTTGAAAGTCGTACTTAATAATCCGTTCTAGCGCATGATTCGTAGAACGCGTTTATGATTAATTTCGAATACTTTCATCTTGAAAAGTATAGTGATTCTGCGATAACTATATTCTGTTTTAAATTTAGTTGATTTTACATCCTGAATGGCACTGAAGAGCACTTTATCACTTTTGTAATGATTAAGGTGAGGGAAGACATAATAGTAACACTTCGGCTTAGTTTAGCGCTATCGGTTAATTCATCCAAGATCATGCCATTGATTAATTCACGTACGTAGTGTCTTTTACGATGGTATATTAAAATATCGTGTAATTTGAAATAGTGTCTTAGAATATTCAAGACAGTCCCTAACAACTGATTTCTTGAATTGATTTGTATCCGTTGCCATAAAAAATAATCCCCTAAGTTGAACATTATTTTATCTAACCTAGGATGTTTACTTTACTAGATTAATTTTTAGTTGATAGGTTTTTTTATTATGCACAGTAAGCTACTCTAAATGAGATTAAAAAACAGTATTGGTAAATTTCATATCCAATTGTGCGAATTCTTTAACGGGTACTTTAGTAATGAAATAAGTTGAATGTCTTGATATATATGAATATTGACATTGATTAATTGGATGTAATAAAATATTTGTTATAGTTAAAGCTTATTTTATTGTTACCTCGTCATAATTAAATTATGAAAGACGGAGGTACCTAGTTAATGGCAAAATTAAAGAATTTTTCAAAAGTGAATCCAGTTAACCAAGCCAAGCTCTTTTTGATTAGCTCACTTGCAACAGTCATGGTTACCGTTAATTTTAATTTGTTTCAGCCAGTGGTCGCTAATGCAGCGATCACCGAGCAAACAGCCACCGTCAGTGATGGTATTGAAAATTTAACTCAAGTTCGATTAGCTGGACCATTCAATGAGCTAAATAATTCGTTGGACGCTTCACAGCAAAAGATGCAAGTCAAAGGAAACTATCAGGCGGGAGATCTCGTCCAGGTCATGCTGAATGGTACCGCATTTATAGGAGTGGTTCCTAATGATGCGAAAGTGGGGTTGCAGATTGCGTTACCCATAGTTGTACAGCAAAGCAGACTAAACGTGGCAATTGAGGGAACTTTGTATCAGGGAAATATAATTTCAGATTAATCAAATTATCAAAATGATGATCCATAGGAGAATAAATAATGGAGCGAGTTTATATTGTTGGGGCTAAGCGAACCCCCATTGGAAAGTTTGGTAGTGTCTTTGCGCCTTTAACCGCCTCGGATTTAGGGTCATTCGCAATTAAAGGAGCCCTAGAACAGTCTGGGCTAGCACCTGATCAAATTAGTCAGGTCTTGATGGGAAATGTTGTACAAGCTGGTCAGGGTCAAAATCCGGCGCGCCAAGCGGCGTTAAAAGCAGGGCTACCGATTCAAGTGCCAGCCATAACGATTAACGATGTATGTGGTTCAGGGTTATCTAGCATTAATATGGCGGCAGCTTTAATTCAGGCCAAGCAGGCAGATGTCATCGTTGCGGGAGGAATGGAGAGTATGTCTAATTCACCCTACGTTTTGGATCAAGCTCGTTTTGGCGCACGGTTAGGGGATGGCAAGATGGTAGATGCCTTATTGTCAGACGCGCTTACTGATGCGCAGGGCGGCTTTCATATGGGAATTACTGCTGAGAATATCGCTGACAAATATCATATTACTCGTGAGCGCATGGATCAGTTCAGCTATGAAAGTCACCAAAAGGCGATTGCCGCGATAGACCGACAAAAGTTTGATGATGAGTTGGTATCTGTGCCAATGGTTGATCGAAAAGGCCAAACTTATACTATCGCACAAGATGAGGCTCCACGGCGAGACACGTCGATTGAAAAATTGGCAAAGTTACCTACCGTTTATAAAACGGATGGAGCGGTCACCGCAGGTAATGCTTCGGGGCTTAATGATGGGGCGGCTGCCGTGGTATTAGTTAGTGAAAGTAAACTACACGAATTAGGGTTAAAGCCCTTGGCTCAATGGCAAGGAGCATCATTGGTTGGACTCGAGCCTGAACTCATGGGGATTGGTTCTTACTATGCGGTTGAAAAGTTATTCCGTGATTATCCGTATTTTAAGCAAGCGGATGTTGATTATTTTGAATTAAATGAAGCCTTTGCTGCCCAATCTTTAGCCTGTAATCAACTCTTGAATATCGATGCAAATAAAGTCAATCCAAATGGCGGAGCGATTGCTCTTGGACATCCAGTCGGAGCTTCTGGCAGTCGAATATTAGTCACATTGATCTATGAATTAATGCATGCTGATAAGCATGTTGGGGTAGCTGCCCTTTGTGTTGGTGGTGGGATGGGTGTTGCAGGACTGATCACGCGATAAGTTTTTTAATTGATAATAATAAATATACTGTTTTAAGAAAATTTGATATTGAAGGAGTAATTGTTATATGACAATTACTCTTTTTTACAATAGAATTATGATATATATTATCAAATACTCCTTATTTTTGTAGGGAATAGGACCACCAGTTGGGATGAAAGCCTGGAATCTAAAACAATTTTGAAAGATAATATTATATCCGTAGATTTAGGTAGCAAATGGAAATTAATGTCGATAAAAATATTGTTCTGGGACAATTTGTATCTGGTGAAGCAGATTTACAACGATCGGGTACCAAACAATCTAAAAATAATTTTAGTCATACGATTGAAACTTTATATAATTAAACTCAAGATAAGAACCTCCCTCTTTATGTCTTAACGAATGAAATTCCGCCCTTTGATTTTCCAATGTTGCATATTAAGCAACAAGTGATTGATTCAAATTATGGTGTGTTGGGAATGTATCTGAAAAGGTGGATTATGATGTATGAATTCATTATGGAGCATCCTGAAATCGAAAAAGTTGCATTAATGGATATTGACGAAACCGAGGTATTACAAAATTTTTTTAAGTTGATAGAAGATGATAAGTTGTACGTTGGGGATGAACTATTTGATTTGTCAAAAAATAATGTTGCGAAAGATCCTAATTTAGATTTTATCAAAGAGTTTTTAATGGATAACGAGCGTTTGCAACTACTCAATCCGGGATTGATCGCAGGAAGTCGTCGGATGATTTTGGGAATTTTATCAATCTATATCTTCCTAGTTGATCGAACGATTGCAGATGGAACGCAAAATCAATTTGAAAATTATGAAATGAATATTTTTAATTACATAATTTATAAATATTTTGATGAATCAAACAGATTGAAACGAAATGTCAAACAACACGATGAACTTTTTTCAATGAGTTAATATTTACTTCGGATCAGGAGCAGGAAAATGGATTTATAGATCAACAAATTAATATTAATGAACAAGTTACCTTCAAGAAAAAATCTAGTTGGTGATAGAAACGATCATGAATGCACATCAGTCCCAAAAAATTAGTATTTCTATTAGCACCAATGCATTAAATTTTAAAACTTTAGATCTGATATTACCTATTAATAATGAACGACTAATTTTATTAGGAAAGCGCCAAGATATCTTAAATGAGATAGTTGAAATTTACCACAATTAATAAGAGAAAGTTAAATTAAAAAATATTAAAAATTGTTACGATGGAATTAGGTTTACCTTAAAACGAAGTTGTTTTAATATTCCAAATTTATGTTTGTTAAATATTTTGTTAAAGGGGTATTTAAATGTTTACAAACAGTATAATAACCATTAAAATTTAGATAGTATATTTAATGATTGGAGTTTGGTACGTACAGATGAATGATTTTTATTTTATGGGTCAAAAAATAGTGAATTTATTAAAATCTGAAGATCCTGAATACGAATTATTACTACGTAGTCATAGTGTTCCTGGTTTTCCGGAAAAAGAATATGTTTCATATATGGTTTCAGAGGACAAACATCTTGAGTATCTAGATTTTTTGGAGCGTGAATTAATTCATATTCTAGAATTGAATCCAGGGCAACACTTCAGCTTAAACCTCGATCAACAAGAACTAGAGTATGATGCAACTTTAGAATTTTTATGTAAAATTGATGTAAAGTTGCGTGTAAATTTGACAATTGAAATTACTGAGTTACCTC
Source organism: Weissella coleopterorum (assembly GCF_011304355.1). Taxonomy (NCBI): domain Bacteria; kingdom Bacillati; phylum Bacillota; class Bacilli; order Lactobacillales; family Lactobacillaceae; genus Weissella; species Weissella coleopterorum. The sequence continues at coordinate 1,017,961 of NZ_CP049888.1, read as the reverse complement.
CCCTCAAAAGGCATAAAGATTATCCAATGACTATTAATGTTGATGCAATTAGAGATATTAATCTTCTTGGGTATCGAGTATCCCTTGACGATGTAACACAAGGAAATAATTCCATCGGAAATATTTTATTGGTGATGCCGTATATTCATCAAATTAAATGGTCATATGTCCATGTTTTAAATCGGATTCCCAATGCTAGTATTGAAGGCTTAATTCAATTTTTAAATAAATTGAGCCATCAATTTGATTTGGAATTAGTTATTGAAGGGATTGAAGCATCGGAAATATCGGATTGGTTAGTAAAAAATAATATTACCAATCAACAAGGCTTCTTGTTTGCCAAACCAGCGGGTGTGGCGCCAATCAAGCTAATTTAAGTAGGGACGTTTAAGCCGTAGAATGATTTCGGTTATTAATTGGGGGAATATAAAAAATGTATGATTTTTATTTTATGGGTCAGAAGATCGTTAATTTAGCAAAAGATCAATATGATGAATATGAGTTATTGCTAAGAAGTCATAGTGTGCCTGGTTTTCCAGGGGCCTTATATGAAGAAGCAACTAACACTGAGGAACATCATCGAAACTATTTGGACTTTTTAGCCCAAGCATTGCCTCAGATTCTTGAAATGAATCCCAACAGTAGTTTTTCGTTTAATCTAGATCAACAGGAACTTGAATATGCGGGAACATATCAATTATTGAACTTGATTAAACCTGATTTGCGCGACCGCTTGATTATTGAAATTACCGAAAATCCAGCGACGGATCGAAAGTATGAATATTCAACTGCCATTAACGTGGAAGCCTTCAAGGCCATTCATGAACTAGGTTATAAAATAGCTTTAGACGACATGGAACAGGGTAACAATTCAATTGGTAATTTTTTGTTAGTTAAAGACTATTTAACACGAATTAAATGGTCATTAGTGCATGTGCGAAATATTTTGGATGATGAACAAGTGACTCTAATGATTCAATTGCTAAATACCATAACGATTGATAATCATTTAGATCTTGTAATTGAAGGAATTGAAAAAGAAGACTTATCAGATTGGTTGAAAAATCATAATATTACGATTCAACAGGGATATCTTTTTGCTAAGCCAAGTGACATTCTACCAATTCCATTATTGATTGATGAACGGAAAAAAATTATTGATTAAGCAATAAACATCGTTGCACTTGAGTGACGATGTTTTTATTACGCACTTTATGAAAGGAATATGTTTGAAGGACAATGATAATTTTTTTGAATCAATTATGGTCGGCGATCGGTCATGTCTTTACCTACTATACGTTACATGATTTTTTAATCGTATTGGGTCTTTTAGCGGTTGACTTTATTTTAGTTTTATCATTACGAAGCCATTTGCAGGACCCTGCAAAAAAAAGAATACTACATTTGATTGGCGGTTTTATTCCGATTTTAACGATCATCATCTTTCAGACCTATCTGATTATCATGAGTGGTGGCAAATTACTCCTATCACAGACTAATTTACAATTAGTGATACTGTATTATTTTATTTTAATGTTAGATAATAAAACGCAAATAATTTTAGAGTCTTTATTAGCATTGGGTATGCTGGGTTATTTTTTAACCCAGCAGAGCATTAGTTCTGTCCAATTGGGGTTAGGAATTTTGGGGTTAATCATTGTAGTTTTGAGTAGTTATTATATTAATGCTAACCGGAAAAAAATATTAAATAATATGTATCTTTATGTTTTTTGGATGATTATTTGGGGTAGTTCCTGGTGGTTGATTCTAATTTTGGGTGTGCATAATGGCGCAATTTATCAATACTTGGCCTTGTTAATTAAGTTTATTGTTTTAATGACAATCGTGCATTATCTAAATCACTTTGTACGATCCGCCTTAGACCGGTATTTGAGAATTGAAGATTCATCGAAGAAAGATTTTTTAACTGGAATTTGGAATCGAGAAGCTTTTAATCAAGAAAGTGAAAAATCCTTTCAGTTATTTCAATTGAATCAACGGCCATTCTATTTTCTGATGTTTGATATTGATAATTTTAAAGCGTTCAACGATACTTATGGTCATACGACGGGCGATAATGTGTTAAAGTCGGTAACGGCACAAGTTCAATTAACTTTAGAAAATACCAGCTTGGAAAGTAATTTTTATCGACTAGGTGGTGAAGAATTTGGTATTATTATTAATAATGCGACGACGCTAGAAGTGACTTCATTATCAAAGGTATTGGCTAAGAATGTGAAACGTCATCCGATAGTATATGATGGACAGACTTTAACATTAACGATTTCGATGGGAATTACAGTTATTAAAGCTGCAGATCTAGAATTTGATACGATTTACCAACGAGCAGATGATGCGTTATATTATTCAAAGGAACATGGTAAGAGTGCAATTACGATTGAGGATCAATTAATTGAAATTAAATAAAAATAACCCCAACAATTATATTGCTGGGGTTATTTTTATTTTTCTGCTCTTTTTTCTGCAGTAATCATGGTTACAATTTTATGTAAATTGGTACGATCACTGGAATTTAATTGTGGATTGACAAAAATTTGATATTTTTGATCAATAGACTCATCCAGAAAGAGAGCGGTACTAACTAATAGATCAGGTTGCACGTGATTTGAAGTTTTTTGATTAAAGATCGCAACATTAAAATATGGATCTAAAATTTCTCTCAGGTGTAATGTGAAAATTTGTTCCGCATAAGCCGGAGCGTCCATCTTAATTAAAATATTAATTTGGGGATCAAAATAATGGTGTGGGAAGATAAGCATAAAAGCCATTGCATTGAACATGATTGCAGTATTTAATTCGCCAGGATCAAGTTCAGTGTTGTTGGGTAAGGTGATATTTTTAATTCCTTCGAATAATCCAATTTCAATATTACCACCAAAGTGATCCATATCAATATTTGCAATGGTAAAACTCAAATCGTGGAATAAATTCAAATGGAACTGTCCGGCAATAATGGTAGCGAGAAATAGTTCCCCGGTTGGGGTACTAAAATCAATTTTGGTATTAGTCCGACTCTCAACAGCCATGATATACTTGACATTCTTTTTGTAAAAAGAATGGTTCAATTTTTTGAGTTTTTCATAAATAATCTGGGCGCGGTTACTAGTGGAATAGGCATCACTCATTGATTTAAACCAAAGAACAATAAAAGATAGTTCCGTATCGTTTAACCCAAAAAAATTGGTGAGATAATCATAAAATTCTTGATCACGATCATCTAAAATGAGTAGGTCTAGCATCTCCTGACTAATATCACCTGGGCTAATAAAATTATTAACTGAGATTTGAGAGAAGTTGGTGCCTAAGATGTACATGAGTTCCATTAACTTACCTTGATTAAAATCAATTGAATAAATGGTTCCAATGCGTAAAGCTAAATTACGCATGCTTTTTTGAGAAACGTTAGGGAAAGGCCACTGTAGGCCACGATAATTCCGCCATAAAAAAGTAGCTAAACCAAAACGAATTTTGGGTGCTGTTCCATGCAATGATAGAAAGCCTTTGGCAATTAAAATCGAGAGACCGTACTTCTCCATATAATTATTGAATTTAACGATGTTCCGACGCAGAGCAGTTTCACTAATATAGTGGTCATAACAAAATTGTTTGACATTGATTTCTCGTGTCACTAATAATTGTTTACAAATGATTAATGCTACTGATTCATCAATAATTTTGCTGTAAATATGTTGAAAAGAGATGCGATTACCTGTGAAGTAGTATAAATTGTTTTCTTTTTTTATTTCGCCATAATCAATATTTTCATCAGTTTTATTTTCTTCAGCCAAGGTGGCAACTGCATTTATTTCTTCAATATATTTATATATGGTCCGGCGACTTAACGGAAAATATTCTTGAATTGAAGTTACATCAAGACCACGTGGGTAGTCTGAGATAATTTGAAGAATGGCGCCCTGATGATGAATATCGTTACTATAAATATCAGCCGCAAAATGTGTGCTAAACTCTTCAAGCATTATATTCTCCTTGAGGTGCTAGTTATAAATATAATTATTATTTATTTTCATATTTAAATCAAGTGAAAGTGTAGAACTTACCATTAAAACTTTAATAAAGAGCTTAATGGGGAATAAAACATAACCTAATTATACTATTTACTTTACCATTTGAGTTGAGATATAATAATAAGGTTGTAGAATTTGTATTTTTAGGGAGTTAAAATGATTCATAATTTATTAGCTGAGTTTTTAAGCACCGCTTTAATGATTATTTTTGGGGTTGGCGTTCATTCGGACGTAGTATTGAATAATACTAAATACCATGGTTCGGGGCATTTATTTGCGATTACGACCTGGGCATTTGGGATTTCAGTGGCATTATTTATTTTTGGTGGGGTTTGTATGAATCCTGCAATGGCCTTGGCACAAAGTATTTTAGGACTTTTACCTTGGTCTTCATTTATTCCATATAGCTTAGCAGAATTAGCTGGGGGATTGTTGGTTCAATTATTGTCTGGATTATGTATGCTGATCAGTTTAAAGCCTCAGAGGGCAAAATTGATGGAATTACAATTCGCAATATTTTCACGACTTCACCAGCTATCCGAAACTTACCACGGAACTTTTTTGTTGAAGCTTTTGCAACTTTTATCTTTATTACAGGAATTTTGGCAATTGTCCAAATTAAGGCTGAAGGTGTGCCAGCGATCGGAGTTGGTTTACTAGTTTGGGCGATTGGAATGGGACTTGGTGGAACAACTGGTTTCGCGATGAATTTAGCGCGAGATCTAGGGCCGCGTATTGCGCATTGGATTTTACCAATTGCTAATAAGGCAGATTCCGACTGGAAATATGCGTTGCTTGTACCTGGAATTGCACCCTTTGTAGGGGCAGCTTGTGCAGCAGCATTTGTAAAATACTTTTTACATATTTAATTTATTAAAACAATCGAAACTAAGCGCTAATATTTGCGGTTAGTTTCGATTTTTTTATAAAAAAATAAACCGTGACGAGACGACACGGCTTAGTGCGAAGTTATTTAAACTAGGCTAAATTATCTCGATTTAATACGGTCACAGCTTCACCACGCGTTGAACGACGGTCAATGTTAACTTCTCCCCAAGTACATAAAAGATCAAGTAATTGGTTTAATGATTGACCATATTCTGAGAGGGAGTACTCAACATGTGGGGGAAGTTCTGGAAAAATCTTCCGGTTAATAATCTCGTTTTTTTCTAACTCACGTAATTGGGTGGTTAAAACTTTCTGCGAAATATTGGGAATAACCTTTAAGAGTTCACTGCTGCGCATGGGTTGGTGACGTAAATGGCAGAGAATAATGGGCTTCCATTTTCCTCCAATGATTTCAATCGTGGCTTCAACCCCAATGTTATAAATTTTTTCAGACATAAAATGAACTCCTTTGCGGACATACCTAACATTACCTTAAAGTACCTAAGAGATAATATTGTGCCTAATTGATTAAAGATTATATGCGTCTATAATAATATCACGTTGCTATTTTTATTGATATGGGGGACGAATAAAATGGAAAATAAAACAAATCCCAATTTAATCTTATTTGCTTTAGCTTTGAGCGCATTTGCAATTGGATCGACAGAATTTATTAGTGTGGGGCTTATGCCGTTATTAATGCAAGACTTTGGGATATCGATGGAGTTAGCCGGTTTAACTGTCTCAATTTATGCGTTGGGTATTACGATTGGTGCGCCTATTTTAGCGGTACTTACAAATCATTGGCCCAAAAAACGTTTACTACTACTCATCATGCTGGTTTTTATTATTGGAAATGTGACGGTCGCCACGGCGCCCAATTTTACCGTGGTCTTAATCGGGCGGGTTGTTTCGGCGTTGGCGCATGGTCTATTCATGTCAATTGCCTCGATTATTGCTGCGGATGTAGTGGCACCAAGCCATCGAGCGAGTGCAATTGCTGTGATGTTTACCGGCCTAACGGTAGCGACTGTAACGGGGGTTCCATTGGGGACCTTTATTGGACAGATCAGCACTTGGCATGTGTCATTTTATTTTATTGCGTTAATTGGTGTTTTCGGGTTAATTGCCAACTACTTCTTAATTCCAAATGATTTGCCACGGGGTAAGAAAACCAGTTTCATGGGAGTTGTTCGGGTCTTAAAAAATAAGTTTATTCTCATGGCATTGTTGATTACGGCATTAGGTTATGGTGCGACCTTTACGGTTTATACTTTTATCACGCCCATTTTACAGAATATGATGCACTGGAGTTCAAATGCGATTGTACTGATTTTGGTGATTTATGGGTTGATGGTGGCTGTGGGAAATACGATCGGTGGCCGGTTTGCCAATCAAAATATTTTACCAACGTTGGTTAAGATGTTTTTGGGCCTTTTAATTACGTTAATTTTATTCTTATTACTAATGGGGAATCATTGGTTGGGATTATTCAATGTGATGTTGCTTGGTTTGTTTGCCTTTATGAATGTGCCGGGATTGCAATTATACATTGTTCAAATGGCCGAGAAGTATACGCCTAATGATATTTCAATTGCATCAGCCTTAAACATCTCAGCATTTAATATTGGAATTACCTTAGGTTCACTATTGGGTGGACAAACGGTATCTAAAATTGGCTTAATTGCGACACCAATTTTTGGAATTATTATGGTGGCTCTTAGTATTTTATTGACTTTATATTTAAGTCGCCAAAATACACTTTAATTTTTAGGCATAATTAATTGATTTCTAGGGAACCTTTAGATCAAAGGTTGAGACTTTAAATAATAGTTGTATATGTATATATACAACTATTAATAAAAAATCTAATATTATAATTTTTATATGGTAAGAATAATATGTTAACGACCGTTCAGGTTTGCTAATTATTATTCTTTTTTTATTGCTGAAATGAAGGCGCTATTTGGCCATTTTGAGGGGTTTGAGAGAATCTTCACACCGTAAAATAAAGGATTAAAAAACATCGTCAAGAAAGCGGATACATTAATTCGCCGAAAAATGTAAACATTTGTGACAAAAAACGGGAAAAATTCTAATTGATACATATAATTTGAGTTTACGTATGAAAAAAATGGGGACTATCTAGATAAGATTAATCCAGGTAAGGCGACAACTCGATACTTGAATCAAAAAGTACTGTTTTTAGGTTTTGTTGGTGCGGGGATTAGTATCTTGGTGACTATTATCCCGCTGGCCATAGGAAATCTATTAAAAGTTCATGAAATAGCGACGTTTGGTTTTATTGGGGGAATGTTTTTAGTTATCATTTCTGTTATTGATAGTGGGCTAAGGCAAGTTAAAACAATCTATTACAAATATTGCTTATAGTATTTAGATTGTGATATAACATGGTAAGATAAACTAAAAGAAAATGATGGTTCTTTTTATAAAGTTTTTTGATACTTGTGGTAAATATTTATAAAGATGAAAAATAAAATTTAATTAAAAACTAGCATGATTTAAAGCAGAGCGGGCAGAATACGATATGATATTGATAGACGTGTTGGGAAGTTTTTTAAGGGGTAAATATAAATGAGTTTAACTGCATATATAATATTTTTAATTGGTGCGGCAACCCGCTATATTTTTGGCTTTGGTGAAGCATTAGTGACAACGCCATTATCTTTTAATTCAAACGATGCAGTCGCATTGATTGGGATTTTAGGGCTTGGATTGGCAGCACCAGCTGTGGTTAAAAATTATCGTTATATCGACCTTAAACTAATTATCAAACTGGTTAGCGGGGCGATTATAGGCGTTCCTTTTGGCTTGATGTTCTTAAAATTAGGTAATACGCTAATGTTGAAGTATTTAGTTGGCATTTTCTTAATTATGTATGCCATTTTAAACTTGATTAAGCTTAAACCACGACAAAAATCAAGATTTAAGCTTCCAGTTTTTGTGGCAGGCTTATTTTCTGGATTTATGGGTGGCGCAATTAATACGCATGGCGTACCAATTGCCATTTATGGTCAATTGGCTAAATGGCCAACTCAATATTTGCGAGCAAATTTACAGACATATTTTGGAATTATTGGCTTAATTATTGTTTTAGGTCAAGGATTATCCGGTCTTTGGAATCTTCGCGTGGGCTTAGATTTAATTTTATTATTGCCAGGCGTTGCTTTGGTAATTTTTATTTTGGAAAAAAGTTAAGTCATATTAACATAGAAACATTAAATAAATAGCTATATGGATTTTTAATTTTCAGCGGATGTTTAATGTTTATTTGATCATTATTTAGTAAAGGGGGGGAGTTTTTAGCGTCTTTCAGTATGCGGACATATTTACATATTTACGCATAGTGCGTATGAAAACAATAAACTAATTGCTGACGTTGCTTTTTAGCATTTGATTAGATTTGGGCATTTATGAATTTTCTTCATTTTTTCTTCATTTATTATAAGTTTTTATATAGCAAGGGTTCAGCTATACTTCTCTTTGAAATAATTTAGAAAACAGGTGGTTCTTGATGTTATTAATAAAGATGATTGAAAAAAATGCCGTGCAGATCTTTAATTTCATAATTAAGACTTTGTTTTATATGACCATATTGCTTATTATAATTTACTTGTATGGATATTCTGGAGTTGGTCAAGGCAACTTTATATATAACGAGTTCTAATTGAATATTGAGTCCCATGTTATCTGGCAGATTAAATATAGTTGATCCGTCGAGAAACTATCTAAGGTGAAATTATGAAGATTAAAAATATTGTAAAAACAATTGATCAATATGGTAATACAACACCCGAAAACCTCGTTTATAAATTTCACGATCAGGTGTTTACATATAAAAATTTAAAAAACCATTCCGACAGCCTTGCTGCATATTTAGATGGCTTAAAGATGCCTAGACAATCAAATGTAATAGTTTTTGGTGGTCATGAATATGAAATGATTGCTTCATTTTTGGGCTTAAGTAAAGCAGGATACACATTTGTCCCAGTCGATAAGAATTCTTCAATTGAGCGAATCAAGCATATTATTGAAATTGCTAAACCGAGTTTAATTTTAGCAATTAATGATTTTCCAGTCCAAACGGCGATTCCTGTGGTGAATTTAAACGCTTTAAAACAAATCATACATTCAGATCATTTGTATGAGTTGACACATGAAATTAAAGCATCTGAAAATTATTATATAATTTTCACCTCTGGAACGACAGGTCGACCAAAGGGTGTACAAATTTCCCATGATAATTTGCTATCTTATACCAATTGGATGTTAGCATCCGAAGTTTTTGCAGTACCCCAAGCCCCTCAAATGCTAGCGCAACCGCCATATTCATTTGACCTTTCGGTCATGTATTGGGCGCCTACATTAACATTAGGTGGTACATTATTCCCGATTTCTAGTGAGGAAAACTCCAATTTTAAACAGCTATATCTGGCTATATCTAATTTGCCAATTCAAATTTGGACATCAACTCCCTCGTTTGTTGATTTAGCTTTAGTATCAGATAATTTTAATGCCAAAAATTACCCGTCCATTGAAGCATTCTATTTTGATGGCGAAGAATTAACGGTTAAAACAGCCAAAAATTTAAAATCTCGCTTTCCTAATGCTCGAATCATTAATGCATACGGACCCACCGAGGCAACAGTTGCTATTTCGGCAATTGAGATTAATAATTTGATGATTGAACGAAATGAGCGGCTGCCGATCGGCATTCCCAATCCGGCTGCCCATATCTTAATCTTGAATGATCATGGTGAGGTTAGCTCAGAAAATCAAATAGGTGAAATTATTATTACTGGTCCAACTGTATCAAAGGGTTATCTACATAATACAATGCAAACAGATCGTTCATTCTTTAAAATTAATGATCATTGGGCCTATCGTTCTGGCGATTTGGGCCGAATAGATCAAAACGGCATCCTCTATTACAATGGCAGAATTGATTTTCAAATTAAATTAAACGGATATCGAATTGAGTTAGAAGAAGTCTCACAAAATTTACATCAATCGAGCCTGATCGAATCCGCGGTGGCGATTCCCAGATACGATCGCGATAAGTATAAAGTTAAACAATTGCTGGCATATATCGTATTAAAAAAAGGGATTAAAAATAAATATGATAACGAATTTTTAATTACCAAGGCAATTAAGACACAACTTCAGTCAGTCATGATGCCATATATGATACCTTCACGTTTTATTTTTCAAGATCAATTACCAATGACCAAAAACGGTAAAATAGATGTTAAAAAAATAATTCAAGAGGTTAATGAAAAATGATAAATATTTTTGAATATTTACCGAATTTAGAACCGTATGGTAATCCTCAATATTTTATTTATTTGATAATGGCACTATTGCCGATATCTATTGCCGATATCTATTGGCATATTTTTTTACGGTAAACGAATTAAAATTTATGAAATAATCATTTCAGCCATATTTATTGGCTTAATGTTTACAGGTAATCATTATCATCAATTGATCGCCCTACTCTTCTATGTCTTTTGGCAGTATGTCATTATTTGCTTTTACTCGAGATTTCGCTATACACGAAATGACACCTGGGTATTTGTCAGCATGCTTTTAATGGATCTCCTCCCATTAGTGATTGTTAAATTGACACCTGTATTGGACAGTAATCATAAATCATTTTTGGGATTCTTGGGTATTTCGTATATGATGTTCAAGTCTGTTGGTATTATCATTGAAATACGTGACGGGACATTAAAAAAAATCAATTTTTTTGAATATATTCGATTTATCTTGTTTATGCCTACGATTTCATCCGGACCGATCGATCGTTCTCGGAGATTTAATAATGATTTTAAGCAAGTTCCATCAAAAGATAAGTACCTATCAATGCTGGAAGTGGCTATCAATAATATTTTTAAGGGCTTTCTATACAAGTTTATCTTGGCGTATATTTTGGGGACACTACTACTCCCTTCTTTACAACGAATGGCTTTACAACAGGGTGGCTTTTTAAATATTCCCACGGTTGGTGTGATGTATACGTATGGACTATACCTATTTTTTGATTTTGCGGGCTATTCCCTTTTTGCGATTGCGATCTCAAATATTATGGGAATTGAGACTCCCATCAATTTTAATAAACCTTTTATGGCCAAAAATATGAAAGACTTTTGGAATCGATGGCATATTACCCTTAGTTTCTGGTTTCGGGACTACATTTTTATGCGTTTGGTAATGTTTTTAATGAGAAATAAAGTCTTCAAAAATAGAAATGTTACATCTAACGTTTCATACCTTGTTAATATGACAATCATGGGATTTTGGCACGGAATTACTTGGTACTATGTTAGTTATGGCTTGTTCCATGGTTGTGCTCTGGTGATCAACGATTGGTGGATTCGGACTAAGAAAAAACGCAATCTTCACATTAGGCAGAATAAATGGGTAGATGCTCTATCTATTTTTGTAACATTTAATATTGTGATGTTGAGTTTTCTATTGTTTTCTGGTTTCTTAGATCAGCTATGGTTTAACAAAAAAATGTAATTGGAGATTATTACTATGAATGTAAAAAATGAATTAATTGAAATCTTTGCTGACTTATTTATGGTAGATATTTCAAATATGATGGACGTCGATTTTTATGATGCGGGCATTCTAGACTCACTTGCTACGGTTGAATTAACCTTGGAAATTGAAGCAAAATTTGATATTAGAGTCCCAGTATCAGAGATTGGTCGAAACGATTGGAATACAGGCAACAAAGTTATTTTGGGGATTGAGGGCTTAATGAATGATTAGGCGTGTTTTTAACATTTTTGGTCCTTTAGTGTTAGCAATTTTTTTAATCGGTGGATGGATTATGCTAACACCTATCAATCCTAATAAATATTCTTTTAAAAATGAGCAAAAATCCGCAACGGCCCTAACGGCAGAAGTATTTAAAAATAAAACATTAAAAGAGCAGGCTTTCAGAGATCCAAAGCATAAATTTATTCCATTCTTTGGTTCTAGTGAATGGAGTCGGATGGATGCCCTACACCCCGCTGTTTTGGCTGAAAAATATAATCGTTCTTATCGACCGTTTCTGTTGGGTCAAAGAGGTGCACAATCATTAACGCATTTTTTGGGAATGCAGCAAATAAAAGGCGCAATCTATCAGAAAAAAGCAGTTTATGTCATTTCACCACAGTGGTTTACTAAACAGGGAGCTTCTCCCTTAGCAATCAAGCATTATATTAGTAAAGCACAGGTGTTGACGTGGTTGCTTTCTGCTAAAAATAGTCATTCTGATAAATATTTGGCCCAGCGGTTAATGGCTATGAATATGAATAGTGAATATTCGAAATATTTTAATAAAATTGTTGATGGTCGACCATTATCAACTTTTGATACTAATAGTATCAAATTACAATTGAATATTTTAATGCATGAAGATGCTTTTTTTGCTAAAATGCAGACAACAGATAAGTATCATACTAAAATTGTTCCTAAATTAAATGAATTACCAAATCATTATGACGAACAAAAATTGAATACGATCGCCTGTGAACTTGCAAAATCAAAAACTAATAATAATAAATTTAATATTGAAAATAACTTCTACACTCATCGAATTTTACCTAAACTAAGTAAATTGAAAAATTCTCAAAAACATTTTGATTATACGCATTCTCCTGAATATGGCGATTTAGAATTAGCGTTAAATCAATTTGCCGCATCTAAAACAGATGTATTGTTTGTTTTCCCACCCGTTAATAAAAAGTGGGCAGCTTACTCTGGATTAGATTTAGGTATGTATCAACGGGCAATTAATAAAATTAGATTCCAGTTGAAATCGCAAGGCTTTAACAATATTGCTGACTTCTCAAAAGATGGGCAACAAAAGTATTTTATGGAAGATACCATTCACGTAGGCTGGAAAGGTTGGTTAGCTTATGATAATCAGATTAAAAGTTTTGTAACATCTCCAGTCCATAAAAACAAATATCATATTAATGATTACTTTTTTAGTAAAGCGTGGTCTAACCAAAATTATTCGAAATAATTTGGCTACTAAGTTAATTTTAATTAACTTTTCAAAAATAAATATTGCAGTTTAAAATAGTTAATTCGAGCATATAAGCAAAAAGGACTATCAATTAGATGAGTCCTTTTTGCTTGTTTTTAATATAATACGTTGATTGTTTTTATTCTAGTTATCATTTTGAGAGATTATGAATGAAAAAATACTTCTTTGGGGTCGATTATTGTTAATTAATATTTCGGCATTGATATTTTGGGCTAGTTCTTGAGCAATTGATAACCCTAACTAAGTTCTAGAGATATGACCGCGAATTTCATCACTACGATAAAAGCGCTCAGATATATGCTTTTTTTCGTATTATGAAATACCAATTCCTTGGTTCACCACTTTGATTACGAATGGATGTGATACCTGGCATAACGAAATGAAGATGATTGAATCCATTGGTCTTATTCATTACAAACTATTCCCTGCTATTCAATATAATTATTTGAAATCATGTAACCTTGATTCCGGATCGTATGGATTAAATTCCTAGGTATTTTGTGCCTTAAGTTACGAATGTAGACATCAACTATATTCGGTTGACCTGTGAAATCCACGCCCCAAACGGCATCTAAAAGATCATTGCGAGAACAAGTGCGATCCTTATTAGTCATTAAGTAGACCAATAAATCGCACTCGCGTTTAGTTAAAGCAATGATTTTATCGTCGATACAGACCCGGGTTTTTTCAAGATTAATTTTTAAATTATTAATTGATATTAATTGATCGGAAACGGACTTTTGTGTATGTCGCAATGCGACTTTAATCCGGATTAATAGCTCTTCTAACTCAAATGGCTTTGTAATATAGTCATCTGCACCATTTGACAAGGCCATCACTTTGTCGCTAATGTAATTACGGGCTGTAAGCATAATAATAGGAACTTGACTAATTTTACGAATTTCTCTTAATAAATTCATACCACTCATTTTGGGTAACATCCAGTCTAATATAATAATATCGATTATATTAGTATATTTTTCAAACGTTTTTAACCCATCTTGACCATCTTTAGCAATTAAGACATCAAAATTTTCAAATTTAAATTCAGTTGCAAGAGAGTTAGCTAGCGCTACTTCATCTTCAATTAAGAGCAAAGTTTTATTCATGATTTCACCTATATGATATATTTATAATTAATTGGGTATAATTCTGAATGGTTTTTATCTTTATTTTCCGATATAGATTGAAAAGAATTAATGAGATATTTTGTAATAAGATTTAGTGGAATCATGCTCTGCTCCTAGAAGGATTGTAATATTATTAACGCCCATTATACTATTATTTTGGTTGAAAATTTATGATGATTTTTTGAAGAATAAACTATTATTCCGCTCTACCCAATTGGATTAGGAACGATAGCTATCAAACGATATCCGTACGTACATTGAACTAAAATATGGTAATATGAACATATTATTTAACATTTAGGACGCTAATTATGACTACTAAAGAACAATTTATTAAAAATACGAAGAAAAAGTTGGCAATTATGCCCCCAATCGTACAAAATTTTTATAGTTACCGTATATCAAGTGGTATGCAACCATCAACTATGTATACAACGATTTCGAATCTGCATCAATTTTTTGATTGGTATTTAACAACCTCTCCTACTTCCGAGATAGAACAAATTCAAGATTTTACATTGGAATCAATTGCTCAAATCACAGCTGAACAAATTCAGGAATATATTACAGAAATGTTATCAACCCCGATGCAGACAACCGGAAAATTAATTGGTAAGAATACGATTAATACTAGAATTATGACCTTACGCGGATTTTTTCGATGGTTAACGGTGGAGTCGACTGATCCTAATAATCAACCGTATAGTTACCTGACATATAACCCAATGGCTAAAATTAAATTTAAAGTTGGTGAAGCTACCTTAAACGCGAAAGCCAATGCTATTAATCAGAAAATCTTTGATGGTGAACGTAAATTTGATTTTTTAGAATGGCTTCGTTTAGAATATAAACCTTCATTATCACCACAGGCACGAAAACTTTTTGAGCAAACCGAGCAACGTAATTATGCTATCTTTTCCCTCTTAGTTGCTTCTGGTTTACGTGTTACGGAATTAGTAAATATTAATTTGACTGATTTAGATCAAGAAAATCACTTGATTAATCACGTTGTGCGCAAAGGTGACCATGAAGATGTAGTTAAGTATGCGGGTTGGGCTGAACCCTACTTACAAGATTGGCTAATTGAACGTCAATTGCGCTTTGGCCAAGATGAGCATGCTGCACTATTCCTTTCAACTAGCCGACAACAGGTTTATCGTATCTCCCAGTCACAAGTTGAACGAATGGTTAAAAAATTGACGAAAGCTTATGGTCGTGAAACAACCCCTCATAAGCTCCGGCATACCTTTGGGACTGAATTATATCGAGCAACCAATTCGGTTGTGGATGTTCAACAAGCTTTAGGGCAAACGACAGATTCAGCGACTAAAATTTATATTCATGCGGATCAGCAACGGAGAAATCAGGCAATTGAAGAACTTGAATAGTAGTAGTTTAGGCAAATAACACTAATAAAATGGGTACATTAAGCAAGTCGTATACATGAAGTAAGTGAACTTTTACCCTCCTGCTCTACGATTTTAAAAATTAGCATAAAAAACTGATATCTAAACTTAGATATCAGTTTTTTTAATGGATATTAATAGTGACAATAATTAATGTTAAGCTATTTTTTAATTGATCAAAATATGCCGATTAGAGTGACATCCCCTCTCTGCATTGCTATAAATTATTAACTCATAAAAGAAAAGTTGGACTATCCCAAAGATATTAATAGATTTTCAGTTGATTTACCTATCGCAATCGCTCACGATACCGATTCTATAAACATCATTATAGTACTGAGAAAGCTTTATTATTATGATAGTTAAATATTATTTTTGTATTTTAGAAGAAAAGATAAACCGGTTCAGACTCAAACGTTTTATTTCTTGCTTATCAACTAAGTCCTTCAGCACACGTGAAATAGTTTCGGGTGTCGTTCCTAAATATGATGCCGTATTCTTTAGATTAAATGGTAATTTGATCGTATAACTTTCCTGTTCCTCTATCAAGTCCATCAAGTAAGTCATAATTCGGTCTTTAGTCTTATAAATAGTTAAATAATAATTTTGTTGGTTAATTGTATTGATCTTATTAACAGTATGTTTAGTCAGTTCATAGCTTAACTGTGGTAATTCAATTAATAATTTTTTAAATTGATCTGCGTTGATTCGACAAACGTGAGAATCTTCTTCCGCGGTAAGAAAAACATTATTATTTTTTGTCCCAAATAACCAATTCTCACCGATGAAATCACCAGCGTACAACATCGTTTGGAGGTGTGCATCCCCATTCTCCATTAAACGTTCGACCTTGACACGTCCTGCCTCCAGAATGATTAACTGTTGTTCCTCATTAGGTGCATAAACGATATTGCCTTTTTGGACTAAAGTATGATGAACAATTTTTTCGATCTCCTCTTGATCAGCCCTTATTAATTTTTGAAATAAAGGAACAAGTTGTACGCAGAGCTGATTATTCATCGTCATCCTCGCTTTCAACATAAAGTCCCTCTTTAATCGAATGACCTAAGAATAGCTGACCTTGAGTAATCTGAGCCTTAATCCAACTGTAGAGTTGTTCTAATTGCTTGATTTCACCAAAATGGCTTTCTTTCTGTGCTAAGGCGATTCCCTTTGTAATATAAAGTAATTGGGTATCAAAATCTTTAATTAAATCAAATAATTGTTCGGCTCCGGCCTGATACTTAAGGGATGCATCCTCGGTTAGCCCAGTGTAAGTTTGTATTTCGCTTTGAGTAGTTGGAATTAGTTCATCTTCATCTCTTAGGCTTTGACTCAATTGCCAAATATAAGTTTGTTCGTTTTGATACCAATCTTGCGCAAACTGAGTAAAAAATAATTGAGCATGGTCCGTTGCAAATAATCTAGCTTGCTTAATCTTTAAAGAATGAATGGATAAGTTGGCAATGATATGACCAATCATGGCACCTGCAGTAGGATAATGGTGCTCAAATTCAGCCCGTTGAAGTTCTTCTTCATATTTACTGGTTTGATTAGTCATTAGATTACTCCTTCACTGTAACTTTTTGGACGGGATAGCCCAGATGATTTAGAATGTTTTGAATATTTTCAATGTTGTTAGCTGTATCATCTAGGACTAGTTTAATTTTACTAGCGTTAAAGAGCACATTTAGCTTTGATAAGCCGGGTTGACCCGTGAGTGCTTTTTGAATCTTAATCATACATGATGGACATGATAAATCGTCCAATTGCATTGTTACTTTAAAATTTGCCATTTTGATAACTCCTCTTTTAAAAAATTATTTGAAATAATTTAAGCGTAAAGCATTAAAAACAACTAATAAGACACTTAATTCATGGACTAACATTCCCATAGACATATCGACAAAATTAGTAAATAAGCCTATGAATAAAATTAAGACGGTCGCTAAAGCGATAAAAATATTTTGTTGCATATTATGCATAGTAGCATGCGCAAGTTTAATAGCTCGTGGAATTTGTGCTAGGTTTGATTTAACTAATACTAAGTCCGAAACCTCGATTGCAATATCCGTCCCGCCACCCATGGCAATCCCTAAGTCAGCTTGACTTAAGGCCGGACCATCGTTGATCCCATCGCCAACAAAGACGACAGACTCACCTTGACGCTGTAGTTGCTTCACGATGGTGAGTTTATCGGCTGGTAATAGATTCCCACTAGCTTGATCTAAAGGTAGTGTTTTTGCGATGGCATCGACAGCTTCTTGATTATCCCCAGATAAAAGAATTAGTTTCTTAGCGCCTTGTTGCTTAATTCGCTCCAAATTTTGCTGAATATTGGGACGAAGTTGATCATTGATAGTTAAAATCATGTGAACCCGCTGATTAACGGTTAAAATGACTTTGGAATCGGCTATATTGGTAGTTGATGCTGGGATTTTAATATGTTTGGCTTGCATCATTTTTGGATTGCCCACGAGGATTGATTGATGATCTATGTGAGCCGTTATCCCTTGGCCAGGAATTGTCTGAATATCTTGAATTGGATAAAAGTCATTTGTTTTATTAATCTTTAAAATAGCGCGTGCTAAAGGATGATTAGATTCATTTTCTATACTAGCTAATAGTTTGAGATTGTTATCCTGCTCCCCCATTAAATTTTCAATCTTAACGACAGTGGGTTCACCAATTGTTAAAGTACCAGTTTTATCAAAGATAAAATAATTTCTTTGAGTTAGGATATTAAAACTGGCAGCCCCTTTGGTGATAATTCCATTTTTTGCCGCAATTCCAATCCCCATGACGGTTGAAACAGGAACACCGATCACCAAAGCCCCCGGGCAACCTAAAACTAGTACTGTAATAGCGGTTTCGATGTTTTTTGTCCAAAGGGCGACCACAATACCTAAAATCAAGATCATCGGGGTATAATATTGCGCAAATTGATCAATGAATTGCTGTTCTTTGGTCTGGCTATCCTGTGCATCTTCAATTAACTCAATCAATTTACCAAAGACAGTTTCATCACCAGTTTTGTTCACTTTAACAACAATAGTGCCATCATTAACGAACGTACCAGCGAAAACATCGGATAATACTATCTTGTGGGTTGGTTTAGATTCACCCGTAATACTAGCTTCGTTAACATAACTGGTTCCTTGCACGACTACTCCGTCAACAGGGATTGTAGATCCAGCTTTAACTAAAATATATTGATTGGGAACTAGTTCATCAATAGCCACCTCTTCATAATGACGATCATCGGATGTATTAACTTTTAGCGCGGTGGTTGGGACGGTTTTAATTAGGTCACGAATTGATTGGCGCGTCTTTCTTAACATGATGACCTGTAACCAATCGCCCAAGGTAAAAAGCCATACAACGATTCCCGCTTCATCGTATTCATGAATCATAAGTGCTCCAAGCACTGCAATCGAAATTAGTAACTCAATTGATATACTTTTATATTGTAACGCACTTATGGCACGTAAAAAAATTGGCAAAATACCGATCAGCACCACTAATAATATTAGTATTTGAGATAATTTGCTGAGGTGTATAAAGTGGAACAATAATGCGAAACCTAACAATGTTGACATACCGATTAGATTGGCCTTTTGAAACTTTTTAAAAAAATTTTGTATCGAGGACATAATAAACCCCTTTATTTAGTAATTAAATTGATTGTAAGCTGTTTTATTAAAATATAAATTGATAGGTATCAAGTTTTAAAATAAAAAATACTATCTAAAAAAGCCAGCAAAGATTACTTAATTCAGCTGACTCTACTGGTTTATTTAATTGTAGATCAAGAATGATCATGCTGTGAGTTGGCTGACAACGAGTCGACAAGCGTTTATTGAATTTTGATTTTGGTCACAAGTTGCATAAATATTTTAAAAATTTAGGATAAATACTAAAAAAGCATATCTACGATTGTACTTGGCTAGTGTTCTTGTGTATTCATATAAATATGTATTTGTTCATAACGAACTACATAATTACAATGATTTTTATTAATAAATAAAAATGACCAAGGAACTAATTGATTCGTTAGTTCATCGGTCGTTTGGTTAGATATGAGTATTAGTTGCAACAATTAAATAAAGTTCTTTTTGATAGTATTCAAAATCTAAAAAGCAACTATATTCATAATTCATGGAAATATTTTCATTTAAACATCGTACTCGACTTCTTTAATTGCGGCTTCCATATATGCATTGGTATTTTTAATTTCATCTTCATTGTATTGTACGGCCCCAGTTTTTAAACTGATATCGATATCTTTTAAAAGACTAGAATTTAATAATAATTTGTCAAAATTTTCTTTAATTCTTTTTTCAACTATTTGAGCACCTTGAATATCAGTATAAAGTAAGATTGCCCATGTTAAACTATTCTCATTATCATTTATTAAGTAAGAAATATCATTTCCACGAGTGCTTTGCCGCAATGCGCTAGTTATTAATTGAATTAATTCATCAATCCGGCGATTACTCATAATTTCCCGTAATTGATCTAAATAACGGATTTGAATTGCGACAACACTTGTTGGTATGTTGAAACGCTGACTTGTTTCTGTGAAGATACTCGAGTCCTCTAAAAAAGCGACTGTTGTTCTTAAATGTGTCTTAGGGTTAAAGGCGCCTTGTTCGACAATTCTGGCTTGTAAATCTAAATTATCACTTTGTAGTTGGCGAAATTGAATGGTTAGTGCATAAAATGTAATCGATAATAAGATGGGGATTATTAACCAGTAAATTTGAAGTAGATCTATTTCACCATGATTGACGGTATTCAAAAATATCATATACAAAGCTTGACCAAACATAAATATTAAATTAAAAGCGATACCAATGAACAGATTGAAGAAATACGTTACTAAGATTAAAAGCATAGTTATAAATAAGTAAATGGCGTTAATCATTAGTTGACCTGATAGATTGGTAATAATTGCGGTCGTTAGAATTAACGCTAAAAAAATTAATAAATAAACATCGCTTAAAATAGAATTATTTTTATTATCTTTCATCACTGTTCCTTCCTAATGTTAGCTTACCATTTTTGTGCAAAATCATGATTGCTGATCCAATCAACGAAATTAAGATAAAAATAAAGATAAGAATGTATACAATTAATTTGTGATTGCGCTTTAACTTTAAATCCAGATCTAAACGGGCATCAGCTGCGGTGTCTTTTTTAAAGCGGTAAGTTTGTTTATGATTATTTTGATCAATAACAATTGCATCCCCATGAATTTGAGCTAATGAATCTTGTGAACTAATTTGATTAGCAGCCATAGCGACATCTGAATCGTGAATCGCTGTCAGAATTAAAAGTGATCGCTTTTGGTTATATGGAGATCTTAATAATTGAGCTGTACCAATTGTTTGACTGTATTTGGTTTCTAAACTCATTTTTTCATTTGAAATTATGTTTTGAAAATTATGATCAAATTTAAAATACAAATCATTATTTGCCTTTTTTATAAATTCATTATCATTAGGTGTTCCAAATGCAATGATGCTACTATTTGCGAGTTGACTTTTATTAGGAGTTTTTTGGTATATAGTTATATTTCCCGTATTTTGTTCCGCATAATTCCCAATTCCATAAAATAAACTAGCAAGTGTATCAAGATAAAAACTATTGATTTTTTTAGGCCTGATTAATGCAATATTGTCGAAAGTTTTATTTTTGATAAAAGTGCTTGGATAATTGTCAAATAATAAATTATTCATTGGTTCTGACTTAATTGAGATAGTAGATTGTGGTTCAATTACTGCCCAAGGAGTTGAATTTAAGGAACTATATTTATTAACCAAATCAAAAGTAACTTTTAGATTGAAGTTTCTGCTAAGAGATTGTCCATTTGGAATTTTTACTTCGAATGTATCATCATCTGCCTTTTGGGCTGTGAGTTGATGACTACCTATTTTTTTATCATCAATTTCGACGGAAATTAGAGAGTTCTTAAAGTCGATATTTTTGGCATATTTTGTGTGTAATTTAATTTTTGAACCGTTGGCATTATTTTGATTAACCGGCATAGAAAGCGAATAAGTCGCTTCATGGTGCCCGGCACCTGACAAATACGTTTCCGTTTGGGTTATATTTTGAATGTTTTTATTTTGGGATGTTGCTATGAATGTTTGAGTATTAGTTGAAATTTTCTTTTTTGCTTGTTGTGTCTCATTCATTAATTCTGGATTGGCAATAAAACGAGATGCCTTAATTAATTGTTTCTGATTTTTGGCAGTGACGATTAGATAATGTATATTTTGCTGAATAATAGTTTGAATTACAGCATGATCCTGATCTAAATTGGCACCAATATTTTTAAAACGTTTTGGCAAATGATCCTGTTTTGCAATGATGATTTGATAATTATAATTATCGATGCTGGTATCATTACTAGAAATAAGCGGTATTTTACCCTTATTTGACAGAATACGATCAAGACCTGTTAAAGCATATAGATTAGCCTCTATCTCTGGATCTGTTAATTCGGGATTTATCTGGATTGCAGATTTTTGATTTAAGACAGTATCCATTCCCGTAAAATGAGCGTAAAATTCATTGATTTTTTCAGCTGCATCAGTTAGAGAATAGTTTAAGTTAATATTTGAATCTTGATAAACTGTAAGCCAATTCGCTGGCGTCTCAGCAATGATAGTCTGGTCATCAACTTGATTCATTATCTGCCCTGATATTTGTAAATGATTTGAATCTTGAATTAAATCTGTTGGAATGTCGATCGTTTTGCTTTGCAGGTCAGACGTTGAATCCGGTCGAAAAGAATAGAATTTGACTCCATTTATAGATAATGTTAAATCAGAAACGTCATTATCAGTTAATTGCGATATTTTGAAATTAAAATTAATTTGTCCTTGATCAATATTCCAATAATTCATTTTAGTAAAAAATACATCATAGTGTACGCTTCGTCCAGAAATCGTACTGTTCGAATTATTGAAATTTTGACTAAAACTCTGATGTTCAGCTACATTATCTGCTAAAACAATATTATTGGGCCCATAAAGCATCCCAATTCCTAGAGCAATAAATAATAAAATAACTTGTATATTTTTACTTATAGCGCTTTGTTTTATACCATTTGGCTTCTTTATGAAAAATTTGTTCTCGAACATATCCTACCATCCCATATAAGGCTACTGCTAACCACATCTGACTATATATTAAATACATAGCAACAATTATGAATAAATTACTTATTTTCATTTCACCTTTTTCGGTTGTAATTGTAATAAAAGTTGTAACAATGAAACTTAAAATTGCAATAAACCACAGTGAATTACTAAATCCTATGAGCGTTGAATGAGTAACTCCAGCAACTGATAAAATGAAGATAATATCGGACAAGATTAATGATGCTAATAATAAAAAATATATTGATGAAAAATATACTAAATCAAAACGAATATGTTTACCTTCTTTAGTAAAAAGCTTCTTAAAATTTTTTAAAACAACATATATATTACCCTTAACCCAACGAGTGCGTTGATGGAACCATACATCCATCGTTTGTGGTTCCTGTTCCCAGGTCACCGCTAGCGGTTGAAATTTAATTAGATGTCCCAACCAATAAATTTGGAAACTGATTTCTGTATCTTCAGCTAATGCTTTTTCATCCCATCCACCAATTTGTTCGATAATGTTTCGTCGTATAACATAATTCGTACCGGGAATGGTTCCTAATTTAAATAATTGTTGTCTCCCAGCTTGTGCCATCCATTGAAAAGATAATGTTTCTATATTAATAAACCGGGTTAAAATAGACGCATTTTTATTTCGTGTTCTAAACTTACCAATTACTGCGCCGTATTCATCGTTAGACAGTAATTCAGCAACTAAATATCTGAGCGCACCACGTTCCGGGGTATTATCGGCATCATAAATTGAAATAACAGAACCACGGGATCTTTTTAATCCAATATTTAAGGCATTGGACTTACCCTTCCCCCCTGTGATCTGATCGGTATTAATAACTGTTAAATTACGAGTTGGATGCACCTGTTGTAAGTTTTTTAGTAGCTCAGCGGAATTGTCATTTGAATTGTCATTAATAACAATAATTTCATACTTATCGGTAGGATAATCAAATGCTAATAATGATTGAATGGTTTTGACGATAACAAGCCCCTCATTATGTGCGGGCACCATTATTGAAACAAAAGGAATTGTATTTTGAAGTTGTGGGGCAGGTGTTTTAGACCACTTTAAGTAATTAGTATAGCCAGCGATTGTCAATATTACATTTACAATCATAATGCCCCAAATTGAAATAATTGCAAAAAATAACGAAATATCTAGAATAGAAATTTTAATCACCTCTTTCTGAATGTTTACTACGTTTGAACATTTTCATGTAAGCCTTACGTCCTATAACTAAATAAATACCTAAGATAATAAAGGTTATAATGAAAAATATTAACATCATATTATTTTGAGCTTCGAAAAAAATATTACCCCAATTTTTGACAGGTTGATATTTAGGTGCTTTTTTAATTTTAATATCAACATTATGACGGTCTGCTAGTTGTCCATCTAATAGGTATTGGTTATTTGAAAACATAATTTCATGATCCTTTGTAGATAATTTAGTATCTAAACTATCATGAGTAAACAGTGAGAATTTTATTGACTCAACGTTCTTTTTAAGCTTATTCAATGCTTTTAAATTATTTGGCATATCAAAAGTTATGGCCAGAGGTATATTTGAATTAAAATTTTTATTATTTAATGTTATATCTCTATGGTCTGAATTTATCTGGTTCATATCTACGGCGTAAAATGAATTTTTAACTGTCTTACTAAAATCGTCTTGCTGTGCAAACCCGAATTGGGAAGGATTATTAAATAATATTTGTGTATTAGAGATGTTACTAAATCCATGCCGATAAGTTTTATCACGTAACCAATATTCATCCAACCCTACTCCAATTGGGTAGACATTTCGATCTAATAAATGGTTAACACTGGTTTGTGTTTGGTTATGTAACATTTCAATAGTGTTATTAGCCGGTCCATTATCACCTACGTATGGATTTTTAATGAAGATAAGCCCACCTTTTTGCGTTACAAGATTCAATGCATTACTAAATTTTTGATAAGCGTATAAATCGAAGTTATCATTTGGAATATTTACTGAAATAGCGAACGTTTGATTGAAGTTTTTAAAATAAGTAGAAAGTTCATTTAGTACATTTAAATCTGTATAGGGGGTAACACCGGTAATGGTTAGTAGAGGCTTACTTGATGTATCTGGCAAATGAAACATTGTTTTAATTAATGATGCTATTAAGAAGATACTGTCATCATTGCTATTATAATATGGAACATAAGCTTGATTGTTTCTCATAACCCCATATGGGAATAAACGATCTTGACCTTGTATTTTGAGGGATCCAATCGTATTAGTATCAGATGGTAGTTGATCAAATACTGTTAATTTATCTAAATGGGGTAAATGCTGATCAAGTTTTCGAGTTTGATCAATGAGTAGCCAATCACGTTGATAATAATCGAGGAATACACCATTGATAGCACTAATTTCATTTAAATTTACATTTCCACCGATATGAATTTGGATACCTTTAAATTTTAAGCGGTCCTTTACAAGATTTTGATTATCTTGTTCATGTTCAGGCCAATTAATTAAGGTGATAACCCCATCATAAGCACCCTTATCCAAGGTTCCAGAGTGATACTCATTAATGGGAATCATTTTCACATTACAACCTGTACTAACTAATAATCGGTTAAGAGAATACGCATTATCTGCTTTGTTATTGTCAGTATTATAAGAATCATAAACCAATAAAACTAGGGGATTATTGGCATCAGCATGACCCACGGTATTGAAAAAAAACATTCCCATAATTAATGTAATTAAAATTAACCATATTTTTTTAAACATAATTCTCTTCTCTTTGTTGATTAAAATGCCAGAGTTGATGATTGAGTATATCTGCAATCATAATGACTAAAATTAGATTAATCGCAACTGGAGCGTAAAATAAGTGTTTTGCTAAATCAGCATCACCATCTCCAATAACTGAAATAATTGGAATTCCAATTGCCATACTCATCAATCCCATAATCATAAACCAGCGAATTGTACCAGGGTTTTGACTATTTTTATTTTTAAAGTCATCATACATGGCTACAGAATTAATGAAGGCTAAAGTAAATGTTAATAAAATTAAGAAAGTGAATTTTTGTGGGAATATTGCCTTCATTAGTGTACTAAAGCCAGTAAAAAATTTAATTTGAGCGTATGGCTTAGCACCCGATTGTCTAGTATAATCTCCAACGGCTTGAGGCTGAGTTATCATTAGATCTTGAGCTGCTAAGTCTAGTAGGCGATTGAATTGATTAAGGTGTTTTAGATAGTATTTTATAAGCCATGTAGTTTTAATTTTTTTCGTTAAATGTTGCTGAGTATATTCTGCGGGTGGATTAATATCCGCATAGTTTTTTGGATTATAGGCACTTCCTCGTGTTAAACCAAACTGACCATTAATACCTTCTTTTTCAATTTGTTTGCTGGGATCTGAATCTGTATATAAAACTACACCATTTGAAAAGCTTTGATACATATTAATATCATTGAATTCCTTTGGAATTAAAAGAAATGTAATAACTCCCATAGTTAAGATTGTAAGTATTCCCGAAATTATGTAAATACGATGATTTTTCAGTCTTTGAGTTAGAAGGATGCTAACGGAAATAAAAACAAGACTTAAGGCCAAAGGAGCATTCTGTTGCTTATTGAAAACAAATAAAATAGTGCATATAAAATATATTAAGAGTAGTGGCCATCTTTTCTGATAGCGTTGTCTACTGTAGAGTAATAACATGGCAACGGCAATTATCAACAAGATATAGCCCCCTGCTTCAGCGAATAAAGAATTCATGTAGAGCGTAAATGAAGAATCAGCAAAAACAAAAACAATTAAAATGCTAATTCCATAATTTGTAAAATTTTTCTTGCCTAGAGTCAATGCCTCTGTCAAGAAGTAAATAGCTCCACAAAAAGGTATAAAATATACTAGCCCCATAAATCTAATATCAAAAATGGTTTTACTATAAAAGATTTTATTAATCCAAATTGCAATTTGGACGAATAAATTTTGTGATGAATGAATGATAGTTGGATGTTCGTTATAATATTGCATTATATTGTAATGCTGTACGACAAATTTATATGTGTCAGAATTATCCTTTAACGATGGATAAAGACCATTTTGATAAATAACTCTCCAAAAATCGCCGTTATCAGCATAACCATTCGGATAATTATTAAATAATAATGGTCCAACAATTGATATCGTTAAAATTAGAGCTAAAATTGAAGGTGTCATAAAATTCAAAAATTTTTTTTTAACCCTAGTTCGCATTATTAATCTACACCTCTTGAAGTTTGATGTTTTATTCAGCCGCAATTAATGCATTTAAATTATTATATGAATAAAATTGTTTGGTTTTATCATCACCCAATCCACCGATATATTTCCCACTTTTAAGTTGGCTCTGCCAGATGATAGACATTGCATTATCATAAGATTTTTTGTCATTTGTCAGTTTAAAAATTTGGGCCGCTAAAGCATAATTAGCAACTGAAGTTTCATGACTTACAGGAGTGCCCTTAATTGAATAACCATTAAATAGATTATTATTATTTACTCTTTCAATGAGCCATCTTTTACTGGTTGGTCGTAGTTCTCCGACTTGGGCCATGTGTAATAATACCTCTAAGCCTTCTGAAGTATTTAAATCATCAGAACTATAAATACCACTACTTACATTAAAATTACGTGCATATAATGGGAAGTCATCAGAAATATAACCATCTTTGACAATTTCAACTTGGTGTTTATATATTTTTTGGTTGTGACTATTCTGCTCTAACAATTTTAAAGTAGCTAAATCGTAATATGCCAAGCTACTTACATCCGCCCCTTTTTTGAGAATAGGATCATAATAATCAAGTAGTACATCTTTTTTTATGACAGATTTTTTTAAACTTTGGCATATTTCATTTATATCTTTTTCATAAAAATTGGTTTTATATTTTTGATCATACATAATTAATGATTTTACAATTCTTAAATCGTCTAATGTAGCATTTACACTCGACAATTCTTTATTAATTGGGTCAAAACGATAATTAAATTGATTATTGCGCCAAAAGGTTGCTTTCGTATTTTTATAAAAGCTCTCAAATGATTTTTTTGAGTCATTTGAGTCAACAGATACTAAATATTGTAACCAGATTCCAGAAGATTCAGTAAGCATTTCCTTGCCAGTTGCCAAATGGTCCTTGCTATCAGCATTGTCAACGGCTAAAGTGCTCGTATAAATACCATTGCTCGTTAGCAGATTTTTTTTAATAAAGTTAACTAAATTTTGTTGTTGTTGTGGATATTGATTTAATTTTATATTTTTAGTTAAAGGTATATTATCAGTCCTTACGGTATTACTATGTTTCATCGTAATTTTTATACTTAAAAAAAGGCCGGTTACAGCCAAAATTATCATTAATATTACGATTTTGTTTTTTTTGATCATGATTACTACTCATTTTTCGTATTTAGAATGAATTTAAATATGTAACTCAAAACAAATTATAAGCTTTAAAATATATAAAGTTAATTATATAATGATATATATATTTAGTCAAAAAAATGGAGATATATATCATGAAAAAAATTAAAGTAATGTCTATTTTTGGTACACGTCCTGAAGCCATAAAAATGGCTCCAATTATTTTAGAATTAAAAGAAAACTCTGATGCTTTTGAGAGTGTTACGGTGATTACGGCACAGCATCGGCAAATGTTAGATCAGGTTTTAGATATCTTTAGAATCACTCCTGATTTTGATCTTGATATTATGAAGGCTAACCAAACATTAAGTCAAATAACTAGTCGTATATTAGTTCAATTAGATATAATTATTGAACAAGAAAAACCAGATATTATTTTAGTACATGGTGATACAACGACAAGTTTTGCGGCCAGTCTCTCTGCCTTTTATCATCATATCAAGCTGGGTCATGTGGAAGCTGGGTTAAGAACATGGAATAAGTATAGTCCGTTTCCTGAAGAAATGAACCGTCAAATGACTGATATACTAAGTGATATGTATTTTGCTCCTACGCAACAGAGTTACGATAATTTGATTAAAGAGAATCATATTGCTAACAATATTTATATTACTGGTAATACTGCTATTGATGCGCTCAAGAAAACTGTAAATGATGATTACAACAATAGCATGTTCAAACTAAATGATTCTAATAATAAGATGATCTTAGTGACCATGCATCGGCGGGAAAATCAAGGTGTACCTATGCTTCAAGTTTTCCAGGCAATTCGTAAAGTTGTTGATGCTTTTACAGATATTGAAGTTGTCTACCCCGTTCATCTAAGTCCGTCTGTTCAAAAAGTTGCACGTGATGTTTTAGGAAATCATGAAAGAATTCATTTAATCAAACCACTTGATGTAATAGATTTTCATAATTTATCTGCCCAAAGTTACTTTATCATGACGGATTCTGGTGGGGTTCAAGAAGAAGCGCCTTCATTAGGTAAACCTGTTTTGGTCCTAAGAGATACTACTGAGCGACCTGAAGGAGTGGAAGCTGGGACACTTAAATTAGTTGGGACCAAAGAGTCATTTGTTATGAAAGCTATGACGGAACTGCTGGGAAACCCTAAAATATATCAAACGATGGCTATGGCTAAGAACCCTTATGGTGATGGCCATGCTGCTCGAAATATTGTTAGCGCAATTCAAAATGAATTCAATTCTAGGTAATTTAAAGTACCGTGTCTCACTTTTGTAGAAATATGGTCTTTTAAATGCAATATTTTTGTTCTTAGGTGTTTTTAAAATTTTTAATAATAATGCAAATTCCAGCAGTAATTCTGATTACCATATACAGTAGGTAATAATTAATGGGGCAATAATAACTAGAGACCTTAGTAGCAACTAATAAGTAGAATTGTAAAATTAATTGCAATCTTGTGTTGTTAGTCAAAATTGAAACTATGTTGATTCTACAATTAATACTCTGTAACACTATTAACTGAAATAAAATCTTGTTTAGTAACTTTAAATATTCCCGTTTTTAATTGGGTTATGGTGAACCTTTTTAGCCATTTTCCACCTTAAACGTGGCGTGTTCTTCTGGAATCACGACATAGAAATATTGGTAATGATGTAAAGTATCATGAATTTTTCACGTGTATTCATGTTAACATGTAAAAAATAATATTTTCGACATCGATCGCATTAATATCAACAAGTAAAACTTTATGATGATTGTAGTGCATATTTTGACTATCCATTTTTGACAAAATACCTCATACGGTGTTTTACAGCCTAAGCATTTTTTAGGTTGCTTGTTTAATTTTTTGTGAAGCAATTAACATATATTTCATTTGCTTTATTTATGTCCTTTCTTTTAGGCAAATATTCTTGAATTAGTCCATTGTTGTTTTCACTTGTCCCTATTTTGCCAAGGGGCGGTGGGTTTGAAAAATAAAACTCTGCTTTAAAGTACTTAGTGATTTTATTATGTCTGGAAAATCATTCCACCCTATCGTAGGGGATCGTCTTTAGCTTATTTTTGGGCAAGTTGGTTAATAAGGATTAGTGACGGGCTCTGAGTTTTTCATGATAGGTTTTTAAACTAAAGTATATCTTTATTTCCTATCAGCAAGCGTTACAACAAAAGAATGTACTGTTTTTTGCCAGTCACAGTATCTAGTTCTCAGTGACCGATTTCTTGACGTTGATTAGCTTCTTTAGGCCGTTGACTGATTGGATTTGAAATGTTAATATTCTCACGAGTTTCTTGATAATTCCACGATTGTCATAATTTAATGGCAATACTTTCAAATTACTTAATGATGGCCTTTATGCCACAATGAGTTTTGTATGTATGATAGCGTGATTGGATTTTAGATGTAGAATATTTGTTTCGATTTAATTCTCGAGAAATAGTTGATGTTCGATTGAGGCTTTTAGCAATGGAATTAATTGATAAAGAATCGTGTCGCATAATATAAAGACTTTCTCTTTCTCCTTATGGTAATATGGCGATAAGAACTCATAATTTATTCCTTTCAGTAGATGTTTTAGTCAACATCATTGTACAGAATTTTAATTACGAGGTTTTTTGTTGCACTTAAAGTGTAAATTAGAGCGTTAAAAATGTATTCACGTTTCAAAATTGAGTGAAAGCTTTCAATGCTTAATTTCCAACGTCATTAAAGTACTTTCAAATAAATCGCTGGTATATTGACAACCCATATCTCTATGAATAATTCTTAGTTTAACAGGCTTTACTGCAACTTGATTAATAAAGCCAGTTGCTAATTCCTTGGCCATATGATTTCCAAATTTGTAATAAATAAACCGTCGGGTTACGGGATTAAAGATACTAGCTAGATAAACCTAAGTATCTTTAACAGGAATATATGTAATATCTGTTAGCATAATATTTTATAACCATAATAAAAAGCTACAAAAAAGAGCAGTCGCCAAACGAATTTAGAATTCAGGCTTAGCTCAAAAAATACATTTAGTTATACTTTTTTAAATAATGGTTTCATTATTATTGGAGCTACTACAGTTGAGATGATTACTGCGGCTATAAATTCTGAAGATGTATCTTTATTAAGAATACGCGATGATATCCCAATTTGGATAATAACTAGTGCCATCTCCCCTCTAGATATCATGCCCGATCCAATTGCGTTTGACATATTAACATTAAGTCCCGATAGCTTAGCTCCCATATATGAACCATAGAATTTAGTGATTATAGCTAGTACACTAAATATTATGACGGCCAACAATTTATTATTTAGACTCTTTACTGACACCTCTAGCCCAATCGATCCAAAAAATACGGGGTAAAAAAAACAATTTCCGGATTTTGTAATCATAAGGCCAAGTACTTCAGAAAAATTAAATTTTCTCAAAAACAAACCCAATGCAAATGCAAATAAAGGTAGTAAATTGCTTATTCCTAACGTTCTTCCACCAATAAAAATTAAGAACAATGTTGCTGCTGTTAAAGCCATAATATCATCCAAAACAGCTGCTGAAAGAATAATTGCGCCCATTGGGGTGGCTAGTTTATTTTGTTCAGCTAAAACAGCTAAAGTAATAGAAATCGATGTTGCTGAAAAAACTACCCCAGAAAAAATTGAGACTTGCATACTATATCCAAGTGCTAAAAATGCAATTGGGAAAGTGACAGCCGGCAAAAGTACTCCTGCCCCAGCAATCATAGAAGAATTTTTAACATGTTTTTTCATTTCTTTTAAGTCAGAATCTAGTCCTGAGTTTAGCATCAATAGAAAAACACCTATCTCAGCAATCAAATGAATTAAGTCGTTTGGGTGTACTATATTCAAAAAACTTGTCCCTAAAAAGAGACCAGATAATAATTGTCCAACTACTTCAGACAACCCGAAGTATGTACCTGTTTTTCCAAGCACAATTGTAACAATAATTAACAAAAACAATAATAGATAGTCCATGATTTCTCCTAGCATTAAAAAAGCTTCAAAAAAGTTAGTTCCCCGACTAACAATTCTTGAAGCTTACGCTCAACCGACAAAATTAATTATAATAAGTATATCATAATATTATTAGTTAATTAAATTCTTTTCATAAACATATTATGATAAAGCAGATTGCAACTTTAATCCGAACACCTATCAAAATATTTCCTAAATGTAGACATGGCAGTATTTACGCTCAATATTTTTAATGGCCTATTATTAATTAATTCAAGCGCTTCAAATATTTCGTCCTCGGATACAAGATTAAAATTAGTCTTTTTAGGAAAAAATCAACGCAATTTTCGATTAAAGTATTCATTTGATTCTCGTTTCCATGGGGAATAAGGATGGCCAAAATATACAGGTAAATTGTAGTTTTTATTCAACTCTTGATAGCCTGAAAATTCTTTCCCATGATCAATCGTAATAGATTCAATACTTGAACTAAATCGATTCATAAAGGTTGAAAAAACTTTATTCATAGATTTCTTGGTACGATCTGAAATTTTAATTGCCCAAATAAATCTACTACGTCGTTCCACAAAGGTAGCTAGACATTGTTTTGATTGACCACGAGATGACAGAATAGTATCTGCCTCCCAGTGCCCAAATTCATTTCTCTTATTAACGTTATCTGGTTTTTGATCAATTGTAGCCTCAATCTTAAAGGTTCCACGTGTTTCATAGTACATAGATTGAAATGTAGAGCGATCTGTTCAGGAGACCAAGTCAATCGAAGATGATTACTAATAATTATGGCGTATTTGGGGGTAAGTGTTGTTTTTCGTCCGCACATAGTGCGTTTATAATTAGCATCACTTTGAGCCAAAACAGGGTCATATTTATTCATCCGGTGTAATTCATAACTAATTGTAGATTTAGAACGATTAAGTTTCTTAGCAATTGAATTTTGAGAATAACCATCTTTTAACAATTGATATATGGCTCCACGTTCAAATTGTGATAAAGTAGATGTACTCATAGTAAATGTTTCCTTTCATGGTTTGTGTCGTTACAACCATTCTACATTTACTATGGGTATTTTTTTATTCAAGTGTTCGGATTAATTTTAAAATCTGCCATATCTAAAAAATTAACTATACTGATTTCTAGCCCTGTATCGTTATTTAATATAAGGTCTGAAACCACATACTCCATGTCTATGATGTATTCACTGTCGCTTCTGATAAAAAATGGTAGTTCTTAGTACCCTAGTTCATCCGCAAACATTACTACTAATGACATTAGATAAATTCAGCCTTGATATAATATCTTTAGCATCACAAACCGTATTAATGTGTTCCGTCAAAAATATGTTTTAGTTTTACTTCTTCCATCGATCTGTCCCCCTTTTAGGCACAAAAAAAGAGCTATGTGAATTACACTTAGCTCGTACTTCAACCTTATTAGAATATGTAGATATATTTTCACTTGGTTATTTTTAGTTCTTACTTATGAATTTGATAGAATTTCCTCAACTTCAATTTCCGGAACCCAGAAAAATCAAAATAGCTTCATCAAAACTAATATTCAATTCATACAGTTTCATATTAGGCTCCTATGTCAATAATTCGGACATAAAAATACGAATAAATTTTGAAAAACGTTTTAATTATTTAACGTACTGGTAAAGTATGTGATTTATCTAAAAAAGTGCATCCTTTAATGTTTCCATGCCATTCTAAACAACCCGTCTATACTTATCGTTTTAAACGGGATATTAATATGATTTATTTGTAGCTACGCTACAAGGGAAATTCGATCACTGTTATACCAGCGAATATAGCTATCAATGCCAGCTATTGCTTCATGAATTGTCTTAAATTCTTGAAAATTAATGTATTCACGCTTCAAAATTGAGTGAAAGCTCTCAATTCTTGCGTTATCACCAGGTTGTCCTTTACGAGAATAAGAATGCTTAATCCCAAAACGAGTTAAAGTACTTTCAAATAAATCGCTTGTATACTGACTCCCCATATCGCTATGAATAATGCTTGGTTTAACAGACTTTACTGCGACTTGATTAATGACGTCGGTTGCTAATTCCTTAGTCATATGACTTCCAACTTTATAAGAAATAACCCGCCGGGTTACGGGATTGTACATACTAGCTAGATAAACCCAAGTATTTTTAACGGGAATATACGTAATATCTGTTAAAAGAATATTGGATTGATCAGGTAATCCTTTAATTAGATTTGGTCGTTGATCATATTCAGTATGTGTTTTAGGCTTATTAATTCGTTTAGTCATCCTAGACCTAATTTTTAAAGCGTACATCTGTTTATAAACCATACGCTGGCTAATTTTAATTTTTAACTGACGATTTAATAAAATTGTTAATCGCGGGTATCCATACATAGGATATTTTAACCATGCATCTAATACCTTTTGCTTAATGAAATTGCGACGAAGAAGTGTTTTACCAGGCTTCCAATGTATATAGCCATAATAAGTCGATCGTGGAATTCTGAGGACGTTCAAAATTTTAGTAATGCGGTGCCCAACCTGTAGATTGTCATTAATAATTTTTAAGGTAGGAATACGTCCTTTGATGATCAATTTTTCGCCATAAGCACCGCTGCTCGTTTTAAAATATCAAGTTCTTCTTTTAGTTGTTTATTTTCTTTAATCAATGCCCTTTCATTTGCTGACAATACTTTCGTATTGTTAGGATCGGCTTGATTAACCCATTTAGAAACCGTTGAAACACTAACGTTGTATTCTTTTGCTAATGAATTAGCTGAACGACCAACTTTATGCAAGCTTACGATCGATTCTTTAAAGTCATTTGAATATTTGATAACCATAATAAAAAGCTCCTTTATGATGTATTATATCGAACAATTTGTCCGTAATTCCATCATAGGAGCCTTATGTTGAAATTTATCAAAAACTGCACTGTTCCATCAATTCAAATATAGTTCAAAATACACCACTATTTTAGTTAGGAACCCCTTACCATAAATAACTGCGTCTTTTCCTAGTTCAATAAGATTGTTAGCCCCTAAATTCAAATTAACTAAAGCTTAGGAACCCGCGCAAAATTTTAGTTTCGAGTTTCTTTTATACCGTTTTTGCTTTTAATTTTATACGATATTCAATTACTTACGCTTCTTCCAAATTACTAATCCGGCCATCGCAACTACAAAGCTAATAACTCCAGCTAACGTTAATTTCTCAGCTGCCGTCTTAGGCAATAATGTTTGCACTCCTTCAACTACGTTATTTACAACGTTTTTAATCGTTGAATTACTATCTATATTCTTATCAGTGTCTCCAGAATTATCTGGTGTATCTGGCTCACTAGAATCAGTTGGGTTTTCTGAATCATCATTCTTAGCATAGATATAGGTCACAGTTTGAACTTTATCACTCAACGTTCCCGCGACACTTCCCTTAACTTCTTTGAAAGTATATCCTTCGATGTCTTTCTTTTTAGTTGTGTATTTATCACCAATGTTCCCGCTGTTGATTTCTGAATTGGTTATTTCTTTACCTGATTCATCAACATACTTGGCCGTTACATCAGCTGCTTTAACTGGATTTTTGGTGTAAATATACGTGACGGTCTGGCTCTTATCTGTGAATTCACCAGACTCACTACCTTTGACTTCTTTGAAAGTGTATCCTTCGATGTCTTTCTTTTTAGTTGTATAATTATCACCAATGTTTCCACTCTTGATTTCTGAATCGGTTATTTCTTTACCTGATTCATCAACATACTTGGCCGTTACATCAGCTGCTTTAACTGGATTTTTGGTGTAAATATACGTGACGGTCTGGCTCTTATCCGTAAATTCACCTGACTCACTACCTTTGATTTCTTTGAAAGTGTATCCTTCAATATGCTTCTTTTCAGTTGTGTATTTATCACCGACATTTCCACTCTTTATTACTGATTTTGAAATTTCTTTCCCGTTAACATCAACATACTTTACAGTTACCAATGATTTTGTAGTAGGGTTTTCCCCAATTTTTTGATGAATTATTCCCTTGAAATTAGTATAATCATGCGCGGCTCCAGCACTCCCATGTGCTAATCCCGTAAATTCATATTCTTTTTCACCATTAGAATGCCAAACTATAGTATATTTTCCGTTTTTGTAATCCTTTGTATATGTATCTTGTGCTTCATTAACTTGTGGTACTTCTTTATCTCCATATAAATGAATAACCATAGGAATATCAAATGTTTGTTCTACATAATTATCATACCGTCCACGGAAATACTCATTATTTAGATCAATGTCTTGTCCTGTGGCCAGTAAGTCTAGTTCATAATTAACATCTCCCTTTAATTCGGAATTCTCAGCCAATGTATAGATAGGAGACACATCCATAATATGATTACGTTCCATATTTATAATCATATTACTGACTTTGCTGGAACCATCTCCTGGAACTACTTTAGTATTATTTAATGGAGTAAGGTCATAAATATTATTACCTGTTAAACTAAGATAATAATCGCCTCTTTTTTGAGTAGGATTTTGTAAATTATGCCAATTACTACTAAATTTAATTTTACTAATATTTTCTAAACCCTGATCATTAATATTGTCATAATCCAATGATAAATATGATAATGGCGTATTCTCAAGTGCCTTTAGTGAGTCACTATTAATCCCTCCACGTCCCTCGTTTAAATGGTTGGCCTGTAATACAATTGCATTCTCATTATTCGATTTCATTATTGACAACGGGCTTAAATCAGAAACATTAGCTCCATCAATTATAACAATTGATAAATCTGTCTTTGAGTTACTTAAGAAAGATAAGTCTGTCATATTTGATAATCCTGGAGCATTAAAATGTGTAATATCAAAAATTCCAAGTTTATTTAGCTCATCTTGTGATATACTTCTTTGATTTTGTAACTCTACGTTTTTAATATTATGAAAATATTGAATACCTTTTAATGAAGTTAGTTTCACGTTATAAAGATTTGGGTTTAGACTATTAGAGTTATTGAATTCCGATTGTGGAATAGGCTTATCTAAATATTTTAATGGATTTAAATCAGGACTTAATGCATCCCATACACCTTTTGAAATATACTTTTGTTCACCATATGCATCAGACTCCCACTCTTTTGCCGTCATTTCTGGTACATCTTCTAATACAACAGACTTAGCATTTTTTGAAGTGATAGTTTTACTTTCAGTATATGTATCACTATCTGTTTTACTCATACTATTTGAAATACCCTTTGCATTGTCATTATGATCGGCTAATGCAATCATTGGTTTAACTAACCCGAGGACTGTGGAACTTAATAATAAATATTTACCTATCTTCATATCTTATCTCCTAAAAATATATTATTAAAAGCACAAAAAGAACTATTAATGTGGTTATTCCAAATTAATAGTTCTTCTATATTTTGATACACATGTAAAATAAACATTTTGTTTTGTCATTATGTAAATCCTTTCTGATTATACTGTCAAGTACATTCTTTTTTAATTTTAAATATTAACATTCAAATAGAATTACATATCATGATTTATATTTTAAACTAATTTTTACCCATTATCGACAATATATGTTTCATAATTTTAATCTTTTTATTAACATTCGATTCATTTAAATAGGGTTATATTAATTGTCTCTTGTGTCAAGAATTAGGACATAAAAATACGAATGAATTTTGAAAAACGGGTTAATTATTTAACTTAGTAGTGAAATATGTAATTTATCTAAAATAAATTACTTGTTTATTATTTCAAGGATATTCTAAATAACCCACTTATATTTATCATTTTTAAGTGATCTATTAATATAATTAACTTAGTTGTAACTACGCTATAAGGAAAATTATGTCACTGTTATACTAATGAATATAGCTATTAATTCCAGCAATTTCTTCATGAATGGTTTTAAATGTCTGTAAATTGGTGTATTCACGTTTGGCTCCTATGATGGAAATGCGGACAAATTGTTCGATATAATACATCATAAAGGAACTTTTTATTATGGTTATCAAATATTCAAATGACTTCAAAGAATCTGTCGTAAGCTTGCATAAGGTTGGCCGTTCGGCTAATTCATTAGCAAAAGAATACAACGTTAGTGTTTCAACGGTTTCTAAATGGGTTAATCAAGCCGATCCTAACAATACGAAAGTATTGTCAGCAAATGAAAGGGCATTGATTAAAGAAAATAAACAACTAAAAGAAGAACTTGATATTTTAAAACGAGCAGCGGTGCTTATGGCGAAAAATTGATCATCAAAGGACGTATTCCTACCTTAAAAATTATTAATGACAATCTACAGGTTGGGCACCGCATTACTAAAATTTTGAACGTCCTCAGAATTCCACGATCGACTTATTATGGCTATATACATTGGAAGCCTGGTAAAACACTTCTTCGTCGCAATTTCATTAAGCAAAAGGTATTAGATGCATGGTTAAAATATCCTATGTATGGATACCCGCGATTAACAATTTTATTAAATCGTCAGTTAAAAATTAAAATTAGCCAGCGTATGGTTTATAAACAGATGTACGCTTTAAAAATTAGGTCTAGGATGACTAAACGAATTAATAAGCCTAAAACACATACTGAATATGATCAACGACCAAATCTAATTAAAGGATTACCTGATCAATCCAATATTCTTTTAACAGATATTACGTATATTCCCGTTAAAAATACTTGGGTTTATCTAGCTAGTATGTACAATCCCGTAACCCGGCGGGTTATTTCTTATAAAGTTGGAAGTCATATGACTAAGGAATTAGCAACCGACGTCATTAATCAAGTCGCAGTAAAGTCTGTTAAACCAAGCATTATTCATAGCGATATGGGGAGTCAGTATACAAGCGATTTATTTGAAAGTACTTTAACTCGTTTTGGGATTAAGCATTCTTATTCTCGTAAAGGACAACCTGGTGATAACGCAAGAATTGAGAGCTTTCACTCAATTTTGAAGCGTGAATACATTAATTTTCAAGAATTTAAGACAATTCATGAAGCAATAGCTGGCATTGATAGCTATATTCGCTGGTATAACAGTGATCGAATTTCCCTTGTAGCGTAGCTACAAATAAATCATATTAATATCCCGTTTAAAACGATAAGTATAGACGGGTTGTTTAGAATGGCATGGAAACATTAAAGGATGCACTTTTTTAGATAAATCACATACTTTACCAGTACGTTAAATAATTAAAACGTTTTTCAAAATTTATTCGTATTTTTATGTCCGAATTATTGACATAGGAGCCCAAGTTCTTCTTTTAACCGTTTATTTTCTTTAATTAATGAACATTCATTTGATGATAATACTTTCGTATTGTTAGGATCGGCTTGATTAATCTATTTAGCAACCGTTGAAACACTAACGTTGTATTCTTTAGCTAGTGAGTTGGCCGAACGGCCAACATTATGCAAGCTTACGATCTATTCTTTGAAGTCATTTGAATATTTGATAACCATAATAAAAAGCTCCTTTATGCATTCGGCGATAACCGTAGGTTTCCCGAGATCTGATTGATTCTTGCTGAATAAATTCTTTCACTTTGGCATATTTATCAGGCTTCTGGTTACGTTTTAAGCGATCATAATGTGTCGCTCGAGGTAGTTTAATTCGTTTCAACAGTTCTGGCAATGAATACTACGACCTTAATTTAGTAACGATGTCGGCTTTTACTTTAGTTGTGTATTGTCCTAATTATTTTTTGTCTCTTTCGTTAAAGTCGCTAGCACTTTTAAAATATCACGATCCAATTCTGCATCATGTAGTTTGTGTTTAAGGTTAAGTATTTACGCTCTTCTTGTGTTTGTTAGAGTTGTTTCATCGGTTTAATTTTTACGTGCTCTGCCATAGTACGGGGGTTTCCTTTCACTTTAGTTCGTAGCCCAACAATACCTTGTGTCGAAACGATACTCACCCAGCTCTTAACTTGGCTAGGAGAGATATTAAAATGAACGGCCGCTTGAGACTGACTAACTTGATGGGTTTGAACATGGTTTACCACGGCAATTTTGAAATCTTGAGTATAAACCTCTTTAGTATGGCTTGTTGTTACCGCGGTCATTCCCAATGACTGCACTAACTTAACCCAGTGTTTAATTGGAGTTGTAGAAGGAATGTTATATTTTAGGGAGAGTTGTTCAAAAGTTAAATCTCCATTCAAGTAATCACTTACAACTTTTAATTTTAAGATACTGCTATACTTAGTCATAAAAAATACCCCACAATCGTTAGAATAACTGTCTAACAATTGTGGGGCACTTCAAATGAACGGATCCTTTTTACTGGATTCGAGTTTCATTTAAAAGTAAGGAATTAAATACAACTGAAATTGAACTGAATGCCATTGCTAAACCAGCTAATTCAGGACTAAGTGTGAGTCCTGAGTTTGTGAAGACACCTGCGGCGATGGGAATACCAATAATGTTATAGATAAAGGCCCAAAAAAGATTGGCTTTAATCTTATGAAATGTTTTCTGACTAATTTCAATCGCTCTTGTGACATCCTGAAGGTCGTTTTTGACCAATACAATATCTCCTGAATCGATGGCAATATCTGAACCTGAGCCCATAGCGATCCCTAAATCGGCCGTAGTTAGAGCTGGTGCATCATTAATTCCATCGCCCACAAATGCTACAGTTCCGCTCTTTTGCAATTGAATAATTGTTTCTGCCTTTTCAGTTGGTAAGACATTTGCAATTACTTGAT
Source organism: Weissella coleopterorum (assembly GCF_011304355.1). Lineage (NCBI taxonomy): Bacteria > Bacillati > Bacillota > Bacilli > Lactobacillales > Lactobacillaceae > Weissella > Weissella coleopterorum. The sequence continues at coordinate 977,121 of NZ_CP049888.1, read as the reverse complement.
CAATACCAACGCTTTGACCAATGTTTTTCGCGACACCCTGATTATCACCTGTTAACATAACGGTTTTAATTCCGCGTGATTTTAGCATAGCGATTGCAGCTTTAGAACTAGTCTTAGGAATATCTTGAATCGCGATGATTCCGATGACCACAGCATCTACGCTTAGGTAAACAATCGTTTTGGCTTCAGCTTCTAACTGCACCGTTTTTTGAATGAAATCATTTGATATTTTAGTATCAGATGATAAAATCTGATTATTACCTAGGACAATTGAATGATCTTGAATCATACCTTGAGCGCCGATACCAGTTAACGATTGAAAATTATTGACCGGCAATGTAGTAATTTTGGCATCATGACCAGCATTAAAAATGGCCTTTGCTAAGGGGTGTTCAGATAATTGTTCTAAACTAGCTGCTAATTGTATTATTGAATTTTTATTAGATCCGAATACATCAGTTACTAATGGTTGCCCCTGTGTAATAGTTCCGGTTTTATCAAAAACAACGGTTTTGATGTTTTCAGCAATTTCTAAAACATCACCATTTTTAATTAGGATTCCCATTTTGGCGCTTCGCCCAGTTCCGACCATTAAAGCAGTGGGCGTTGCTAAACCTAATGCACAGGGACAAGCAATAACAATTACTGCAACCGAATAACTGAGGGATTGACCAACGGGTAAATGTAAAGCCAAGTACCAGGCTAAGAAAGTTATGATTGCGATTATGAGCACAATTGGTACAAACACGTCCGAAACTTTATCGGTTAATTTTTGAATGGGTGCCCGACTAACCTGTGCCTTTTTGACTACATCTACGATTTGTTGAAGCATGGTTTCATTTTGAGTCTTAGTAACTTTAATGATAAGAGTTCCGTTGGTATTAATGGTTGCTCCAATGACTGGATCATCAACCTGTTTTTCAATCGGCAGACTTTCCCCTGTGATCGATGATTCATCAATGCTAGAATGACCGTCAATAACCACTCCATCAATTGGTACTTTTTCTCCCGGCAATACCTTAACTTGATCATTAATTTGAATTTCGGCTAACGGTAAAGTAATGTATTGACCAGCTCGCCAAACAAGGGCTGATTTTGCTTGAAGCTTAAGTAGCTTTTCGGTGGCATTGGCAGCTTGTTTACGCATTCGTTCTTCAAAAACTTGTCCCAATAAAACAAATGTAGTGACTACGGCGGCGCTTTCAAAATAAACGGGTTGATGAAAAAGCATGGCATAGATACTATAGAAATATGCCGTCGCTGTTCCAACCGCGACTAATGTGTCCATATTAGCGTGGTGTTTTTTTGAAGCCGACCATGCGCTACGCCAGAATGGTTGAGCAGAAAGTAACATGATTAGAGTTGTTAGTAAAAAGGCAATTAAATTATGACCAGGTAAGGACCAGCCCAAGGGCATTAAGATCATTTCTACTAATAAGGGAAAGGTCAAAAACAAGGAAATAAAAAAACGTTTAGTAATACTTAAATTCATAAAAGACTCCCTTACGTTACGGAACATTATTTAACAATTAACTTACCATGAAACATATTCATACCGCAGGACCACTCAAATTCTCCACTCTCTTCGGTATTAAGCATAATGGAAGTAGTTTGATCCTGGGGTAAGGCTTGGTTAATTCCAAAATCTGGAAAGACGACGTGATCTAAACAACTGGAATTATCGAGTTTAGTGAAGCGTAATTCTGTCGGAATTCCTTTTTTTACAATAACCTGTTCAGGTGAATAACCACCATCAACTTTAATATCAATAATTTGCTTTGATTGTTCCATCTTAGCCTCCTTCGTTTCGACCTGATGTTTACCGAAAAACCACCAAGTAATTAATACGATTAAAATAATACCAACAATTAAGACGCTGATTTGAGTCATGAGTTTCTCCTTTGTATTTTAGCTTTAAGTATGGCTATGTGCACATTGTTCAGGTAGACAATGACATTCAATTTCTGCCGGTGCATCGCTAAGGCGGTCCATTAAAATTGCCATCATGCTTTTGATATCACTTTGACTTAACGGAGATGTTTGGACTAAATTGGTAATCGCTTCACCTTTATGATGGTCACAGAATTGGCTAAACATATCTTGTGTGTATTGATTTGTGATATACGCTTCATCCACTGTCGGTATATAGATTAGTTCTTTACCATTACGTAAAGTTGCTAAAATTTCTTTTTTGACCAAACGACCGAGTAAGGTTTTAATCGTTGAATCTGACCAAGTTTGAGATTGTTGTAGAATATCAATCAACTCACGACTTTTAATTTTCCCTTGGGCCCAAATGACATGCATGACAGATAATTCAGCCGCGGACATGGCAGAATTTATTTTTGGCATCCTAAAAGCCTCCTTTTTTACAATCTACATCTGTAAATCTAATTATAAGAGATTCGTTTACAGATGTCAATTGTGATACTATGAGTCTATATATTAAATCATCTAACTAGTTAGTTTCATTAGTTCAATCTAATGAATCAATTTGTTGTTTTTAGTAATGTGTATTCGATACGTCTATAAATATTTGAACTGAGGTAACTTTTATTATGTGTGTAGACCTGGGTTTAATGTGCTGCAAATTTTGGTTTGTGGATCGAGCACAAATCATTTGTGACTATTATTTTACTTCCTGATCAATAATAACCCTCCGTAAATTGGACTAATCCTATTTTACGGAGGGTTATTTTAGAATTAGAGGGGCTAGGTCACAAAAAAACACATACTCCTTTCCGCTAAAGTTGTTCCATTTTACCATCGATGATTTGATAAACTTTATCCGCCATTTTTTTAAATCTTAAATCGTGGGTCACGACAATAATAATTTTATTACGGTCGTGTGCTAAGTTTTTAAGCATATCTATGACTGCAAATGAACGATCAGTATCTAATGCTGCCGTTGGTTCATCAGCAAGAATATATTCGGGATTGGTGTATAAAGCTCTGGCAATTGCTTTGTCCACCGGACAATTGATTAGGGTATTTATTTAGCAAATTTGTTAAACCTAGATCATATAATAATTTTTGCGTTTGTGCAGTATTTACATTGTTTTTCTTAATTTTATCGGCTAATCTGAATTGTTCCTCCACCGTTAGAAATGGAATAAGATTATACGATTGTAAAACAAAGCCGATTTTTTCTAAGCGAAGTTTCGTCTGCTCTTTTTTGGATAAGCTATCGATCTGTTGGTCATTAATAGTAACTTCACCTGCGCTTGGCGTCTGCACCCCCCCGCAATGGTTAGGAAAGTTGTTTTTCCGGAACCAGATGGACCAACGACGAGGATTAACTGACCACTTTGAGCTTGAAAGTTTATATTATCAAGTGCAATAGTTTTACTACTATATTCCCCGAAAATTTTTGTCACAGAATAAAAAATTAAAATTGACATTGTTAACCTCCAATAATTTTATATGGGTCAGCTTTAGTAATTTGCCGAATGGGTATTAAGGCGCCTAATAAGGACGTTATGATAATACCTAATCCGGTAATTAAGGTATTGCCAGGATCAATTGTAATCGGGACTTCAGTTGGTAAGACTACTGCAGTTCCTTCGCTCAAAATGATTGCTAAGATCACACCAATCAATGACATTATAAAGGATTGAAATAAGGTACTTATGACCAAATATTGTGTTGAAATGCCTTGCGCTTTCAATACACCAAGGTTTGGTAATTTTTGAACAGTCAAAATGTATAAGAAGATCGAAATAACAATTAGAATAATAATATACAAAAATCCAATCATAAAGTTGAAAGTTAGCTGTTGTGCATTATAGCCAGGTAGCTTATCAATAAATTGAGGAATTGGATATTGTTCAACCTCCCTGGGGATTTTGATATTCTTAGGTACTTGTCTAAAGACCACTGCATTGATTACACCACCATTTAATGGCTTAATTGTTTGAAAGGAAGTATAAACGACCGGTAAAGCACTCAAGGTTGCTCGGGGGGTAAATCCAGTAATTTTAATTTTTATATCCGAATTGGCGACTTGAATGAAATCGCCTATCTTGAAACCATCTTTTTTAAATTTATCAGATACTAAACCTTCGTTGATATTTTCACTTGGCCGTACGTTTGTGATTTGTAGATTTTTAACAATAAAAGACTCGGGATCAACAGCGATTAATTGGACATTCTCTTTTAAACCTGATGCTGATTTGACTAAGGTGCTGTATTGAGAAACTTTGGAACCGTTTTTTGATAAGATATCAACCACCGCGGGCGAAAGAAATGATTGTGGCAGCTTTCCTTCGGCGTAACGATTTAATACAATCTTATTCGCTTGCCATTCGGTTACTGCAGCTTTATTAAGATTGGCCAAACCGGTAGCTAATCCACTTAGAATAATTAGTAGATAACTAACAAGAAAAATTAAAGCTACGATCAAACCATAACGTAGTTTTTCATGTAACATTTATTTAATAGCTAGAAACATAATTAACTCCTTATAATTTTTAATACTTTAGATTACTGATTTATTTTTTAGTTATTATATCTGAAATGTCTTTGCGAACTAAATTGTACTATTAAATATGTAACAAGGATAATAAATATCCAAGGTTACAATCGACCTTTAAAATATAATTGAGAAATAATAACTGCGATTGTTACACCTAGACCTAACGGTAAAAATGCAGAATAATCCAGATGACTAACTTCAAAAATCATAAATAATGCCATTAACGGCGCCTGTTGTGAAGCAGATAATAAAATTGCAGCCCCTATTAATGCTGCTTGACTCAATGAAATTGGAAAGCCCAGTAAATGAAAGCCAAGCCCGATCAAAACACCTAATGCTGATCCGATCGCGATCGAAGGAGTTAAAGTTCCTCCTGATGCTCCAGCACGAATGGTTAAAACTGTCACAAGGGCTTTCGCTAAGGCACCAAATATCAGAATTCCAATAAAAAATTGATGACTATAATTCATAGATAGTTGTGCTAATGCACGGCCATTCCCCATAATTTGTGGGAAAACCGTTGCCACTAAACCGGTTAATATGGCTGCTAATGGTAACTGCCATAATATTTGTTTGTTTTTTGCTTGAAATTGATCAGCCCACTGAAATGCTTTGCGAAATAATGCGCCTGCGATTCCAATAAGAGGACCAGCAATTAAAACAAACGGGAGTATTCTGAAATTGAAATGAGTATCGTGAATTAAATAGTAAGGCTTAAAACCTTTTACCAGAGTACCTATGAGCATCGAAATAACACTCATACCAAGACTCACCGCCACTGTTTTAGGGGTTATTTTTTTTAATAATATTTCAACACAGAATAACATCCCCGTAATAGGTGCAATGTAGATTCCTGCAAATCCCGCCCCGGCAGCGGCTGCAATTAATAACTGTTGGTCTTCCAGTGTGATTTTAGACAAGCCTAACTTATTAATCAAATTAGACCAGCGTTGTGCCAACATGGCCCCGGCCTCACGGGGAGCTAACTCACGTCCCACCGATCCACCAGTTCCCACAAACATAATCTGAATTAAGACATCAATGATTGTTTGAACCCACGGCATCTGTTGACCCTTTAAAGCTTGATTAATACTGATGATTGGCTTAAATTTGGTTCGTAAAATATACCAAATGGCAGTCGCGACAACCCCACCGATGATCACTGACATAAGGCGATGGTTTCCAGTAATCATGATAGCACTAGGCATGTCAGCTGATTCTTTGAAACTCAAGAAAAACTGTTCAACTTTATCTAAAAATAAACTTAATATTAATGAACTGATTCCCACCATGATACCTAAAACAACCGTAGAAATAAT